>NZ_JBSFQI010000015.1:0-114619 GCF_053588635.1 Gordonia sp. NPDC003425 | reverse complement strand
TTCGCAACATCCAGATTTCCGGAGACCAGGGGCGCCTTACGTCACCGACACGCCGGTCCGCTGACCAGGCATTGCCCGCTCAACCTTGAAGAGCCCGCATACCTCGCCCAGATGGCCGAGCGTGGCTCCGGTGTCATCATCAACGTCGCGAGTACCGCTGCCTTCCAACCGGTTCCGCGGATGGCCGTGTACGCGGCCACCAAGGCCTACGTGCTCTCGTTGAGTGAGGCGCTGTGGTGGGAGGGCAAGCAGAGCGGCGTGCGTGTGCTCGCATTGTGCCCGGGCGCCACCGACACCGGGTTCTTCGATGTTGTCGGTACCGACAATGCCGCGGCGGGTGCCAAGCGTTCCACCACGCAGGTGGTCGACACCGCGCTGCGCGCCCTCGATGCCGGCAAACCGAGCGTGGTGGACGGGCTGCAGAACCGGATCGGCGCGGTGATGGGCCGTTTCGTGCCGACGCGTCTGATCCTCCGGATCTCCGAACGCGTGGTGCGTTAGGCGCGAGAGGCGGGCGGCGTCACCCCCGGCGCACCCCTACCAGCGCACCGTCGACACCGCGGTGCCCGGCTTGGCGGGCTTGCGGTCCTCGCTCAAACACATCGAGCGAAGAACGTTGTGGTACACCACGAGTCCGTACAGGTTGGGTGCTCCCAGAATGCCTGTGCCGTGCGGGATCATGTCCGACGTGATGCCGAGACCAGGGAACAGATCGTTGAGTAGCGACGCCGCGGGATCGGTTCCGCCGTTCTCCCACGCCAACTCGATCACGTGAGTGGTGAGCGCGTACGCGTAGTACGCCGCGGTCAGCGTCTTGGTGACCGACAGATCCCACAGCGGCTCTGTCGCCGCGAAGTCGGCGCCCTGATTCTTGTTGTGGTTCAACCCGATCACCACGTCCAGCGGTGCGCCGCCGACGTAGGGGATCAGCACGCCGATCTGTGAGATCACGTACTCCGGTGTGTTGAAGTCGGCCGGGTCGGCCGGAATCAGGTTCTGGTTGACTCGGGTGGTCTTCATGAACTGCTGCACCTGGCCGGTGATCTGCCGGATCTGACGGTCGGTGACCGGGTTTCGGTTGATCGCCTGCAGGTAGTTCGACGTCCGGGTCACGATGCGGGACAACGGGAGCGTGCCGATGGCCGGGCAGGTTTGCGGGTCGGCCATGGAGACCTGGTTGGCGATGTCGCGGACGATGCCGGGAACCGCCCACGCGAAGCGCAGATCCTTGACCGGCTTTCCGGCGCGATCCTTCTGCTCCTTGGTGACCGAGACGATGCACGCGTTCACCAGGCCCTTGCTCAACGCCGAGAACAACTGGTTGGTGGCGAACACGCCCAGGAGAATCGGAAGGGTGAGCAGGGTTCCAACCGTGATGGGGCCGGCGACCGTGGCGATCGAGGGGATGGTGCGCCGCACGATGGTCAGCGGAACCAGCACCGTCACATACAGATAGAGGTAGACGGTCTCCACCGCTTGGGCCACCGTGAGGTTCTCCACGGTCATCGCGTCGGCGGTCTTGCCGTTGCGAACATTGATGAGCTGAGTGACGATCCACTGCGAAATGGGTTCGCGGTAGGTCATGATCGGCGACTTCTCGTTGGCTCCCATGTCATAGGGATGATTCGAGATCGCGAGCGTGGAGATCCGCATCCCGTCCATGTCGCGGTGCGCCGCCGCCTTGATCTGCGTCGAACTGTCCCGCACGTTCTGCGGCAGCACCGGAAGCAGCGAGTCGAAGATCGCGTCGTAGATCGCGCCGAAGGTGGCGAACCGTGATCCGACGCACTCCTTGGGAGTCGAGCCCGGCGTCGGCGGCTCGGGCCGTGGTTGTCCCGGTGTGGGGGCGGGCGCGGAATGTGGTGCCGCCGCTGCGATACCGGCCACACCCTTCTCGCCACCGAACGACACCACCAGACTCAATATCACCCCGATCACCACCAGCCCCAGGCGTTTCCGCCGATGTGCCGACGCCGATGAATGACCCGAATGAGCGCCCATATTCTCTTTCCCCGACAAGCTATGTGACCGGTTGGAAGCGCCGCGTGACCGGCGCCGGGCACGACGATAGGTCATCTGACCTGAATCGGCGACCCCTGGAACCCGACTGACCTCAAGTACCCAGCACGCGACTCCGACCGTTCATCTGCCCGTTGGCCCCGCGTCGCCGAGCCCGTCCCGCCGCCGCGGGCGATCCGGTCCGATACGCTCGCAGACGTGTTGCTCTCCGACCGCGATATCCGTGCCGAGGTTTCCGCCGGACGCCTGTCGATCGACCCCTTCGACCCGGCTCTCGTCCAGCCGTCGAGTGTCGACGTCCGGCTCGACAGCCTCTTCAGGGTTTTCAACAACACCCGCTACACCCACATCGACCCGGCGCAACGCCAGGACGAGCTCACCACGCTGGTCGAACCGGCCACCGGCGAGCCGTTCGTGCTGCATCCCGGCGAGTTCGTCCTCGGCTCCACCCTCGAGGTGTGTTCGCTGCCCGACTACCTCGCGGGCCGGCTCGAGGGCAAGTCGTCGCTCGGGCGCCTCGGGTTGCTGACGCATTCGACGGCAGGTTTCATCGACCCCGGCTTCTCCGGACACATCACCCTCGAGCTGTCCAATGTGGCCAACCTGCCCATCACGCTGTGGCCCGGGATGAAGATCGGCCAGCTGTGCCTGTTCCGGCTGAGCAGTCCGGCCGAGAATCCCTACGGCAGCGCCGCCGTCGGATCGAAGTATCAGGGCCAGCGCGGCCCCACCCCGTCCAAGGCCTACCTCAACTTCATCCGCGACGACGGCTGAGTTGGCCCTCTGTTCACCGTTCCCGTAACGGAGTTCACCGACCGGCCCGCGACAGGCCACGCCTGCTTTGGTTGCCGGAAGATCCTCCCGCGTAGTCACTTCAGATATGAAGCTCACTGTGATCGGGTGCGGATACCTCGGAGCTACCCATGCCGCATGTATGGCAGAACTCGGGCACGACGTCGTCGGGGTGGATGTCGACCCGGGCAAGGTGGAGTTCCTCGCCGCCGGCGAGGTGCCGTTCTTCGAACCGGGCCTCGCCGACATCCTGCGACGCAACATCGACGCAGGCCGTCTGCGTTTCACCACCGATCACCGGGTCGCCGCGGCCCACGGCAACGTGCACTTCATCGGCGTGGGAACCCCGCAACGCGCACGCGGGTACGCCGCGGACACCTCGTATGTCGACGCCGCGGTCGATGCGCTCGTGCCGCATCTGCGCGGGCCGCACCTGATCATCGGCAAATCGACGGTCCCGGTGGGAACCGCGGCCGGTCTGGCGCAGCGTATCGCGCTGCGCGCCGCGGCGGACACCACCATCGAACTCGCGTGGAGTCCGGAGTTTCTGCGCGAGGGATTCGCGGTGGAGGACACCTTGACCCCCGACCGCATGGTGATCGGCACTGATCCGCTGGATACCGACACGTCCGCGGTGGCGGTGATCAGCGAGATCTATCGGGAGATCCTCGATTCCGGCACACCATTGATCCACACCGACTGGGCAACAGCAGAATTGGTGAAGACCTCGGCGAATGCGTTTCTGGCCACCAAGATCTCGTTCATCAACGCCATCAGTGAGCTGTGTGAGATCGCCGGGGCCGACGTCTCCACACTCGCCGACGCGATCGGCTACGACCAGCGGATCGGACGGCGATTCCTCAACGCAGGACTCGGTTTCGGCGGTGGATGCCTCCCCAAGGACATCCGCGCCTTCGTCGCCCGCGCCGAGGAACTCGGTGCGCATGGGGCGCTGCGGTTCCTGCACGAGGTGGATGCCATCAACATGCGCAGGCGTACCGCCATGGTCGACCTCGTCGCGCAGGTGTGCCCGCGTGATCTGCTGGGCGCCAACGTGGCCGTGCTGGGCGCCGCGTTCAAACCCGAGAGCGACGACGTCCGGGACTCCCCGGCGCTGAGCGTGGCCGGTCAACTGGCGCTGCGCGGTGCCGCGGTCACCGTTTTCGATCCCAAGGCCAACGCCAACTCCCGCCGGATGTATCCGCTCCTCGGTTATGCCGAATCGGCCACCGACGCCGTCCGCGACGCCGACGTCGTGGTGATCGCCACCGAGTGGGCCGAGTTCGTGCACATGACGCCCGACGAACTCGAACCCATGGTGCGCGCACGTGTCATCGTCGACGGCAGGCGGTGCCTCGACCCGCAGACCTGGCGACACGCCGGGTGGACCTATCACGCCCTGGGCGGCACCACCGGCGCACCGTCGCAGACCCCGAGAAGTGCTGCTCAAGCCCCGTTTCGACGATCAGCCGACGCCGCCTCACCGGTGGTGCACCACTAGCGCATGCTAGGTTGAGCAGTCGAGGGCCGGGGACGCTCGGCCCATGGGGGATCACAGAGTCGAATGGGTGATGACACGACCGCGATGACACGCGTGCTCGACGCGTCCGTGGTCGAGCGTGCGCGTAATCTTCTGCGCCGCCGCGGCACCGATCTGCACACCTCGTTTGCGCTGGTCGTCGTCACCGATGCCGGAGTCGACGTCGCCGTCGTCGATGCCGCCGACGGAGTGGTGATCGACGAACGGCGCGTGCCGGGCACCGCGGCCGCTGAACTCGACGAACTCGTGGCCGAGTACCTGGTGCAGGTGGGGCGCGTGCAGACGCCGGAGAACGACGAGTGGTGGTCGGAGTTGCGATCGCTTGCCGAACGCGGGCGTGCACGTCTGGTGGAGTCCGACGGCACCTTCATCATGGGGCAGCAGCATGTCCGGCTCTTTCGGGTGACGCGCCGCGACCTCGCCGACGCCACCCGCGATGTGGCCGAAGGGCTGCCGTCGTTTGCCGAGCAGATGGCGCACGATCACGGCAGAGATCTCGACGCGCTCGTGCTGGCCGAAAGCCACCCGTGCTGGCCGGGGCTGCCCGCCGTGCTCGCCCCGGTCACCGCGGTACCGATCGTCGTGCTCGACGGCGTGATCCCCATCGACGTTTCGCCTGTGCCTGTGCCTGTGCCTGTGCCTGTGCCTGAGCCTGTGCCCGTGGCCGCCGACGACGTGCCACCCGTCGAAGTAGAAGTAGCCCCCGACGAAATACTTCCCGACGAATCACTCGACGGCGACGTGGCCCCCGCCGGGCCGCCGTCCGCCGACCTCGAGATCGCGCCGGACCGCCCCGACGAGAACGCCCTCGAGGTGACCGACCGGATCGAGCCGGTGTCGGTGCCCACCCTGGCCTACTCGGCGGTGCCCGCGACACCTGCTCGGACCCAACAGGTCTCGTCGCCACGCGGGTCGCGGATTCGCACCAAGGTGCTGGTCGGGGTGATCGGTGCGGGTGTGCTGGCTGCCGGGGCCACGGCCACCGCGGTGGCCGTCACCGGGCATTCCGCGTCACCGACGGTGGTGGCCAGTCCGTCTCAGAAGCCTTCCACCACAACGCTGTATGCCGATCTCGCCGACCTCGCGGAGGCGGGTCGTCCCGCCGCGACCTACGTGCCTCCGCCCCCACCACCGCCGCCCCCGCCGGCGGCGACGTCGGACCGTCGCCCGGCACCCCCCGCTCCGGCTCCTCGACCGCGTCCACGTCCGCGTGTGGTCATTCCGATTCCGGGCCTGCCCCCGATTGTGGTTCCGTAGCAACATTCTCGTCGCCATGGGCGCGACCGAGATAATCGTCGAGCTGCCGGGCCATGTCGCGGTCGAGGGCCCGGTCGAGCGCGTTGTGCGCCGAAATCGAGCCGGCGCGTTTGAGTTCGGCGAGAAGATCGGTCGCCCATTCGGATTCGGCTGGGGTCTGGGGGAGCCAACCGTCCGAACGACCTTCGGTGATGGCTCGACGGCCGGCGGAGATCACCGTGGCCGCAACCGCATCCATGTCACGGTCGAGCGCTTCGTGCACGTCGAGGATGTACCTGAGCGACAGTCCTCGTTTGATCAGTCTGCTGTACGCGGTCACGGTCTCCTCGTCGAGGAGAATGTAGCCGGCCGGAGGGCTCGCGGAGTCGTCGGGACGGATCAGCCCGAAGTCGTTGAGCCGCTGCAGATATGCGGGATTGCTGGTGTTCAGCATCTCGGTGAGTTCCGCGGTGGACACCGAACGACGCGACGTGCTGGCCCAGGGTGTGGCCACCACCTCACGCAGACCGAGCACATCTGCGAGGTCGTCGCCACGCTGCACCCCGGACAGGAAGTCGCCGATGTGGCGGATGGTGAAGCCGCGCCGGAGCAGATCGTTGATCACCTTGAGCCGGGCCAGGTGCGCGTCGGTGTAGATCGCGATGCGGCCGCGACGATGCGGGCGCGGCAGCAACCCGCGGTCCTGGTAGCCGCGGACATTGCGGGTGGTGGTCCCCGCAGCCCGGGCCAGGTCGTCGATGCGGTATTCGACCGTCGGTTCCGGCTCCGGCATCAGGGTCGCACCCCCCGGGCGATCAGTCCGAGCACCTGCTCGTAGTTGGCCACCGCGCAGACGGTGGGCGGATGGCTTGCGGCCAGTTCCAGTGATACCGCCCCGTGTACGCAACTCCAGATCTGCATGGCCAGCGCGGCCGCGTCGCCGCCCACGATCACCCCGCCCGCCTGCCCGTAGCGCACGATCTCGGTGAGCGCGGCGAAGGCATTCGCCGCCGACTCGTCGTCGGGATGACAGTCCGAGGAGAACATCAGCGCGTACACCACGGGGTAGGTGGTGGCGAACTCGCGGTATGCCCTCCCGCTGTGCGCCAGGCGCACCCGCGGATCGTCGTCGGTGACCGCGATGAGCCTCGCGAACTCCTCGAACGCGTCGGAGACGAGAGCGTCGAGCAGACCCTCCTTGCCGTCGAAGTGGTTGTAGACGCCCATCGGGGCGACGCCCGCGTCGGTCGCGACTGCCCGGATGGTGAGGCCGGCAACGCCGTCACGTTCCAGAATCCGGCGCCCGGAGGCGACGAGATTGCTCCTGACCTCGATGGCTGGGGTTCGGCGAGTACTGCGGGTGGCGGCCATATTGACAATCTACTGGAACTGTGTGCTACTAGAAAAGAACAACGTTCTACAACAATGGATCGCCACTCTACTAACGGAGGTTTCAGATGCGAACTCGGTGGTGGGCGCTGGGCGCCCTGTGCTTTGCCGAACTGCTCGTGATGATCGACAACACGATCGTCAACGTCGCGTTGCCGACAATGGCCCGTGATCTGGGGGCGGGAATCTCGGGCCTGCAATGGATCGTCGACGCGTACACGCTCGTCTTCGCCGGACTGCTCCTGACCGGCGGATACCTCGGCGACCGCTTCGGCCATCGACGGATGCTGCTGACCGGCATCGTCGGCTTCATGGCCGTGTCGGCGCTGGCCGCGGAGTCCTCGACGCTCCGCGAGCTCATCGTCGCCCGCGGCGGACTCGGTGCGTTCGCGGCCCTGGTGTTCCCGGCGACGCTCGCGTTGATCGTCACCGTCTTCACCGACCGCGCGCAGCGTGCGGCGGCGGTGGGCATCTGGGCGGCCACGTCCGGGGTCGCGGTGGCGATCGGGCCGGTGCTGGGCGGCTGGCTCCTGGAGCACTTCAGCTGGTCATCGGTGTTCTGGGTGAACGTGCCGATCGGGGCGCTGGCCGTGACCGCCATCATCGCGGTGGTTCCCGGCACCCGGCCCCACGCCGTCTCGCGGTTCGATCTGCCCGGGTTGCTGCTCTCGATCGCCGGGCTGGGACTGCTGACCTATTCGGTGATCGAGGGACCGCACTTCGGGTGGACCGACCCGCGCACCATCGGCGGACTCGCCGGCGCGGCGATCGCGCTCGCACTGTTCGCCGGGCGTGAACTGCGGGTGCCCCACCCGATCCTGGATCTCCGGTTGTTCGCCAACCGCCACTTCGCCACCGCCGCGGGGATGATCAGCGTCGCGTTCTTCGCGCTGTTCGGATTCATCTTCCTCATCACCCAGTTCTTTCAGGCGGTCAAGGGCTACGGGCCGCTCGAAGCGGGTCTGCGCACGCTGCCCTTCGCCGTGGTGATGGCGGTCTTCTCGCCGGTTGCCATGATGCTGGCACATCGGTTCGGTCCCCGGTTCGTGGCGGTCGCCGGATCGTTGCTCATGGCGGCGGGATTCGCACTGGTCGAATTATCCTCTGCCGCATCGGGGTACTGGGAACTCATCGTCTGGTCGATGGCACTGATGGCTGCCGGTCTGGCCTTCATCTCCGGTCCTTGCACGCAGGTGATCATGGATTCGCTGCGCCCCGAGCAGGCCGGGGCGGGCTCGGCTGTCAACGACACCACGCGCGAGATCGGCGGCACCCTCGGGGTGGCGGTGCTGGGATCGGTACTGACATCGGTGTACACGTCGGGTGTCGGGGAACGTCTTGCCGCACTGGGGCTTCCGCACGCGGTGTCGGCGATGGCGCAGGATTCGGTGATGGCCGGAGTCCAGGTGGCCCAGCAGGCGCCCGCAACCATGGCCGCGGGCATCCGGTCGGCGGTGCAGGACGTGTTCGTCGACGGGCTGCACAGCGCGGTGTGGGTGGCGGTTGCGGTGACCGTCGCCGCCGCGGTGGCCGCAGCGGTGTTGCTGCGCGGCGCGCCGAACCGGGACGATGCCGAGAGCAACTTGCCCACAACAGATTCAGAGATCGAGGGTGAGGTGATCGCCGGCCGCGCGTGACACGCAGGTGAGGATGGTTCCGCCGGCGCGTTCGGGCTCGGTGAGGATGTTGTCGCGGTGGTCGATCGCACCAGACAGCGTCCTCACCTTGCAGGTGCCACAGAAGCCCTGCCGACACGAATACGGCACGGACGGCATCTCGCGTCGCAGTGCGGCGAGCAGCGGTTCGTCGGCGGCGACGGTGATCTGCCGGCCGGTGGATGCGATGGTGGCGGTGAATTCGCGACCGTCCTCCACCGGCGGCGGACTGAATCGCTCGTAGTGCAGCTCGATGTCGGGATGATCCCCGAGGTGACGTCGCAACGCTTCCAACATGGCGACCGGCCCGCAGCAGTACACGGCGAGATTCGATGGCGTGCGGCCGGTTTCGGGATCGGCCGGCCCGAGCAGCTCGTCCATGGTGGGCAGTCCGTGCTCGTCGTCGGTGCGGATGGTGACCTTCTCGTCGAATGCCGAGACCTCGTCGATGAACGGAATCGAGTCGCGGCTTCGCCCGGAGTAGATCATCGACCAGTCCAGGCCGAAGCGTTGCGCGGCCCGGATCATCGGCAGGATCGGCGTGATACCGATCCCGGCCGCGATGAAACGCAACGACGTGGCGGGCGAGCCGTGCCCGGGCAGGGCGATAGGAAACGCATTGCGCGGACCCTTGATTCGGATGGTGTCACCGACGCGGAGGTCGTCGTGCACCTCCACCGAGCCACCGCCCCCGTCCGGGATGCGACGGACGGCGATGCGGTACGTGTACCGATCGGCCGGGTCGCCGCACAACGAGTACTCCCGCATCCTGCCGGATGGCAGTAGAAGGTCGATGTGCGCGCCGGCATGCCACCGATCGAGCAGCTGACGGTCGAGGCCCGCGAACGTCAGCGCGACGACGTTCTCGTCCTGCGCCACCACCTGCCGTCCGACGATGCGCAGCGTGGTCACGCCGTCGTTTTCGACAGTCGGATGGAGTGGCGAGAAGGGGCGCCAGAACGGTATCCAGGTCTTGGACAGCACGGTGCCGAATGTCATCAGTGGATCGTGTCGCCACCGCCCATACAGATGTGGTGGCGGCGAGGTCATCTCGGTGGTGTGCGGGTGTGCACGTTGATTCACGATCGCCTCCGGTCGGCGGTCACGGGGCGTTTCGAGCCGCGGGTGAGGCCGCCAGATAGGCGACAGCCTGTGCAGTGGAACCGATTTCGCTCGGGTGAAAGCCGGGACGAAAGTAACTCAAGGTCGCCAGCAGTACGCTGCGGATCGGCGGCAGAACGCCCGCGCGAACTCCGCGCGCGTAATGGTACTGCCGATAGAAGTAGTTGTTGTGCCGGATTGCCGGGTCCTGGTGGGTGATGAACCGGAAGCCCCGGAAAAGAAGAATGAGCAGCGTCGGAAGCGCGATGAGCATAGCCCGTCCGCGTCGGAGGTAGCTGTCACCGAAGTAGACCGCGACGTCGTGTGCGACCGCTCGGTGTTCGACCTCCTCGGCTCCATGCCAGGTGAACAAATCCGTCATCGTCGGGTCGGCGCCGACTTCGGTCCAGGTGTTGTTCAGGGCGAAGTCACCGAGGATCGCGGTGTAGTGCTCGATGGCGGCGATGAGCCAGAGTCGCTCGACGAGATGCTTCTGCCGAGCCTGGGCGCTACCGGTCTCCGGTGGGCCGAGTACCTTTCGGAACATCCACTCCATCTGTCGGCAGTACGGCCGGGGGTCGATACCGTGGTGGTCGAGAAACTCCCACAGGACGTGATCGTGGGCCTCGGCGTGCATGGCTTCCTGGCCGATGAAACCGCGCATTGTCGCGGCGAGTTCCTCGTCGTGCACGAGCCCAAGCGCCTCGTTGTAGGTTTGGACGAACCACCGTTCTCCTTCGGGGAGAAGCAGATTGAGAACGCTGATGAAGTCTGACGCCACCGGGTGTCCGGGAATCCAGTGCAGTGGGACGTCGGACCAGTCGAACGCCACATTCCGCGCGTGTAGTTCGACCTCGCCCGGATCGGTTTCATCGGTATACGGCACGTATGTTGATGTGACGGCGCCGTTTTCGGTGTGTGCGTGCATCGCGTTACTCCTCGCGCTCGTAGCTATCGGACCGATGTGTTGGCGCCGGGTGCCGACTCGTTGGACCGACGAGAGTCGTTGCGGTGTACGAAGTCGCGGACCATATCGGCGACGTGGGCGGGGTGCGTTGTCGGAACCCAGTGGGGTGTCGGTGATTCATGACGGGCGAGGTCGGTGGCGTAGCGGCCTGTGTTACGCAGCAGGTGGGTGCGCACGGCGAAGTCGCGTGTGTTGACCAGTGGGCTGTCACTGCTGCCTTGCCCACGAGTGTCGTACGCGACAACCCGCGCGTCGTCGGCGAGGAGTCGGGCAACCCGGGTCCACACGTGATGGGTGTCCGGCCAACCATGCACCAACAGGACGGTCGGGCGGTCGTCGTCGGCCGGCTGACGATCGAACTCGAAGACGGCCAGCCGCACTCCGTCGACGTCGACATACCCTTCGGCCCAATCGGTCATTCGCCACCCCCACCCCTTCGGCACTGCAATGGGGTTAACGTAACCAAACGTCACAGATATGTCCAGGAATTGTAACAACGAAGAGTGTCACATGACGCCCCTCGTCAACGTCCGGTCAGGAGGACAGCGGGGCGGCCTCTTTGACGCGCAGCGAGTATCGCTCCGGCCGCAGCGTTCCACGCTCATACATGCCGGGTAACGGTTGGAAGAATCGGTTCGGGTACTGACGCAACGCTTTGGACTCCCACTCGACGCGGAAAGCTACTGCCGGTACGACGACAGGAAGTTGCCGATCCGGTCGATCGCGTCGCCCAGGTCGCGTGCCCAGGGCAGGGTGACGATACGGAAGTGATTGCTGTCGGCCATGTTGAAGCCACTGCCCTGAACCACCAGGATCTTCTCCTGCAGCAGGAGATCCTGGACGAACTGCTCGTCGTTGTGGATCTCGTGCACCTCGGGATCGAGGCGCGGGAAGGCGTAGAGCGCACCCATCGGCTTCACGCAGCTCACGCCGGGGATCTTGTTGAGCTTCTCCCAGGTCACGTTGCGCTGTTCGAAGAGGCGACCGCCGGGCGCAACCAGCGCCTCGATGCTCTGGTAGCCGCCCAGCGCCACCTGGATGGCGTGCTGGCCGGGCACGTTGGCGCACAAGCGCGTCGATGCGAGGATGCCGAGACCCTCGATGAAGCCCCGGGCGTGGTCCTTGGGACCGGTGATCACCACCCAGCCCGCGCGGTAACCGCACACCCGGTAGGCCTTGGACAGGCCGTTGAAGGTCAGACACAGCAGGTCGGGGGCCAGGGCGGCGATGTTGGTGTGCTCGGCGTCGTCGTAGAGGATCTTGTCGTAGATCTCGTCGGCCAGGATGAGCAGCGAATGTCGTCGTGCGACGTCGGTGAGCTGTTCGAGCACCTCGCGTGAGTACACCGCGCCGGTGGGATTGTTCGGGTTGATCACCACGATCGCCTTGGTGCGGTCGGTGATCTTCGACTCGATGTCGGCGATGTCGGGGTTCCAGCCGTTGTCCTCGTCGCATTGGTAGTAGACGGGGCGGCCACCCGACAGCGCGGTCATCGCGGTCCACAGCGGATAGTCGGGGGCGGGGATCAGCACCTCGTCGCCGTCGTTGAGCAGCGCCTGCATCGTCATCGTGATCAGCTCGGACACGCCGTTGCCGAGGATCACGTCGTCGACGTCGAAGTAGGGGAAGTCGGGGATCAGCTCGTAGCGCGTCACCACGGCGCGGCGAGCCGAGAGCACCCCCGCCGACTCCGAATACCCCTGCGAATAGGGCAGCGCGTGGATCATGTCGCGCATGATGACGTCGGGTGCCTCGAACCCGAACAGGGCCGGGTTGCCGATGTTCAGCTTCATGATCCGGTGACCCTCGGCCTCGAGCCGCGCCGCGTGCGCATGCACCGGACCCCTGATCTCGTAGCACACGTTCTGCAGCTTCAGTGACTGCTCCAGCGGCTTCAGGTTCTGATTCAGGTGGGATACGTAAGGCCTACTCACGGGTTCAATTGTCGCAGCCGTGGGCAAATCAGTTTCGGGCGTGCCCACTTCCCGGTCGAGCGTGCCCACAATTCGGTCGAGCGTGCCCACAATTCGGTCGAGCGTGCCCACAATTCGGTCGAGCGTGCCCACTTTCCGGTCGAGCGTGCCCACTTTCCGGTCGGGCGTGCCCACATCCCGGTCGAGCGTGCCTGCCGGGCGCGCAGGTCGAACTCGACCAGCGAACTGGGCGAGTCGACCTTCTAGCGGTGACCGGGGCGCTTCTTGCCCGCGGCGATACCGAAGCCCTTCGCCTTCGCTGCTCCGGTTTCGCCGATGGTGCGGTCGTCGGGAGCTGAGCCGTTTCCGCTCGGTGCATCGGTCGCAGGTGTCTCGGCAGCGCGTGTCTCGGTCGGCGTAGGCGACGGCGCGTCGTCGACCGACTCGGCAGGCTCATCGTCGACAACCTCTGCCGGCGCCTGCGTCTCGACCGCGGGGGTCGACGCGACAGGCGCGGCCGCAGCCTTGCCGATGCCGCCGGGCCGCTTCTTGCCCGCGGCCATGCCGAAGCCCTTGGCCTTGGCCGGCTTCTCCTCGGTCACCGCGGGCACGCTCGACGTGGTTTCGGGCACGCTCGACTCGGAAGTGGGCACGCTCGACTCGGAAGTGGGCACGCTCGACTCGGAAGTGGGCGCGCTCGACGTGGTTTCGGGCACGCTCGACTCGGAAGTGGGCACGCTCGACGCCTTGCCGACGCCGCCGGGCCGCTTCTTGCCCGCCGCCATGCCGAAGCCCTTGGCCTTGGCCGGCTTCTCCTCGGTCGTGGTCGGGGCCGCTGCGGTGGCCGACTCGGTGTCGGCGGTTGGGACCGCCTCGGGTGCCGACTCCGTCTCGGCGACGATGCTCTCGGCCGGAGCGGTCACACCCGCGTCCGCGGCGGCCGCGTTCGGCTTGGCCGCACCCGGACCCTTGGCACCCGGACGTTTGGCACCCGCGCCCATGCCGAAGCCCTTGGCCGCGGCCTTCTTCGGCGCAGCCGGTGTTGCAGACTCCGTGGCAGCCGACTCCACCGCGGCCGACGATTCCGTCTCGGCGGGTGCGGGTGCTGCAGACGCCGACGGGGCCTTCGCGGCGCCCGGCTTCTTGATGCCGCCCTTCATGCCGAATCCCTTTGCGGCAGGCTTCTTCTCGGCAGCGGGAGCGGATTCCGCAGGCGTCGAATCTGCCGGGGCCTTGGCCGCTGCGCCGGGCTTCTTGCCGCCCTTCATGCCCAGCCCGACCTTCGGCTTCGGCGCAGTCTCGGTGGCCGCACCGGTCGCCGCAGCCGCAGCCCCAGCCCCGGCCGCAGCCGCTGCGGGAACCTTCTCGGGCTCCGGTTCCGGCTCCGGGGCCGGCTTGGCCACCGGTCCCAGGAACCGGCCGCTGCGGGTCACCTCGGGCAGGCCGCGCTTGACCGACGACAGCAGCAGCTGCGCGACGTCGACAACCTCCACCTTGCCCTCGTTCTCGGTGCCGCTGGTGCGGGCGGTGACGCCGTCGGTGAGCATCACCCGACAGAACGGGCAACCGGTCGCCACCTTCGTCGTCCCCGACGCGATGTCGCCGCCGAGGGTGTCGAGGGCCTCGTCCACCCGGTCGATGTTGATGCGCTTGCCGATCTGCTCTTCCATCCACATGCGGGCACCGCCGGCGCCGCAGCACATGGACCGTTCGCCGTGGCGCGGCATCTCGCGTAGATCCGACCCTGCCGCGGCCATCAGCTCACGCGGGGCGTCGTAGACCTTGTTGTGACGGCCCAGGTAGCAGGGATCGTGATAGGTCACGCCCTCGCCCATCGGGGCCACCGGGATGAGCCGCTTCTCGCGCACCAGCCCGTTGAGGAGCTGGGTGTGGTGCACCACTTCGTATTTCGCGCGGTTGCCATCGGGCCCGCTCGCTCCGCTCCCGGCGCCCAGCTGCGGGTACTCGTTGCCCAGGGCGTTGAAGCAGTGGGCACAGGTCACGACGACCTTCTTGCGCTGTTGCGGCGCGGTCGAGAAGACCTCGTTCATCATCTCGATGTTCTGCTGGGCGAGCATCTGGAACAGGAACTCGTTGCCCGCACGCCGGGCCGAGTCGCCGGTACAGGTCTCACCCTCGCCGAGCACGAGGAAGTTGACCGCGGCGATGTCGAGCAGTTCGGCGACGGCCTTGGTGGTCTTCTTCGCGCGGTCCTCGTAGGCACCCGCACAGCCCACCCAGAACAGGTACTCGAAGCCCTCGAACGACTCGACATCCTGCCCGAACACCGGGATCTCGATGTCCATCTCGTCGATCCAGTTGGTCCGCGCCGACGCGTTCTGACCCCAGGGATTGCCCTTGTTCTCGAGATTCTTGAACATGCCCGCCAGCTCGGTGGGGAAGTCCGACTCGATGAGCACCTGGTAGCGGCGCATGTCGATGATGTGGTCGACGTGCTCGATGTCCACCGGGCACTGCTCCACGCAGGCGCCGCAGGTGGTGCAGCTCCACAGGGTCTCGGTGTCGATCACCGCGCCGAGCGTGTCGTCGACCATGCCGGTGCCCGCGGACTCGCCCACCAGTTTGCGATCGGCCTCGGCCCGCGCCGACTCGGGGATCTTCGCCAGCTTCGCCTCGTCGACGTTGCCGTCGGCGTCGACGAGACCCACCTCGTCGCCACCCATGTCCTTGCGACCACCCGCGATCAGGTAGGGCGCCTTGGCCTGCGCGTGGTCACGCAGCGACATGATGAGCAGCTTGGGACTCAGCGGTTTGCCGGTGTTCCACGCCGGACACTGACTCTGGCAGCGACCGCACTCGGTGCAGGTGGTGAAGTCCAGCCAGCCCTTCCAGGAGAAGTCCTCCACCTTGCCCGCGCCGAAGGCGTCGACGTCGGGGTCGGCGGTCTCCATGTCGAGCACCTTGCCCTGGCTCATCATCGGCTTGGCCGCGCCGAGCGCGACACTGCCGTCCTGCTCACGCTTGAGATAGATGTTGAAGAACGCGGCAAAGCGGTGCCAGGCCACGCCCCAGTCGATGTTGACGCCCACCACTGCCAGCCACACCATGCCGCTCATCAGCTTGATCACGGCGGCGCCGGTGACCCAGTACTCCGACGAACCGGTGAAAAGCTGCGCGAAATAGTGGGTGAAGAACGACGTCCAGATCGGCGGGTCCTCGATACCCGAGGAGATCTTGAACGTCTTCACGAAGATCATGCCCAGGCCCTCGAGCAGAACGACGGCCTCCACGAAGTAGGCGGCACCGAACTTCGACCCAGAGAACCGCGACAGCCGTGCGGGCACGCGCGGGTGGTTGATCTGACGGATGATGATCAGCGCGGTGATACCGATCACCGTGCCCAGGCCGAGCACCTCGTCGGCAAAGATGTAGACGTTCCACGCGCCGATCACCGGCCAGTGGAAGTGCGGGTCGAAGATCTGTCCGTAGGCCTCGAACCAGAAGATCGCGCCGATGAGGAAGCCGAACATCACCAGCCAGTGCGCCCAGCCGACAGTGCGGAACTTCACCATGCGGGTATGGGCGACGAACTCCTTGAGCATCGTCCAGAAGCGTGGGAAGAACGGCCAGAACCGACTGCGGTCGACGCGCTGTCCCTGTGCGATCGCGCGGACCATGGTCCACACGCCGCGGAGGAACAGAGCCCAGCAGAATAGGCTGATGACCGCGGCTATCGTGCCGATGGT
Source organism: Gordonia sp. NPDC003425 (assembly GCF_053588635.1). Lineage (NCBI taxonomy): Bacteria > Bacillati > Actinomycetota > Actinomycetes > Mycobacteriales > Gordoniaceae > Gordonia > Gordonia sp. NPDC003425. The sequence continues at coordinate 98,300 of NZ_JBSFQI010000015.1, read as the reverse complement.
GATCGTCGTGGCATTCACGGCGTCCCGGCCCCTCTCTGGTTGATCATCGACCACCACTCGCGCCGGGCTGACGTGCGCGGGGTCGGACGTCTGTTAGAGGTAACCGTAAATCGTTCGGGCACCTCTCCGCCGCCAAGGCTGCCCTAACCACCGAAAAAGGACACGCCAGGGCGTAGTGAGATGATACTCACCGGTAACTTACTATCCAGTCAGTTCGCTACCGATGTGACGTGCGCAACCTTCTCCATCTCCTCGAGGGCGGTGTCGAGGTGGGTCAGCAGCCGCTGCAGGCTCGGCAACTCTTTCCGCGCGCCGATCAGCCCGAAATTGACGTGCTCGGCGGTGGTGGTGACGGTGACGTTGAGGGCCAGGCCTTCGAGTACCACCGACACCGGGTACACGCCGTCGAGTCGCGCTCCGTTCCAGTACAGATGCTCACTCGGCCCGGGGACATTGCTGATGATCAGGTTGAACTGCGACGGGGCGTAGGAGACGAAACCCGGGATTGCGGCGAAGGCGAGAGAGGCGAACGTCGCCGCTCCGTAAGTCAGCGCCTGCAGCGGGCTGAGGCTGCGGATCACCTGCTTGGATCTGCGGGTCGACTCGACGAGGGTGTTGATGCGTCGCTCCGGATCGGGCTGGTCGGTGGCCAGGTTGGCCATGACCACCGTGATCGCGTTGCCCTCCTTCTCGTCGTCGACGTGCATCGACACCGGCAGCGCGGCCACGAGCGGCGAATCGGGTAGTTGATCACGGTCGATGAGATAGGAGCGCAAGGCGCCGGAGGCCATTCCCACGATCACGTCGTTGAGCGTGATCTGCAGTTCGTCGGCCACCGCGCGCAGACGCTCGGTGGGCCACTGCTGGGCGGCGAAGCGTCGGGCGCTGCCGATCGGGACGTCGAGAATCGTGCGCGGCGCCACCTTGAACGGCGTCGCGAACTCGGGTTCGGTCAGCCCGTTCCACGCGATCCGCGCGGTGGCCGGGGCCATGCCCACGATGTCGCCGGCAACCCCGACGGCCGCCCCCACTGCACCCCGGATCGCCGACAGCCCGGGCAGCTTCAGTCCGCCGCCGGCAGGTTTCTGCTGCTTGGGCCGTGCCCGGACGAGGGAGGGGTCCCAGGGTGCGGTGCCGTTGCGGTCGTCGGGATCGGCGGTCAGGGTGCGTTCGAGCAGGCGCAGCGCCGACACACCGTCGACCAGGGAGTGATGCACCTTGGTGTAGAGCGCCACCCGGCCGTCGGCCAGACCTTCGACGATGTGCAGTTCCCACATCGGACGGTTGCGGTCGAGGAGCGCACTGTGATGCAGCGAGACGTACCGGAAGAGTTCCCGAATCCGACCGGGTCGCGGCAGCACCGCGTGCCGGACGTGGTAGTCGAAGTCGATCTCGTCGTCGTACGACCACGCCATGAGGCCGAAGACCGCAGCGGGTGAGGCGGGACGTTTGCGAAACAGCGGACGCACCTCGGTGGCCGCGGAGAACCGCTCGATCATCTCTTCGGCCAGCTCTGAGGCGGTTTGTCCTTCTCGGGGGACGAAGAGTTGAAGTCCCCCGACGTGCATCGGCTGCTCGCGCGTCTCGGCGAACAGGAACATCGACTCGGTGACCGGCATGTACGGCATGCGCATTTCCTCCCATATGGTGATCTGCCTCACGAGCTGTGGGAGGCGATGTATATCTCACAGACCAGTATCCACTGTGCGGCCAACCGCGTGCCGGCAAATGGTGGAGTGCTTCTACGGTGAGGGACGTGAATCGCGTGCGACGTCCCCGCGCCCGCACCGTCGTGGTCGCATCGTTGCTGGTTGCGGTGGTCACCGTGCTCGTGACCGCCAACGTCTGGGTCCTCGTCGCCGCGCGCGGGAAAGTCGTCGACCCGGCAGGCGTCGCGCCCGGATCCACCGCCCTCGTGCTCGGCTCGCTGGTGTCCGACGGCGAGCCCGGCGACTACGTCCGGGGCCGTCTCGACACCGCGCTGGCCCTCTACCGATCCGGACGGGTGGTGCGCATCATCAACTCGGGAAACGGATCGGCCGACGCGGGAAACGAACCAGCGGTGATGCGCTCCTACCTCGAGGCACGCGGAGTTCCCGCAGCGGCCATCGTCGACGATCCGGCCGGCTTCGACACCGAACAGAGCTGCGACCGGATCGACGAGGTCGTCCGCGCGAACGACGGATCGACGCCTCCGATCGTCATCGTGACCCAGGACTTCCACCTGTCCCGCGCCATCGCGTTGTGTCGTCATCACGGAGTCGACGCGGTGGGTGTTGTGGCCGAATGTGACTGCAGTTGGTGGACTTTGGCGCGTAACCAGGTTCGCGAGAGCCTGTTCGCGCGGCCCCGCGCGCTCTGGTCGGTGCTCACCTGATGACAGGTGCGACGGTGTCGGCGGCGACCGGAGGACGTTAGGTTGTGGTCATGCCGCAGTTCTCCCGGATCGAATCGATCGGCGCGTACGTACCCGACACGGTGCTGTCGACCGCGGATCTGCTCGCACGGCTACCCGACGAGTTCGCTCTCGACATCGAGGCCATCACCGGTATCGGCGAACGACGGATCGCGGGTACCTCGTCGCTGGACCTCGCCGTCCGCGCCGCCCGTGACGCGCTGGCCGCCTCCGAGTACCGCGCCGCCGACCTCGATGTAGTGATCTGCTGTTCCATCACACGGACGGTCGAGCCCGGCCTCTTCACGCTCGAACCCTCGCTCGCGGCGCGGATCTGCAGCGAGATCGGCGCGTCGGCGGCATTGTCCTTCGACGTCACCAATGCGTGCGCGGGAATGCTCACCGGCATCAAGATCCTCGACGCGATGATCCGCGCGGGTGCGGCACAGACCGGCCTGGTGGTCAGCGGCGAGGACATCACCCCGATCTCCGACACCGCGGTCGCCGAGATCGCGTTGCCCTATGACCCGCAGTTCGCGTCACTGACGGTCGGCGACGCGGGGAGCGCGGTGATCCTCGACGTGTCCACCGATCCGGCCGACCGCATCGAGTACATCGAGTTGTTCACCGCCGCCGGATTCGCGCAGGCATGCCTCGGGATGCCCAGCGATCAACGACCGGGGGTGGCGCTGTACACCGACAACCGCACCATGCACAACGAATCGCGCTATCTGCTGTGGATGAACGCGCACCGTGACTTCCTCGACAAACGCGGAAGTGATTTCGCCGCCGAGGGTTACGACGCGATGGTGCACCACCAGGTGAGCGCACCGGGCATCGCCTTCGTCCAGACGATCGCCGAGCGTGAGTTCGGTACGACGATGCCCCCGCACCTCAACGTGCTCGCCGAGTATGCCAACACCGCCTCCACCTCGCATGCGCTGGTGCTGGCCACCCAGATCAGGGAGAAGGGGATCGACCCCGGTACCCGGGTGCTGTTGGTGCCTGCGGCCAGCGGCGTGGTGGGTGGGTTCTGCTCGGTGACCCTCGACGACGCCGTGCACCGGGTGTGCGCCGCCGGTGATCAGGATGAAAAAATCTCGGCGACAACCGATGTCATGCGCTCGGCCACCGCCGACGGTCAGGGCCGCAGTACGATCGTCGGGCTGGCCGTCGCCGACCCGGGCGACGAGACGTCGGCGATCACGCTGGCCGCCCGTGCGGGGCGTGCCGCGATCGCCGACGCCGGATGCGCCGACGACGACATCGACGTCCTCATCCACGTGGGCGTCTACCGGGACGACAACATCGTCGAACCGGCGGTCGCGGCGCTGGTGCAGCAGCGCATCGGTATCGGCCTCGACTACGGACGCGGCGATCACACCATGTACTCCTTCGACCTGATGAACGGCGCGGCCGGTGTGCTCGACGCGCTCGCCGTCGCCGACTCGCTGATCGCCTGCGGCGCGGGCACAGTGCTCATCACCGCCGCCGACGCACATCCCGGCGGCGACGCCGAGGACCGGTCGCCCGACTTCCCGTACGGTCCGACGGCGGCCGCCGTCGTGGTCGCGCGGGCGCCCGACGACGACAGCGCCGCACCGGTTTTCGACGGTCTCGTGGCGGCCGCGGGCGACACCTCGACACCCGTCGGCTACTCACGCATTCCCGACGTCGGGCACCGCGGGCGACGCAGCATCGTGGTCGACGCCCCGACGGTCGCCGACCTCGCGCCCCTTGTTGCCGACGTCGCATCGAGGTCGGGCATCGTCACGGCGGTGCCGCCGGCAACCGCCGCGGTCGTGACCGCCGACGGACGGTGGTTCACCGCACCCGACACCGCGCACACGGCCGCACCGATCATCGCACTGGCATCCGCCCGCGACGCGGGCACCGATGCGGCGTGCCTGGTGACCGCCGGCGGCGGAAGACTGGCCGCCGCAGTACGTTTCGCCCATCGCCAGCCCTCTCCCGCAACACCGTGACGGTGCTGGTGACCGGTGCCACCGGCTTCATCGGGGGAGCCGTCGCCACGACGTTGTGCGCGCAGGGAACCCGGGTGCGGGCGTTGGTCCGCAATCCCGGCCACCCGGCGGTGGCGCGGTTGCGGAATGCCGGAGCCGACATCGCGTTCGGTGACCTCACCGAACCACGCACGTTGGCCGACGCGGCGCGCGGAACCGATGCGGTCTTTCACGCCGCCGCCCACCTCGCCGACACCGGTCCCGCCGAGACGTTCCGGCGGGTGAACGTCGAGGGCACCCGCAGCCTGCTCGCTGCCGCGGGCGACGCCGGGGTTCGCCGGTTCGTCTTCGTGTCCTCGCCGAGTGCGCTCATGTCCCCGGACGGTGGCGATCAGATCGGCATCGACGAACGAGTCGGCTACCCAACCCGCTTCTTCAATCACTACTGCGCCACCAAGGCACAAGCCGAACAACTCGTGCTCGACGCCGACAACACCGGCATGACGACCACTGCGCTGCGACCGCGGGCCGTGTGGGGTCCGGGAGACAGTCGCGGGCCGATCGCCGTGGTGCTCACGCGGCTTGCGGCCGGGCGCATCCCCGATCTCGATCCCGGCCACAGCGTGTACGCATCGCTGTGCTACATCGACCACTGCGTGGCGGCCGCGTTGGCTGCGCTGACCGCGCCGGCCGACATCATCGGTGGCAGAGCCTATTTCATCGCCGATGCCCAGCCGGTCGACATCTGGCCGATGCTCCGTGACATCGCCGGCGAATTCGGTCTCGCCCCACCGCATCCGCGGTTGCCGCCGGCCGCGGTGACCGCGGCCGCGCGTGTGGCCGACGTGATCTGGCGCCTGCCCGCACTGGCACATCACCGGACACCTCCGGTGTCGGCGTACACGATCGCGTTGCTCACCCGCACCGCCACCTACGACACCTCGGCGGCCCGGCGCGACCTCGGTGTCGAGCCGTGGATCTCCCGCGCCGAGGGCATCTCCCGGCTGCATACGTGGGTGGATTCGATCGGCGGCATCGCCGCGCTGGGGTCGGCGGCGTGACGGACATGACGGTGACGAGCATGGATCTGTGGGTGGTGATCCCCGCCTACAACGAGGAGCGCTGGATCACCGGGGTGCTCGAGGGCCTTGCGGCGCAGAATGATACGGACTTCCGCGTGGTGGTGGTGGACAACGGTTCTGGCGACCGGACGCGGCAGCTCGCGGAAGACTTCGCGCGGGGTCACCGGCAGATGCGCATCGAGATCATCGACGAATCGGAGAAGGGTACGGGTGCCGCCGCCGACACCGGGATGCGTCACGCCATCGACCGCGGGGCGACACATCTGGCGCGCACCGACGCCGACTGCGTGCCCAACGATGACTGGATCGCGTGTCTGCGCAGCGCATTCGACGATGGAGTGCGGTTGGTGGCCGGGCAGATGATGCCCCGCAGCGATGAGGAAATCCCCCGCTGGCGGGCGGGTTTCCTCCTCGTCATGGTGGAGTTCGGTGCGTTCGCGGGCAAACTCCGGCCCGGAAACCGGGGCCCGCAGTACCGCGGCCCCTACCAGATGCTGGCGGGCTGCAACATGGGAATCACCACCGAACTGTACGAGGCGGCAGGTGGTTTCCCGCGGACGAAGATCGAGGATGTCCACGAGGACAGGGCACTGGTCAACGCGGTCCGCACGCTCACCACCGACTACGCGCTGCGGCGTGACGTGCGGGTGCAGGTGTCGGCGCGACGGGCCAAGGCGTGGGGAGTGCTGCGCACACTCGGCTGGTACGCCGACCACCGCTATCGTCCGCAGGACGTGGACATCCGATGACCACGGGGGCGCTCACCGATGTGCTGCTGGAGTTCTGCGACCGGTTCGCCGATCGGCCTGCGGTGTCCTATGTCGGTGCCCGCCGACCCGGACGCGGCACCGTTCTCACCTATGGTGAAGTGGGGCAACGTATTCGGCACACCGCGGCAGCGCTGCACGACGTGGGTTTCGGTGCCGGACATCGCATGCTGTTCTCCATCCGCCCCGCACCCGACTCGATGATCCTGCTCGCGGGAGCGCTTGCCGCCGGCGGATCGATCGTGTTCGCAGACCCGGGGATGGCCCCAGACCTATTCGACGCCCGTGTCCGCGCGGCCGCCCCCACACATGCGGCAGCCGAATCGCTCATCCACGCCGCCACCTCCCGCGGCCCCATCGGCGCACTGGCCCGCGGTCGCGGACTCACCCTGCCCAGGCTCGCGGATCTGCCGGTGACACAGATCTATTCGGGGCCACGGCTACCCGGTGTCCCGCACGACGCCACCTCCTTGCGGCACCTCGGTCGCCAACGGCGCCAGGTGACCCGTTGCGCCGCAGCATCTCCCACCGTCGACGACGAGGCGCTGGTGGTGTTCACCTCCGGCACCACCGCGCAACCCCGCGGTGTGGTGCACACCCAGGCGACGCTGCTCGCCGGCTTCCGCGCGGCGGTGGCGGCGCTCGGTGTGGAGCGGGGATCGGTGGTGCTCTCGGATCAGGCGATGATCGGACTGCCCGCCTTGCTCGCGGGCGCCACCTGGATGATGCCCCGACTGGGCTTGAGCACGCACGCCGGACCCGCAACCCTGGGACGTATTCTGCAGCGACACAACCACATCACCCATGTCTTCGTCGTTCCCGGAGAGGTGCCCGCGATACTCGACGCGGTCGCGGCCCGCCCCGGATCGCTGCGAACACTGCTGTGCGGCGGGGCGCCGGTCACGGCCGGACTCGTCCGATCGGTCGCCGACACCTGGCCCGGCGTCGACGTCGCATCCATCTACGGCATGACCGAGATCGTGCCGATCGCCGTCGCCTCCGGGACCGACAAGCTCGACTGGACCGGGCCGGGCGACCCTCTCGGCCGCCTCGTCGATGGCGTGCACGCACGCATCACAGAGGGCGAGTTGATCGTGCGCGGACCCGGATTGTGTGCGGGGCTGCTCTCACCCCTGGACGGCACCGTCACACCGTTGCATGAGGTGGCGACCGGCGACCTGGCCGTCGACGTCGACGGACGTCTGGCGCTCACCGGCCGTAGCAAGGACATGATCATCCGCGGCACCACCAACATCTATCCCGGACTTTACGAGCCGGCGTTGTCGCTCCTCGACGGTGTGCGCGAGTGCGCGATCGTCGGCGTGGGGGGCGGTGACACGTCGATGCAGGCAACAGGTGACCCGGAGGTGATCCTGGCAGTGGTCGCCGACGGCCCGGCAGAAGCGGTGCGCGCACGCGTCGAGCGCGCGGCCGAGACCCTCATCGACCATGCGGCGCGACCGGACCGCATCGTGTTCGTCGACGCCATCCCGCGACGCGGACGGACGAGGAAGCCGGACCGCCCGGCACTGGCTCGTGCCCTCGACCGCGCGGTCAGCGACCCGCGGTGACCGCTTCCGGTGCCGCGCTCGCGTCGACGGGCTCCTCCACCACCGGCTTGCGGCGCACCGGAATCCGTGGTCGGCCGGTCAGATAGAGCGAACCGGGAAGTCGGCGGAGTACCTCCACCAGCATCAGCGACCCCGCGAGGGTGCCGACATAGGCCACGATGGTGGCCCACGGCTGCGGGATCGTGGCGAGCAGCCACGGCTGCCCACCGGACTGGGGCCGCAGGATCAGGAACAGCACCAGCACGTGCACCAGGAACACCGGGAACGACCGGTTCGACGCGTACTTGACCGCCCGGGCGAATCGGGGGGTGAACGCGCGCCAGTGTTCGGCCCAATGCGCGGCCGCCGCGTAGAGGCAGGTCATCGCGACGACCAGAAACGGCAGCAGAGTGGGGTAGAAGGCGGAGTTGTTGTCGTGCACCGGTTTGCCGTCGACCCACACACTCCACACGTACGTGCCCACGGCAACCGCGGCAGTGCTCATCAGCGCTGCGAACAGCCACCACGCCTTGCCCGACAGCCAGCGGGTGATGGCCTCACGATGGATCGCGGCGATCGCGCCGTAGAGGATGAAGAACTGATACGGGATGAAGGTTGCGTAGTTGTGCCACCAGTAGTTGGCCACCGACGCCGGCGGATTCCAGTGCGTGATCGTGGTGGCGATGGTGAACTGCGCGACAAGGCTGCCGAGCAGCAGCTTGCCGTGGTGGCCCGCGGTCGCCCGCGCCAGCCACACCACCAGCGGGAAGATCAGATACACCTGCAACATCACGAACAGGAAGTACATCTGGAAGCCGGATAGTCCCCAGCTCAGCTTGTGCGCGAAATCACCGAGACTGGTGGGGATCTCGCTGGTGCGTCCGGCGGCCCACATGTCCTGGACCACCCAGTACACCGCCGACCAGATCACATACGGGTAGATGACCAGCTTGATCCGGCGGCGCCAGAAGTCGAGCGCGTTGAAGTCGCCCTTGTCGTAGTTCTGGTACATCAGCACGAAGCCGGTGAGCGCGAAGAAGGTGTTGCGGGTGAAATGCAGCAACAGCGAGGTGATGTTCACCGGCATGCTGTTGAACTCGTCGGTGGTCTGCGTGAGGCAGTGCACAAAGATGACCAGCGAGAAGGTGGTGGCGCGGATCAGGTCGACGTGATGCAGGTAGGCACGACGGGTCGGCCGGGCGATGACCTCGGTGGCCTGCCCTGCCACGTCGGTCGCGCGCGTCACCAACGTCGTCATACCTGTGTCGCCCCTTGATCGGTGTGATCCAACCGTGTCGGCGGGACCGGCGTCCGAGCGTCTTCACTCCCTCGTCACCCGCCGTGCCGACGGGTGAGATGACTGCCGTGATCCAACCGTTATCTGCGAGTTAGTTTAACAGTGCAACCTGTTCGGTCCCTGAGACGACGCTGGCGGTCTGTATAAAGCCTGGTCAGGAGTCTGCTCACCACCAGTGCACGGTTCGGCCGAGATCGGCGTCGACGGCAGGGATGAGGCTTCGGACGAATGTCGCCGACAGGTGGTGATAGTCGTGCCACGTCACGATGTTGCCGACCACCGCGGGGCAGTACGTCGGGGTGCACATGGCGTCGGTGTAGTCGAGGAACGACATGTTGGGGAACTGCGGCGCGATCGCCCGGGACGGATCGGTGGCAGCCATCGCCAGGCTGCGGTCGACGCCGCACACCTGCGGCTTCTTACCCTCGGCCAGGCATTCGGGCGGCTTGAGCTTTCCGTGCGCCCAGGGGTTGTCGCGGACGGCCACCACACGCTGACCGCGGTCGCGGAACTGCGTGAAGATGTCGGTGTAATCGGTGGGCACGAAGTCGCCGGGACCATTCTCCACCGGACGGGTGCTGTTGGTGAACACCACGTCGGGTTTGTCGACGGCGAGACGGTCCATCACGCGCCGCGACCAGTCGTTGCACTGGTAGTACTTCTGCCCGAACCAGGTGAAGACGTGCGACGTGGTCAGGGCGCAGCCCACCTTGAGGTAGGTGGTCACGCGGAAGCCGCGCTGTTGCCCGATGGCGTCGAGCGCGGTGATCCACTGCTCGGCGTGCGATCCGCCGACCAGCGCGACCGTCCGTTGGGCGTTCTTGTCGCCGTACACCCCCACCTTGATCGACGGATCCTTCCAGCCACTGATCATCGAGTCGTAGGAGGTGACCGGCCAGTCCTTGTCCACCACCTCCGGACTCGGCTGCGGGTCGACGTGCGGTACCGGCGCTGCGTCGAGGAAGGCGCGGGCACCCGGGTAGAGCCGCGGATCGAGGTTCGCGGTGTTCACGGTCGCGTTGGCGGCGTTGCGTTGCCACACCACCGCGGTGGTGCCCGCCGCGATCGTGGCGACGACGATCACCGCGACCAGGGTCCGCCGATAGCCGCGGGAGAATCCCGACCGGCCGGCACGCAATGGCACCTCGACGAACTTCGTGGTCAGCCACGCCAACAGCAGCGAGACGGCGAGGATCGCGGTGCCCTCCAGCCAGGAGACGCCATCCTGATAGCGCCAGGCCAGGTAGAAGATCAACAACGGCCAATGCCACAGGTAGAGCGCATAGGCCACCGATCCCAGCCACACCAGACGCGGATGCGAGAGGATGCGGGTCACCGCACCCCGATCGGCGGATTCGGTGTCGCGCGCGGCAGCAGGCGACCCCGTCCAGATCAGCGCGAGCGTCGCCCCCACCGGCACCAGCGCCCACACGCCCGGGTACTCCGCGACGCCCTCGATCCACCAGCCGCAGCTGATGATCATCGCCAGCGCGATCAGCCCCACCACGTCGCGAGACCAGGTCGGCATGCTCAGCAATGCGGGGCGGGTGCGTTCACCGCGTGCGATGCGCGCGGCGATCACCACGGCCAGCAGTCCACCGGCGATCGGCTCCCATAGCCGCGACAGCGTGTCGTAGTAGTTGAACGGCTGATTCACCCCGTGCCGGTAGTTGGCCCAGGCGAACGACGCGGCCGCAACCAGCAACAGTGCGCCACCCACCACGCCGCGGATCACGCGAGGATCGGCGAACGCATCGAAACGCCGTGACAGTGCACGCAACAGCCCGCCGAGGGCCAGCGCGCACAGCAGGGTCAGCACAAAGAACTGTCCCTGCATCGACATCGACCACAGGTGCTGCATCGGACTGTTCGCCGAGTCCGCCGCCTGATAGTTCTGCGAGTCCAGTGCCAGGTGCCAGTTCTGGTAGTACAGCGCGCTGGCCTGGATCTCCGCGCCGAGCGGCCCCCACCGTGTTTTCGGCATGATCAGCGCGATCATCGCGGTGATGAACACCAGCACCACCAGCAGTGCGGGCAGGAGACGACGCGCCAGCCGCCACAGCCGGGGCCACGGATCGACCGCCCGCCGCCACGACACCGATTGCGGCGCGGTCGCGATCACGTGCTTGAGCAGCGACGCGACGAAGAAGTAGCCGGACAGGGTGAGGAACACGTCGACGCCGCCGGATACCCGGCCGAACCACACGTGGAAGATCGCGACCAGCGCGATGGCGATACCGCGCAGGCCGTCGAGGTCGAGCCGATAACCCGAGGTGTTGCCGGTGGCGGCATCCTCGTTCGGGGTGGTGGACACCCCGGCGGTTGTCAGCGTGGAACTCACACGCACGGATGCTACTGCCCTGCGGCGGCCATTCGTGGGACCAGGCCACCCGCCGGAGTTTGCTCCGGTGTGCTCCTAAACCTTCACCGATCGCGGTCCATCACCGAGGCTGAGCGCCAGTCCCCACATCGAAGGAGAAGCACCATGACCGAACAATCCAGCCGGAGCGTGGCCGTTGTCGGCGCCGGGGTGACCGGCACCAGCGCGGCACTCGGATTTCTCGACGCCGGATTCGACGTGACCCTCTACAGTGACCGTGACCGGGAAGCGTTGCGCGACAAGGTACCTCCGACCGGTGTCGGTGTGCTGTTCGGGAAGTCGCGGGAGTGGGACGCCGAGATCATCGACGACCTCTATGACGTCGGCAACACCACCGGTATCAGTGTCCGGCTCTCGTCGGGGACAGGGGACGACCGCGTCGACGTTCTCGAGTTCAACCCCGACTACGGCTACGTCGCGCAGGCGGTGGATCTGCGGCTGCGCGCCGACGACCGGCTCGCACGATTCCTCGAGCGCGGCGGGCGGTTCGAGGTGGAGGCAGTCGATCCCCGCCGTCTCGACGAGATCGCCGCCGCCCACGATCTGACCCTGGTGGCCACCGGCAAGGGCGGCCTCTCGTCGCTGTTCCCCGTCGACGAGGCACGCAGCCATTACCGCGAACCGCAGCGACGCCTGCTGCAGGTGACCCTCGCCGGACTCGATCACGGTCCGGGCACCTTCGCGTACCGGGCCGCGGGCGGCGGTGCGCACTCCCTGTTCAATCTCGACAGTGAGAACGGCGAGATCTTCGTCGGCCCGTTCCTGCACAAGGACGCCGGCGCCACCTGGTCGTTCATCGTGTTCGCCAAGCCCGACGGCGCCTGGGCGCCGCTGTTCGACGACGTCACCGACGCCGCGTCGGCGCGCCGGGCGATCGTCGACATCTTCGCCGAGTGGTTCCCCGTCGATACCCCGGCAGTCGAAACGTTGCAGGTCATCGACTCCGATCCCTATTCGTGGCTCACCGGCGCGGTGACCCCGACCGTGCGAAAGCCGGTCGGCGTCACCGAACACGAGCACGTGGTGGCCGCCATCGGCGACACCGCGATCGCCGTCGACCCGGTGGCCGGGCAGGGGGCGCAGAACGCGCTGATCCAGGTGGCCGAACTGGTGCGGGCCGCCGCGGCACGTGTGGCCGCCGACCCGGCGGCGGAGTTCACCGCGCAGTGGCTGACCGATGAGTTCGAGAAGCATTGGGAACGCCGGGGCCGTGCCGCGGTGGAGGTCACCCGCCTGTACCTGGGTGATCCCGACTACGCCACCCACCTCGAACTGGCGTTTCCGGCCGCGGCGGTCAGCACCAGCGTGGCGTCGGCGCTGTTCGGTCTGCTGTCGGACCCCAATCCGCTGTTGACCCTCGATGATCGCGACGACGTCCTCGGGTTCATCGAAACCGTTTCCGGGGAGCCCGCCGACGAGGTGATCGGGCGTTTTGAGCCTGTCGGCTCCTTCGCGTCGCGCTGATCACTCCCCGACGCTGATCACTCCCCGCGGTGCGTGTCGTGCGCGACGCGGGTGATGATCTCGATGATCTCGGTGAACGCTCTGGTCTTGGGATCGACGATCGACCCGTGGGTCTGCCCCGGCAGGAGGATCGCTTCCGCGTGTCCGCCCGCGGCCTTGTCGGCGGTGACGTACTCCTGGGAGAGCACGTGGGGCACCACGCGGTCGGCCGACCCGGCGATGGCGATCACCGGGGTGTCGGGATCGATGTTCTGGATGGGGTCCACCGACGCATAGCGATCGGGCACCTGCCGGGGCGTGCCGCCGAGGACGCGCACGATCCGGGTGTCGCCCAACTGCACCGCCCGGCGCATGTCCAGCGGCCCGGCGAGCGCGATCACCGTGACCGGCCGGAAGGCCGGGTCGGCACCCACCTCGCCCTCGTCGAGCTTGTGCCGCGTGCTCGACCACACCGCCAGCTGGGCGCCCGCCGAGTGTCCCACCACCACCGCATCTCGCAGATCGATCTGCGGATACCGTTGGGCCACTTGGGGCATCGCGTCCATCGCGGCGGCGACGTCGTCGAATGTGGTGGGCCAGCCACCGCCGTTCCCGACGCGCCGGTATTCGATGTTGACCACGGCGAGGTCACGTTCGGCCAGGCGCCGCGCGAATGTGGCGAAGGTGTTCGCACCGATCTTCGCCTGCCACGAACCCCCGTGGATGAGGATCACCAGCGGCAGTGTGCCGTTCTGCTGTGGGGTGTCGCTCTGGTGGGTGTCCCCGTGTTCGGTGTCCTTCCGGTGGGGGAGGTAGACATCCATCCAGTTCTGCCGCGGATCGGGGTGACCGCCCTGTACCGCATAGAAGTAGCGGTGCAGACTGATGCCCTCGACCGAACCCACGTTCGCCATGTCCTTGGCAGCGGGCCCCTGCGCGTCCCCGGGTATGAGACTCACCGTCGACGAGTGCGCCGCGGAGGTCGGCGGGGAGGTCTCGCCGGGCGCCGCGCACGCCGCCGCCAAAAGGCAGATCGCGGTGAGCACGGGGACCGTGATGCGGGCAGCACGAATGCCACCCGTTCTGGTGTTCACGGCTCCTCATACCCCCACACGCTCGATCGTCCTGGCTCACTTCATTGTGCCCGGCTCGCCCGTCGGCTTCCTGATGGGCGTGTGTGAGATCGTGTGAACAGCCGACGAAAGGTGGGGTGTGGTGGCGAAACCGGGATGGTCGGTGTCCGATGCGCCCGATCTGTCCGGTCGGACCGCGGTGGTGACGGGTGCCAACTCCGGGATCGGGTTGCCCACCGCCGGATATCTCGCCGCACTCGGTGCGCACGTCGTACTCGCGTGCCGCAACCCGGGGTCCGCGGCCGCCGCCCGTGACGAGATCCTCACCCGTACCCCCGCCGCGTCGGCACAGCTCGTGCAGATCGACCTCGGCGACCTCGCCTCGGTGCGCCGCGCGGCCGACGAACTGCGGAACCGGCACCGCGCCATCGACATCCTCGTCAACAATGCCGGCGTGATGCGGGCACGGCGAGAACTCACCGTCGACGGTTTCGAAATGGACTTCGGCACAAACTTCCTGGGGCACTTCGCGTTCACCGGGCTACTGCTCGACCGCCTGCGCGCCGCGCGCGGCGCGAGGGTGGTCACCGTCTGCTCCAACCTGTCGAGAGTCGGCACGATCGATTTCGACGACGTGACCCTCGAGTCCGGGTATCACCCGGCGACGGCGTACGCCCGCTCCAAGATGGCGCTGGCGGTGTACGGAATCCAGTTGCAGCGCAGACTGTCCCGACTCGATGGTGATGCGCCGTCGTCGTTGCTCGCCCACCCGGGTGCCACCCACACCGGGGTCATGCGCGATCAGCGGGCGCTTCGGTGGCTGTTCACCACGCCGTCGCTGAGACGTCTGCGCCGCACTTTCATCATGGATCCGCCCGAGGGTGCGTTGCCCTCGTTGCGTGCCGCCACCGATCCCGCCGCACTGGGCGGTCAGTACTACGGTCCCAACGGGTTCTTACAGTTCAGCGGAACGCCAGTGCTGGTTCCGCTTCCTCGTCAGACCACCGATCTGGCTCTGGCGCAACAACTCTGGGAGTTCGCGGAGAAGTCGACGGGGGTTGTCTACGACCTGCCGGGCGAACCTGTCCGTTGACGTTGCATCGCGCTCGACTCCTCGGATCACGCCTCGTCGGCCCACACCTCGAAGCTCGCCAAGGTGTTTGGGCCGAAAGTGTTGCTCAGTGGCACATCGGCCGCGTCACGTCCGCGGGCGATGAGTACCCGGCCGATCCGCGGAATGTTGTGCCGCGCGTCAAAGGCGTACCACCGACCCCCGAGGAAGACCTCGAACCAGGCGGAGAAATCCATCGGGCCGGGAATCGGCGCGATGCCGATATCGCCCAGATAGCCGGTGCAGTACCGCGCCGGGATGTTCAGACAACGGCACAGGGTGACTGCGAGATGGGCGAAGTCGCGGCAGACCCCGACGCCGTCATGCAGGGCGCCCGCGGCGGTTCGCGTGTTGTCGGCGAGCATGTAGTCGAACCTGATGTGGTTGTGCACAAAATCGCAGATCGCTTGGACGCGACCCCAACCCTCGGGTCCCGTGCCGAAGGTGTCCCACGCGAATTGCGACAACCGGTCGACTTCGCAGTAGCGACTGCTCAGGAGGAACAGCAGCGTGTCCTCGGGTAGATCCTCCACCGGCACCTGGCCCGCATCGGGCACGACGACGTCGGGCATGCCGCTGTCGTTGACCACGTTGTCCGACCGCAGTCTGGTGATGCCGGGCGGTGCCACCACGCGGGTGCACCAGTTGCCGTAGGTATCGCGGTAGGCCGACATCGGCACCGATGGGGTGATCAGCAACTCATCGGGGTGCAGGAGGTCGGAGATCCTCGAATAGTGGACATTCAGCGAGAAGATGATCGGGGTGGGCGCGGGGCACTGGAAGGCCATGTCGAAGCCGATGCGAATCTGCACATCCAAGGTTCCCACCGTCGCAGCAGGATTGCGCGACGAGCGGCATCGGTCAGGACCACACGCTGCGCAACGATTCGATCAATCCGCTGCGCACCGCCGACCAACGATCCGCGCCCGCGACCACCATGGCCTGGTTGACCTCCAGCTCGATCCCGACGTACTCCGCGGCTGCGAAGCGGCGGCGCATCGATGTCGTCAACCCGTCGCCGTCTCCCGCGTACGGATAGTTGCGGCGCACCCGCAGCCCGGGAATCGCCTGTGCCAGCGCAGCCTTCCACCGTGCGGAGATCTCGACTTCCCCCGGTCGCCGCGGGTCGTAGAGCAGGCCGACGTCGGCAGTCCGGGTGACGCCGTCGAGTTCGGGCGTGAAGCTGTGCGAAGCGATGTGTATCAGGCGATCCCCGGTGGCCACTGCAGACTCGATGCGTCCCGCCACTTCCTCCCAGTGCGGCCGATGGTGGCGCTCGGCGATCTGCGCGCGCACCGCCGCGGGCCGATCGTGGCTCACCTCGGAGAAGCTCTGTCGGTGCCCCAGCGACCGATTCAGGTCGATCAGCAGGCGCGTTGTGGTGGACGCCACCAGCGGTGCCGAGAACTCGCGCGCAAGTTGTTCGGCCATCACCAACGCTCCCGCGTCGTACCCACGATGGGAGCCGAGCAGATCCCGGTGTCCGGCGAACCATGGTTGGTACTCGGCAGGCACGTCATTGCCACCGTGTTCGCAGGTGACCAAGAAGGTGTCCATCGAGCAACACCTTAGGTGGGGGGACGGGTGTCAGCCGGCGAACCGCCCGGCGAACGCGCGCAGCGGAAGATCGTTGCTGGTGATGATGCCGGGCCGGGCGGCCACCACCGAGCGGATCGAGTTGAGCGCGGGCAGGCCGGTCACCGTCATCCCGATCGACGCGAAGTTCTCCGGCTTGGACAGGTCGAAACCGGGTTTGGGGAAGATCATGTGCTTGCTGTAGATGCTCGGATCGCCGGTGATCTGGGTGATATAGCAGGACTTGATGTCCCACGCCGGATCGGTGTGCGGCGTCATCTGCCACTCCAGGTGCGTTTCGACGCGAGGTACGCCGTCGACCATGCCCTGATATTTGATGTAGTTGGCGCCCAGCGAGCCCTTCGGCAGGAAGTACCACCCCAGGTCGACGTCCTTGGTGCACGCACCGAGTTCGTAGGAGTACTTCACCTCGTCGAGTGCGAGTCCGAAGGCGTCGGCCATGAGGTACACGGAATCGGCGAACACCGCGGTGTACTTGTGCAGCGACTCGGGGATCGTCGGGTCGTCGACCGGCCGTCCGTATCCGACGGCTTTCCAGGTGTCGACGGAGTGATGGCACGACACGTCGACCGACTCGGTGACCGTCACGTTCTCGATGTCGGCGACGTCGGCCGAATGCACGATGCCGAGGATCTGGCAGAGCCCTGGATTCATGCCCGTTCCGTAGAAGGTGGCGCCACCCCGTTCGCACGCTGCCGCGATCACCTCGCTCACCTTGCGGCCGGACGGATGCTGCCAGTTCTGGTCTCGATGGAAGCCGGTGATCCAGTCCGCGGTGGTCACCACATTGATGCCGGCCTCGAGCACCTTCTCGTAGAGCGCCTCGTCGGGGAACACACCGTGAAAGGTCAGCACATCGGGCTTCGCCGCGATGATCTCGTCGACGGTTCCGGTGGCCCGTACCCCGATGGGGCCGATGCCGACGATGTCGCCGGCGTCGCGACCGATCTTGTCGGCGGTATAGCAGTGCAGGCCAACCAGTTCCAGGTCGGGATGATTGCCGATGCGACCGATCATCTCGGTGCCGAGATTGCCGGTGGCGACCTGGAAGACGCGGATCTTGTCGGGGGTACTCACTGTTCTTGCCTTTCTGGGTGGACGTACTCAGGCGCTGGTGGCGACTGCGGAAGGATGTAGTGGCACGATCGCACCACTCTCCGGGCGGCGCGGGTCACGGCCGACGGCCGAGTTGCCCGGATAGAACTGGACCGCCCACTCCCGCAAGGCGGTGAAGCCCTTCAACTCCCGTCGCGAGAGCGCCGGTGGGTCGGAATAGCGCTGGTGCGACCAGATCTCGACATCGTGCTCGAACTGCTCGATGATCAGATCGGCCATGGACTTGCCGTAGCCGGTGAGTTCGGTGGCGTCCTGTTCGCCGGGCTTCTTGCCGACCCACACCGTGAAACGCACGTCGCAGGTGTGGTCGTCGACCGGCGTCACCGCGGGCATGGTGCGGTTCTCCACCATGCCCCACGATTTGGTGACCGAACACCCGAGTCCGGCATTGACCGATTGCACGCCGCTGGTGGCATTCTCGAGGGTCGCACCTTCTTCGAAGGCGATCGTGAAGTCGACGTAGGAAACGGGCCCGGCGAAGTCGTGACGGGTGAACTCGGGCATGAACGGTGTCTGGTGGACAAAGGTGAAGTGGGCGAAGTCGACGCCGTTCTCCATGATGTATTGCGGATGCAGTTCCAGGCGCGAATGAAACAGAGTGGCACCGGGAACCGGAGGATAGTAGTTGTCGGCGTCGCCCGGATCGTCCCCGAATGCGGCGAACATGTCGGGAACCTCGAAATACGGTCGCGCACCGTCGATGTCGAACCAGATCCAGATGGCGTGATTGCGCTCGACGACGGGATAGCTGCGGATGCGCCTGCCCTTGTTGGGGTGGCGTTCGTAGGGAACGCAGACGTTGCGTCCCTCACGGTTCCATTCCCAGCCGTGGAACGGACAGACCAGGTTCTCGCCGTCCACCCGGCCGCCGTACCCGAGGTGGGCGCCGAGGTGTTCGCAATAGGCGTCGAAGACCGCCACCGTGCCCGACGCCGATCGCCAGGCGACCATCTCGCGTCCGAAGTACGTCATCTTGTGCACCGCGCCGGTCTCGATCTCGGTCGACCACGCGACCTGATACCAGCCGGTCGGTTCCATGGACAGGGGCGGTTTGGCCATCACAGCATCCTCTCGGCGTTCGCGTGGCTGTCGCGATCTGCGTCACATCAGAAGATAGAGACCTCTGTGAAAAAGTACAAGAGCCCTCTGTGAAAACTCGGCGGGACGCGTACAGTCCTGGCCATGACCAATGTCGACACCCGACGGCCCAACCGGCGTGGACAGGCCACCCGGGAGAGCATGCTCGACGCCGCCCTGCGGTCGCTGGCCTCGGGCGACCCCGCCTCGGTGTCGGGCAACCGCATCGCCAAGGACATCGGCGCCACCTGGGGGGCCATCAAGTATCAGTTCGGCGACATCGACGGTCTGTGGGCCGCCGTGCTGGCACGCACGGCACAACGGCGCGGGCGGCTGCCGGTCACCACCCCCGCGCCGGGCACCTCGATCGCCGACCGGGTGACCTCGATCGTGGAACTGATGTACGAGGGACTCACGGAGTCGGATTCGCGCGCGATCGAGACGCTGCGCGCCGCCCTCCCCCGTGACCCGGATGAACTCACCCGCCTGTATCCCCGTACCGCAGCGGAACTCTCGTCGTGGGCGCCGGTGTGGGTACAGGCCTGCCAGCATGCCTTCGCCGATCTCGACGTCGACCGCGACCGGGTGCGGGAGGTCGCCGCGTTCCTGCCGGGCGCCATGCGCGGACTGGTGTCGGAGAAGCAACTGGGCAGTTTCGTCGACCTCGACGTGGCCCGACGAGGACTGGCGAACGCGATCGTGGCCTATCTCGACGGCTGAGCGGTGCGGTGTCGCTGCTTCGTCAGCCGGTCGGCCCCCAGTCCTGATGCGTGAGTTGTGCAGCGTCGCACCGGGCCCGGCGGTGTGGCGGCCAGCGCGCTCGAGATGGCTTTCGTGCCGGGGAATCTACCCGGTGGCTCCGTTGTGGCGAGACTGTCGCCGCCATTGCGACGGAGTGGTACCGAAGCGGTTGCGGAACGCTCTGGAGAAGTGCGCGTGATCGTGAAAACCGCAGCGGTAGGCGATCATTGATACGGTCATCGAGTCGTTACGGGAGTCCTCGAGCAACCGCAGCGCAGACTCCAGGCGCTGGCTACGGATGAGTTCGCCGAGATCGATCCCCCGGCGGGCAAGGATTTTGTAGACGTACCGCTCCGAGATCGAGAATGCTTCCGCCACGGATTTCGCGGACAGATCGGGATCGCTCGACCTCGAAAGCACGTATTCCTCGACTCGCGTCGCCAGTGACATCGTCGCAGCGCGCCTCCCGCAGGAGGTGTCGGCAACCACACGGGTGAGTTGCAGGCGAATCAGATCGATGATCGGACGCTCCAACGACGACTTGTCTGCTTCGGACGCATCGGGCGCCGTTCGTGCGGTGGTCCGTAGGAATGCCGATACCGACGCCGTGATTGCCCGATCGGCGATCATCGGCGTTTCGAGCGGTCTCCGTATCAGGTCAACGGGCAGGTCGAGTCCGTCCAGTGGGATCTGGTAGGTGTGACGATGCGTGCCGTCGGTGAATCGGAGCCGATAGGGTTCATTTGTCAGGCATATTCCCATGTCGCCCGCTCGCAACGTCATCGCGTGGTCGTGCCGCACGACGAGCGATGTGCCGCTTTCCACCACTGTCACCAGCAGGGCCGGGGGTGCGGTGTCGTTTCGGATCAAGCTCTCGGTCCTCACCACGTCCGCGCCGTAGGCCTTCGTCGAGAGCAGATGAACCCGACCCAAATCGGCCACTCGAGAGTGCGCGATCACGTCGGCGCCGTCGTGTGGGTCGAGCGCGAGCGGTACCGGTGCGCACGCCATCCGCTCCCGCAGGAATTCGATCTTGTCGGTTACCGGCAGATTCTCGAGGTCCAGAAAGGCCACCATCGGTGCTTCCTTCCGTCGATCTCAGCGTGGGTGCGGGACGGTTCAGTCTCAGCACAGGTTAGTACGCCCAGAGTCAAGACGCCCGTCGATCGCCCGACGATGATGAAGTCGTCCACCACCGTTTTTCGAGAGGCCAAAAGGCTGTGATACGTCACCGCAAGACCAAGTATGTTCTTGTCTCCCTGATTCTTTCGCTGCTCGTGATCATCGTGGTGCCCTCGTGGACCGCGGCACGGGCGAGTACCACGCCCACGATCGTGTTGGTGCACGGTGCGTTCGCCGATAGAACAAGTTGGGACGGCGTCGCCGCGCGGCTGCGCGCTAAGGGCGATCCTGTGGTGACCGTCGACAACCCGCTCCGCGGACCGGCTCACGACGCGGCGGCCGTCGAGGAATCCCTGCGGTACATCCGTGGCCCGATCGTGCTGGTCGGGCATTCCTACGGGGGCGCAGTGATCACGCAGATCCACGACCCGCGAGTCATCAAGCTCGTCTACATCGCGGCATTCGCGCCTGCTCAGGGCGAACCCATCTCGCTCGCACTGAACCCGCTGCAGTTCCCCGGCAGCCGACTCGTGCCGCCCGCGCTGCAGTTCAAACTCGTCGCCGATCCGACCGTACCCGGCGGGCATGGGATCGATGGGTACATCGCCCCTGACCGATTCAAAGAGGTCTTCGCCCAGGACGTCGATGACGCCACGATCGCCGTGATGCTTGCCCACCAGCAGTCCATCGCCGCAACCACGAACATCGAGCCGAGTGGTCCACCCGCCTGGGCCACCACACCGAGCTGGTACCTCGTGTCGCAGAACGATCGCGTGATCCCGCCCGCGGCAGAACGCTACATGGCCCACCGGATGGGAGCGCACACACAGGAGATCGTGTCATCGCACGCCTCGCTCGTCGGCCACCCCGACGCGGTGGCCGACTTCATCCAGACCGCAGTCAACAGCCACTGATCCGAAAGGGAGACGTCGACATGAGCCTGAGCGAATCAGAACTTGCAGATATCGATGCTGCGAACGCGTCCGGTAAGCAGCCCGTGGTGTTTGTCCATGGACTGTGGCTGCTGTCAAGTAGTTGGCAACGCTGGCGTGAGCGCTTCGCTGAGCGCGGGTACGCGACCTTGGCACCCGCCTGGCCGGACGATCCGGAGACGGTTGCAGAGGCACGGTCAGATCCAGACGTGTTCGCGCACAAGATGATCGGTGTGGTCACCGATCACTATCTCGAGGCGTGCAGTCGGCTGGCGAAGAAGCCGGCGCTGATCGGTCACTCGTTCGGTGGGCTGATCGTGCAGAAACTTGCTGGTGAGGGCGCCGCGGTGGCGACTGTGGCGATCGACCCGGCGCCCTATCGCGGGGTGTTGCCACTGCCCTGGTCGGCGCTCAAGTCGGGTTCGCCGGTACTCGGCAATCCGGCGAACGCCGGGCGGGCGGTCGCGCTGACGTTCGAGCAGTTCTCCTACGCGTGGGCCAACAATCTCACCGAGGAGGAGGCGCACGAACTCTACGACGAGTTCCATGTCGCGGCGGCGGGCGCCCCGCTGTTCCAGGCGGCGACGGCAAACTTCAATCCGTGGACCGAGGCACAGGTCGACTCACGCACCCCTGACCGCGGTCCCTTGCTGATCATCGCCGGGCAGGCCGACAACACGATTCCGTTGGCGATCACCCACGCGATGTTCAAGTTGCAGCACAAGAATCCGGGAGTGACCGAGATCGTCGAGGTCGCCGACCGCGGTCACTCCCTCACGATCGACCACGGGTGGGCAGAAGTCGCCGACATCGCTTTGGACTTCCTCGGCCGTGTCGTCACTTCCACCGCCAGCGCCTGAGAACGGAGAGATCAGACCATGGGCACCGTTTCCACTACTGACGGAGTCGAAATCTTCTACAAGGACTGGGGGTCGGGGCAACCGATCGTCTTCAGTCACGGCTGGCCGCTCTCGGCCGACGACTGGGACACCCAGATGTTGTTCTTCCTGCAACACGGTTACCGCGTCATCGCACACGACCGGCGCGGACATGGCCGTTCCACCCAGACCGGCGACGGCCACGACATGGACCACTACGCCGCCGATCTGGCGGCGCTCACCGAGGCACTCGACCTCCGAGACGCGATCCACGTCGGGCATTCGACGGGCGGCGGAGAAGTTGCGCATTACATCGCACAGTTCGGCGAATCACGGGTAGCGGCAGCCGTCTTGATCAGCTCGGTGCCGCCTATCATGGTCCGGACCGAGCGCAACCCGGGCGGACTGCCCAAGAGCGTGTTCGACGACCTGCAGGCACAGCTGGCCGCGAACCGGTCGGTCTTCTATCGCGGGCTCGCCGCGGGGCCGTTCTACGGCTTCAACCGGCCCGGCGTCGAAACATCCGAAGCGATCGTCGAGAACTGGTGGCGTCAGGGAATGATGGGCGGTGCGAAGGCACATTACGACGGCATCGTGGCGTTCTCGCAAACCGACTTCACCGAAGACCTCGAGAAGATCTCCGTGCCCGTGCTGGTTATGCACGGGGAGGACGACCAGATCGTGCCCTTCGAGGACTCCGGTGCACTGAGCGTGACACTTGTCCAGAACGGCACACTGAAGTCGTATCCGGGCTTCCCGCACGGGATGCCCACAACCCAGGCCGACACCATCAACGCCGATTTGCTGTCCTGGCTACAAGCCTTATGAGTGTCGTCGAGCTGCCTTCCACCACCGACACGGTCCGTTCCGGCTTCCTCGATCCCACCGCGCCGGCCGCCGTTCGGATCACGTCGGGTGACACCGTCCGCTACATCGACACGTGGACGCACTGGGGCAACGAGGCGGTGTACGGCATGTCGTTCGCAGACCGCGAGCCGCTTCGGCACCGCTATCCCAAAGGTCCGTACTCGATGGTGGGGCCGGTCGACGTCGAGGGCGCGGCGCCCGGCGACGTCGTCGAGTGCGAACTCCTCGATGTGCGCACCATCGGCTGGGGCTGGAACTCGTTTCCCCTGGGTGTCGGCGCGCTGCCGCACGATTTCGCCGAACCGTACGTGCACTACTTCCGATTCAACGCCGAGCGCACTGCCACCGAGTTCGTCCACGGGATAGAGCTGCCCTTGCGGCCACTCGTAGGCGTCCTCGGCGTCGAGCCGGGCACCGCGGAGGTCAGTGCCATCACCGCGGGACCGTGGGGCGGCAATCTCGTTCTCCCCGAGTTCACCGTCGGCGCATCGCTGTTTCTTCCCGTGCAGCGGCCGGGTGCTCGGATCTGGCTCGGCGACATCCATGCCCGCCAGGCCGAGGGCGTCGTCGATCAGACCGGAATCGAAACCGCTGCCGAGCGCATCGACCTTCGAGTCGATGTCCGTGCCGCAGTTCCGCTGGACGGGCCTCTCGTGGAGACCCCCACGCACTGGATTCGGTTCGGTTTCGCCGACTCCCTCGACGATGCCCTCGTCGACTGTCTCCGCGGCACGATCTCATGGTTGGCCGAGACAAGCACCCTGACCGCCAGCGAGGCCTACGCGTTGTGCAGCCTGTGTGTCGATTTCCGCATCACTCAATACGCGAATCAGACTGCTTCCGCGTACAGTTTCGCGCCACCCAAGACCGTGCATGCGATGGTGCCCAAGGCTGTTTTCGATCCGGACACCGCCGCTGGGATCAGCGGATGGTTGCGCGGGAAGGGCTGAGATGCGACTCACCCCAGAGGAACGTCTGGACATCGCCGCGCTCGTCGTTGCCGCCGACGATTGTGCCTCCGATCGCGACGATCGCGGCTATCTCGCCCTCTTCGACGTCGACGCCAGCTTCGCCGGCGCCAAGGGCGATGTGACCGGACGCGACGCCATCCGTGCTCTGATCGACGAGGTGTGGGGGTCCGAACCTGAGGGCACGCTTCATCTGACAACCTCTGTCGCGGTCTCTCCCGAGCTCGAGTCCGGTGCGGCAGTAGCTGTTTCAGGACTCCTCCTCGTGCGTCCCGACACGAATGCGGTGATCGCCGCCCAACGCATCACACACCGACTCGAGCGTGCGCCGGATGGGGGCTGGCTGTTCACGGAACGGCGAATCCGCTGACGCCCCGATGTTCTGTGGACGGAAATATTCGTTGGTGCTGGTTGTTTCGGACCGGCATCAGCGCGCTCGCCGCCCAGATCAAGGAGATCCGGTGTGCATGGCTACGCGGTAAAGTTGGACGAACTTGCCTCGGACACGCCCCATGGCGGTCCCGATCCACGACGTCGACGGTGCAGTCCGGGCGCGGTGATGCGGTGATCACCGGGCGACTCGCCGCGCTGTTCTCCCGGTCTACGGGCTGACCGTCGATTCCGGGTCGGCCGAGGCGAGAGCGGCCTCGCCCGCCGACGTGTCCTTGAGCGCCACCCCGGAAGCACCGAGCTCCCGCGCGCCGGAGACCAGCGCTCCCACGATCCGAGCGGCCTGCGTGTAGGTGAGACCGTCGGGCGGATGGATGTTGGAGATGCAGTTGCGCTGCGAATCCCGACGCCCCGGCTGCGGTTCGTAGGTGAGGTAGATGCCCAGGCTGTCGGCCACCGACAAGCCAGGGCGCTCACCGATGATCATCAGCAGGATCTGCACGCCGAGCGCCTCACCGATGTGATCGCCGAGCGCCACCCGCGCCTGCGTGGCGATCACCGGAGGTGCGATCGTGTATCGCGGCGACAACTCGTCGACCAGTGCGCCCACCAGCGCCGCGGCGTGCACGTCCACCGCGGTCGCCGACAACCCGTCGCCCACCACGATGCCGATGTCAGCGTTCGTCGCCGTGATCGCCGACAGGTCATCGGGCACGCGTCCGAGGTCGGGGCGTCGTAGATACTCCGCGCGCGACTGTGCCCGGCTGCGCACCGTCACCGGGGTGCCGACGCCGAGTCCTTCCAGCGCGGCGCCGACGGCGTCGGTGTCCAGCGGCGTGTGGACGGCGTCGCGTGCCGCGGCGTGGTCGGTCTGGAACTGGAGCAGGTCGTCCGACGAAACGGTGTTTCCGGTGCGGCGCAACCCGATCCGGGCCTGCGTCAGCTGCCGCATCGAACCCCAGGGATCGAGCTCATCGCTGCTGTCGGCGCCCTCGCTGCCCACCGCTCGCACGTCGCCGGTCACGACGCCGCCAGTCCGCGCAGCGGTGAGGACGCCGGGTCCACCGGCAGCACACGGCCGCCCGCGTCGGCCATCCCGATGCGTTGCATCCACTCCTCGAATTCCGGTGCAGCGCGCAGATTCATCACGTCGCGCAGATACAACACGTCGTGGAAGGAGAGACTCTGGTAGCCGAGCATGATGTCGTCGGCGCCGGGCACGGTGATCACGAAGGCGACACCGGCCAGACCGAGCAGGCTCAGCAGGGTGTCCATGTCGTTCTGGTCGGCCTCGGCATGATTGGTGTAGCAGACGTCCACGCCCATCGGCAGGCCGAGGAGTTTCCCGCAGAAGTGATCTTCGAGTCCGGCGCGGATGATCTGTTTGCCGTCGTAGAGGTATTCCGGCCCGATGAAACCGACGACGGTGTTCACCAGCAGGGGTTGCAGGTCGCGGGCCACCGCGTAGGCGCGCGCCTCCAGCGTCTGCTGATCCACCGGCAGGCCGCCGGTGCCGATGTGCGCGCCGGCCGACAGTGCCGACCCCTGCCCGGTCTCCAGGTACATCACGTTGTCGCCGACGGTCCCGCGGTGCAGCGACCGCCCGGCCTCGTTGCCCTCCCGCAGCAGCGCGAGATTCACGCCGAACCCGCTGTTGGCGTCCTCGGTCCCGGCCACGGACTGGAACACCAGATCGACCGGGGTGCCCCGCTCGATCAGGTCGATCGTGGTGGTCACGTGGGACAGGACGCACGACTGCATGGGGATCTCGAAGCGCATCCGCACCTCGTCGAGGAGTTCGAGCAGGGTGGAGGTGGCCTGCGGCGAGTCGGTCGCCGGGTTGATGCCCACCACGGCGTCGCCGCAACCGAGCAACAGTCCGTCGAGCATTCCGGCGGCGATGCCGCGGGGATCGTCGGTGGGGTGATTCGGCTGCAACCGGGTGGCCAGCCGTCCGGGCAGGCCGATGGTGGTGCGGAATCCGGCGCGCACCTCGACGCGTCGGGCCACCGCGATCAGATCCTGGTTGCGCATGATCTTGCTGACCGCGGCCACCATCTCGGGGGTCAGGCCGGGCGCCACCGCGGATAGCCGTTCGGCGCCACCGGGAGCCACCACCTGCTCGAGCAGCCAGTCGCGGAACCCCCCGACGGTCAGATGCGAGATCGGGGCGAAGGCCGCGCGGTTGTGGCCGTCGATGATCAGGCGCGTCACCTCATCGGATTCGTACGGCACCACCACCTGTTCGAGGAACACGGTCAACGGTAGATCTGCGAGAACCCAAGCGGCGGCGGCACGTTCGGCGTCCGACTCGGCAGCGCACCCCGCCAGCTCGTCTCCCGATCGCGCGGGGGTGGCCTTGGCCATCACGTCCACCAGGTTCGCGAACTGATAGGTGTGGCCGCGAACGGTGTGGGCATAGGTCATGGCAGGTCCTTCATTCGCTCCGGGGCGGTGACCGCGAGCAGCGGTGCCCGGTGATTCTTCGGCGGCGCCGGCGAAGACAGGTGCCCATTGACCTTACCGCCCGCTTTCTGCGGGCACCGACGACGGCCCGACCTGAACTTACTGCGACGCTGCGCCGAGACGGCTAGTGTCGGAACGGGGCGCTGAAACAGCCCCGGCGCCCCCGATCCCGACAGTCCACACGGATCGAGGCCGTTGGAGGCGACATGTCCGAGAAAAACGAGTTCTACACCACGCGCGACTCGGGGGCCCCTGCCGGCAGTGACGAGCATTCACTGACCGTCGGCGCGGGCGGCCCCATCGTGCTGCACGATCACTACCTGATCGAGCAGATGGCCCAGTTCAATCGTGAACGCATTCCCGAACGTCAGCCGCACGCCAAGGGCAGTGGCGCGTTCGGCACATTCGAGACCACCGCAGACGTGTCGTCGTACACCTGCGCGAACATCTTTCAACCGGGCGTGAAGACCGAGATGGTCGCACGGTTCTCCACCGTTGCGGGGGAGCGTGGCAGCCCCGACACGTGGCGCGATCCGCGTGGATTCGCGCTGAAGTTCTACACCGACGAGGGCATCTACGACATGGTCGGCAACAACACGCCGGTCTTCTTCATCAAGGACCCGTTGAAGTTCCAGCATTTCATCCGGTCCCAGAAACGTCGCGCCGACAACAACCTTCGCGATCACGACATGCAGTGGGACTTCTGGACGCTGTCGCCGGAGTCGGCGCATCAGGTGACCTGGCTGATGGGCGACAGGGGCATTCCCAAGACGTGGCGGCACATGAACGGCTACAGCTCGCACACCTATATGTGGGTGAACGCCGAGGGCGTCAAGCATTGGGTGAAGTACCACTTCATCTCCGACCAGGGGGTCGAGTTCTTCACCCAGGACGAAGCCGACCAGATGGCATCGGCCGACACCGACTTCCACACCCGCGACCTCTTCGAATCGATTGCGGCGGGCGATCATCCGAGCTGGACGCTCAAGGTCCAGGTGATGCCCTACGACGATGCGGTGTCCTACAAACACAACCCGTTCGACCTCACCAAGGTATGGCCGCACGCCGACTATCCCCTACAGGAGGTCGGCAAGATGACCCTGCACACCAATCCCACCGACAATCACGCACAGATCGAGCAGGCCGCTTTCGAGCCGAACAACGTGGTTCCGGGTATCGGGTTCAGCCCCGACCGCATGTTGCTGGGACGGGTGTTCGCCTACGCCGACGCCCACCGCGCGCGGCTCGGAACGAACTACAAGCAGATCCCGGTCAACGCACCCCGCAACGAGGTGCACAGCTATTCCAAGGACGGTGCGATGCGGATCAATCCGGTGTCCGATCCGGTCTACGCACCCAATTCGAAGGGCGGACCCACCGCGGACGCATTCTCCGGACAGGCCGAGCCGCAGTGGGCCGCCGACGGTGACATCGTCCGCAGCGCCTATGTGGATCATCCCGCCGACGACGACTGGAGTCAGCCAGGTGCGCTGGTACGTGACGTGATGGATGATGCGGCCCGGGACCGGTTGGTGGACAACGTCGTCGGTCACCTGCTCAACGGGGTGAGTGAACCGGTGTTGGCCCGTGCGTTCGAATACTGGAGCCGGATCGATCCCGACGTGGGTGCCAAGATCAAGGCCGGTGTGACGGAGAAGGCGGACGAGCTCGATCCGAAGGCGGACAAGCAGGGCAATCCCGCGCGGACCTCCATGCAGAAGAAGGCCTGATCGGATCACCCGGACGGCGGTGGCAGCACCCGGTCCAGAAACGCCAGCAGGTGACGCAACCCGGCACCCTCGCGTACGTCGTCGTGCCCGGCGTTGACGGTGCGGAACTCGTACGCGGTGCCCGCGGCGCGCAATCCTCTGACGAAGCGCAGCGTCAGGGGTAGCGGGACGCGGGTGTCCTTCCAGCCGTGCACGATCAGTATCGGTGCGTGGTAGCCACCGTGCGGCAAAGCCATGTAATTCGCGAGTGCGGCGCGAAAGGCTTTGTCGCCGAGCGGTTTCGACACCACTGCACCGGCGGACACGCCGCGCACCAGATCCGGCCATGCCGCACTGCAGGTGGCCGCGATCTCGTCGGCGAGGTTGCGGCCGAACGGGGTGAGGTACTCGCGCACCGTGACGGGCTGTGGTGTCGCTGACATTCCGGCCAGCACGGCGAGCAGACTGCCCACCGGAAAGCCGGGCACCACCGGCATTCCCGGACGTGCGCGGGCAAAGACGTGCTCGATGTTCGACGCCGGCGCCAGTGCCGCGCAGCCGCACAACGTCAACTCCGGGGCACGCCCGGCCTCGTGCGCGGCGGCCAGAGCGGCATGGCCGCCCTGTGACTGCCCCGCCACTGCCCACAGGTTCGAGAGGTCGGGCGATTCGGCACACGCGGCGCGAACGGCATCGATGGTCGCGGACGCCTCGGTGGCGGTGTGCAGGTACGGATGAGTTCCGGTGCTCAGAGGCCCCAGGCCGAGGTAGTCGGGGGCCACCACCGCGTACCCGGCACGGTTGAGTCGTGCGATCGTCGGTGCCGTTCCCGCCTCGAGATCGGGCGATCCGATCAGGCCGCACGCGCTGCTCATTCCCGACGTGCCGTGCGTCCAGGCCACCACCGGCCACCCTCCGGGCGGTGCGGTTCCCGCCGGAACGCGCACCAGCGCGGTCGCCGGAACCGGAGCGCCGTACCCGTCGGGGGTCTCGTAGGCGAGTTGGCTGACCCCGGTCAGGCCACCCCAGGTGGCGATGGGTTCCATCCGAGGCAATCTACAGTGCAGAGGTGGACATCGACGACGTGATGCGCACGACCTTCGCCGCCCGGCACTACACCGACGATCCGTTGCCCGACGACGTGCTCTTCGACATCCTCGACGCCGCGCGTTTCGCGCCGAGCGGGGGGAACCGGCAGGGAGCTCATGTGGTGGTGGTCCGCGACGACACACTCAAACACGAGGTCGCGGCGCTGAGCAAGCCCGGCGCGCGACGCTACCTGGCGCAGCGCGCCAGGGGTGAGAACCCGTGGAATCCGTTGTATCCCAGCATGATCACCGACGCCGACATCGATCAGGCCGCGGCGGGCGCGGACGCCTTCGTGGCGCCGCTGATCGCGGCGCCGGTGGTGCTGGTGGTCTCGGTGGACCTGGGCGTGGTGGCGGCCACCGATCAGGATCTCGATCGCATCGGCATCGTCGGGGGAGCGTCGGTCTATCCGCTCGTGTGGAACATCTTGTTGCAGGCGCGGGCGCACGGATACGGCGGCACCATCACCTCCATGGCCGCGGCGCAGGAGCCGGAGGTGCGCGCACTGTTCGGTCTGCCGGACACCCACGCTGTGGCCGCGGTGCTGCCGCTCGGTAAGCCGGTCAAGCAGCTTCGCAAACTGACCCGGCAGCCTGTTGCCGAGTTCGTCACCCGCGAACGTTTCGATGGGCCGCGGTTCCCCTGACTCAGACCGCAGCGACCGGGCGTCGCGCCACCACCCACACCCGCGCCGCGCCGAGCAGGCCGAGCACCAGGAACACCGCGGTCACCCAGATCGACGCGCGGGTGGCGTCGGCAAAGCCCTGCGCGAGGGCGTCCACCACGTGCCCGGTCTCCACCGCACCCGGTCCGTGCGCGGATTCGCGCATCCCCTCGATGGTGGTGCCCGCGCTCTCACGAGTCGCCTGCGCCA
This sequence comes from Gordonia sp. NPDC003425, assembly GCF_053588635.1. Classification (NCBI taxonomy): domain Bacteria; kingdom Bacillati; phylum Actinomycetota; class Actinomycetes; order Mycobacteriales; family Gordoniaceae; genus Gordonia; species Gordonia sp. NPDC003425. The sequence continues at coordinate 67,413 of NZ_JBSFQI010000015.1, read as the reverse complement.
ACGGGTCCGCTTCCGGACCGTGGATCCCGGCGCCGGCGAGCGCCGACGGCACGGTGTGCGCCAGCGCCAGCGACAAGGCCGTCCCCGCGAACGCGGTTCCCAAGGCCGATCCGATCTGCCGCACGGTGCTCTGTGCGGCCGACCCCTCACCAGATTCGCTGGTCGGCACATCACGCAGGACGGTCCCGGTCAGCTGTGCCGACGCCAGACCCATGCCGAGTCCGTAGACGATCAGTGGCAGCGCGATCACCCAGCCGGGGGTGGTGGCCGTGATCACCAGTGCGATCACCACCGCTCCGACGAGTTCGAGGGCCAAGCCCACGAGAACCGTTCCGGGCGAGCCGATCGCGGCGGCGAGATGCCGCGCCATCGCACCGGAGAAGAACGCGCCGACCGCCATGGCCGCCAGGATCCAGCCCGCGGTCATCACGTCCAGACCCAGCGCGTTCACCAGGTACAGCGGCAAGACGAAGAGGATGGCGAACTCGCCGACCGCGACCGCTGCGGCGGTGAGGTTTCCCCACGAGAAGGTCTGCAGGTGAAAAAGGTTGACATCGAGGATCGCCGAGCGGCGTTCGGCCAGACGTCGTCGCTCCCAGAACCAGAACGTCACCAGACTCACCGCCGAGATCACCAGCATCACCGGTACCACGGAGATCGGCCAGCTCGCTTTCCAGGTGAGCCCGAGAATGCGCAGGTCGGCCAGAGGCTTCCACCAGCCGAGGGTGGGGCCTTCGATGACCGCGAACACCAGTGAACCGAAGCCGATGGCGCTGAGCAGCGCGCCGTCGACGTCGTGACCGCTGCCGACGATCTCGCCGCGCGTCTCACGCATCACGAACAGCGCCGCGATCAGCAGTGCCACGCCGATGGGGATGTTCACCAGGAAGATCCACCGCCACGACGCGTACTGGGTGAGTGCGCCACCGGCCAGCGGGCCGACCGCTGCGGCGCCCGAGATCACCGCACCCCATACACCGAAGGCCGCCGCGCGGTATTTTCCGCGGAAGATCGCGTTCACCGTCGACAGCGTCGACGGCATGATGGCGGCGGCGCCGAGCGCCTGCACCGCCCGCGCGCAGATCAGAGATGTCGCATCCCACGCCGCCGAGGCGAAGATGCTGCCGGCCACGAAGATCACCAGACCCGTGACGAAGAGCAGACGCCGGCCCCACGCGTCGGCGAGGCGCCCGGTGACCAGCAGGATGGCTGCCAGGATCACCGCGTAGAGACTGTTCACCCACTGCGCGTCGGTCAGATCGAGGTGGAGATCGCCGATGATCACCGGCAGCGAGACACCGACGATGGTGCCGTCGAGAACGATCATGCCCAAGCCGAGCGACAGCACGACCAGCGCCCACCAGTCGCGCCGCGCCGGTGCGGCCCCGTCGCTGTCGTCCGCCTCGACGGCGGCATCCTCGTCGGTCGTCATGCTCCCAGTATCGGTTCTGCGCGGATCGAGTCACATCCGCCGAACTACCCGTGGCACAAATTGGCGTACGGTCGCGAAAGAGGTCTGGCCCGTCCGCGCCGGACTCGGCAACGAGAGCAGGAGCGCGTCATGGCCGACCGACCGGTACTCGAACCGACTCCCGATCATCCGATCACCGTGGAGTCTGCGGGTGTCCATCTGCGCGTACTCGTGGGCGACCACGTCGTCGCGGACACCGACGACGCTCTGGTGTTGCGCGAATCATCTTATCCGCCGGTCTATTACATTCCGCGGGCCGATGTGACCGACGGCGACCTCACCCCCAGCGCGCACACGACGTACTGCCCGTACAAGGGTGAGGCCGGCTACCACGGCCTGCGCACCGGTGACGGCGTGCAAGCCGACAAAGTGTGGTTCTACGACGCGCCGTATGCGGCGGTGAGTCCCATCGCCGGTCATGTCGCCTTCTACCCGGACGCCGTCGAGTTCTCGGTCACCTGACCGATCGCGTTGGCGGCGCGGACGAATGCGAGATGCGACAGCGCCTGCGGCGTGTTGCCCACCTGCCGCACGGCCTCGGCGTCGTACTCCTCGGAGAACAGGCCCAAGTCGTTGGCGGTTTCGAACGCTCGTGCCATGAGTTTCTGTGCGTCGGCAAGCCGTCCGCTGCGTGCGTACTGCTCGACCAGCCAAAAAGTGCACGCGAGAAACGGGTGCTCGGAACCGTCGAGTCCGTCCACCCCCGAATCGGTGCGATAGCGCAACACGAGGCCGCCGCGCATCAGGGTCTCCTCGATCCGGGCGACCGTCTCCAGCATGCGCGGGTCGTCGTAGTCGCAGAAGCCCACCTGCGGTAGTTGCAGGAGTGAGGCGTCCACCTCGTCAGTGCCCGGGTACTGCACGAACCGTCCGGTGGACGGATCGATCATCGTCTCTTCGATCTCGTCGCGGACGTTGTCGCGCAACTGTTTCCAGTGCTCCACCGGACCCTCGAGGCCATACTGGGAGACCGCGTCCACGCCACGGTCGAACGCGGCCCACACCATCGCCCGTGAATGCGTGAATTTCCTTGGCTTACCGCGGATCTCCCAGATGTCATTGTCGGTTTTGTCGAGGTTCTCCTCCACCCGGTTGAGTAGTTCCCGCTGCAGCGACCACGACACCGCGTTCTCCGGCAGGCCTGCCGCACGGGCAGCGTGCAGCGCGGAGAGCACTTCACCGAGCGTGTCGGCCTGGAACTGCGACACCGCCCCATTGCCCACGCGCACCGGTGCGGAATCCTCGTAGCCGGGCAGATGCGACATTTCCCGCTCGGGCAGTTCGCGTTCCCCGGCGATGCCGTAGAGGATCTGTAGTTGTCGGGGGTCGCCGGCGATGGCCCGAAGCAACCACATCCGCCAGTGCTCGGCCACCTGGAGAAAGCCGTGCCGGACGAACACGTCGAGGGTCAGCGCCGCATCGCGCAACCACACGTAGCGGTAGTCCCAGTTGCGTTCTCCGCCGATCTGCTCCGGCAGCGAGGTGGTCGCCGCCGCGACGATGCCACCGGTGTCGAGATTGCTCAAGGCCCGCAACGTGATCAGCGACCGGACGACGTCATTGTGATACGGCCCGGAGTGGTCAATCCGTCCCGACCACTCCGTCCACCATGCGCGCGTTCCGTGCAGCGCCGCATCCACGTCGAGCGGGTCGGGCTCGCGGCGGTAGGAATGATGCCAGGTGAATACGATATCCACGGTCTCGCCGGGCACCACGGTCGCGGTGCCACGGTGGACGTGGTCGTCGGCATGCAACGCGATGCCGCGCAGCGCCACGGCGTCCGGCCCGGCGAACGCACGAATCCCCGGGATCTCGGAGTCTCTGGTCTGCAGCACCCAGGGCACCACCCGCGCATAGTCGAAACGCATCCGGAGTTCGGTCTCGAACTCGACGGTGCCGCGCACCCCCACCATCCTGCGCACCAGGTCCACCCGCCCGCCGTCGACCGGCATGAATTCGTGAACCTCGGCGACCCCGGTCGAGGTCTCCCACCGCGTGACGAGGATGAGTGTGTCCCCGTCGTAGCGGCGGGTGGCGCGCGCGTCCGGATCGGTCGGCGCCAACAGCCAACTGCCGTGTTCGGAGGTGCCGAGCAGGCTCGCGAACACCGATGGTCCGTCGAAGCGAGGTAAGCACAGCCAGTCGATGCTCCCGGTGCTGGAGATGAGCGCACCGGTCCGGCAGTCCCCGATGAGTGCGTAGTCTTCGATATAGGCGGCCATGAACCGATTCTGCCCGCTGCGGAGAGGTGGAGGGATTGATGATGACATCCGAGCAGTCGGCCACCAGCACCCTGATCATCTTCGGCGCCAACGGTGACCTGACGGCGCGGCTCCTGTTGCCCGCACTCGGACAGCTCCTCGACCTCGAACCGGACCGCTCGGTGGCCCTGATCGGCGTCGGTCGCCGCGACACCTCCGACGACGAGTGGCGTGACAAGGTGCGTGAGGCGTTCGGCGACGACATGTCGGAGACGGCGCAACGTGTTGCCGACGAGACCGTATACAAACGCGGCGATATCACCGATTCCGACGACCTGAGCGCGATACTCGCCGATGTCGAGGGCCGACCCGTGCTCTACTTCGCCGTGCCGCCGGCGATCGCCCAGGCGTCCTGTAAAGCGTTGCAGAAAGTGGACATTCCGGACGGAACGATTCTCGCGCCGGAGAAGCCGTTCGGCACCGACGAGCACAGCGCCCGCGACTTCAACGAACTGCTCACCGGGATGGTCCCGGAGAACCAGATCTATCGCGTCGACCATTTCCTCGGTCAGTCGGTGTTACTCGACCTGCTCGGCATGCGCCTGGCCAACCGGATCTTCGAACCGGTCTGGTCGGCCGAACATGTTGAATCGGTGATGATCCGCTACGACGAGAGCCTCGGACTCGAAGGCCGCGCCGGCTACTACGACGGCACGGGAGCGCTCGAGGACATGCTGCAGAGCCACCTCCTGCAACTGCTGGCGGTGGTCGCGATGGATCCGCCCGCCTCGCTGAACGAACGCGATCTGCGCGACGCCATCGGCGCCGCGCTCCGGGCCACCCGCGTGCGTGGCGACGATCCGGTGGCATCGTCGCGGCGGGCGCGCTACACCGCCGGGGAGATCGACGGAAAGCAGTTGCCCTCCTACGTCGACGAGGACGGGGTGGACGCCTCCCGCGACACCGAGACCCTCGCCGAGGCGACCTTCGAGGTGCACACCGAGCGATGGGAGGGGGTGCCGTTCACGCTGCGGTCGGGCAAGGCGCTCGACCCCGCCGAGAAGAACATCGAGATGACCTTCCGGCCGCTGCGGCATCTACCGGAACAATTCAGCGGTGTGGCGCCGAATGTGCTGCGCCTGAGCTTCGGTCCGGATGTGATGTCCGTCGAACTGAACGTGCACGAGGGCGCCAAACCCTTCGGTCTGAAAACGGTTGCGCTCGACGCGGATCTGGGAAACGGTTCGCTGCGCGCCTACGCCGAGGTGCTCTCGGGAATCCTCGACGCCGACGCCACCCTCGCCGTTCGCGGCGACGCAGCCGAACAGTGCTGGCGGATCGTGCAACCTGTCCTCGATGCGTGGCAGGCGAACAAGGTTCCACTCGAGGACTATGCGGCGGGCAGCGATGGCCCCGACGGTTGGAAGTGACGCGTTGCGGGAGCAGTTGGTGAGCCGCGCGCTACCCTCGACAAGGTGCCGCTGAAGATCCCGTCCACATTCCGTGACGTCGTCGCCGACGTCACCGTGCCCGTCCACGCGCCCCGCGACGAGGTCTTCGATTATCTCGTCGATCCGGCCAACCGACCTCGCTGGCAGTCAAGCCTGAAGGGCATCACGAAACTGGTGCCGCTCGGCGAGCGGCCGGGTGACGTCGGCACGTCGTGGGTCGACATCACCGTGGTGCCCGGTGTGAAGCCGGCGATGGAGGTCGTCAAGAACGAGCGTCCGCACCGCTGGGTGGAGACCGGCCAGTGGGCCTTTGTCGACGCCGCTCTGGTGCTGCGTGTCGAACCGGCGGCAGACGGGTCGACGTCGGTGAACGCACGTGCGGTGATCACCGTCCCGTTCGTCCTCGCGACGACGTTGCTCTTTCTCAAGATCATCGCGCCCCCGGCGCTGCGCGCGGATCTGCGCGGAGCCGCCGAGACCATCGTCGCCGACCGGGAGCTCAGGGCACGGCAATCGCCGTGAGGCCCGGTATCACGCTGATGGTGCGCGGTGGCGCTTTCCACTCTTCACGCAGCACGGTGACGGTCGCGACGATCGCGCCCGCCCCGGTTTGCGCGACGGCGGAGGTGGGCAGTGACGCCGGGTAGCCCGCGACGGCGAAACCGGGTAGCTGCCAGTGGCGTAGCTGCACGGTCCCGCGTTTCCCGGTCTGCAGGTTGAGCCACGAGACCGAGAGGTACCGGTAGGAGTACTGGTAGTGGTAGGGCGCGGGCCTGGGAACCGTGAACTCCACCGCGCTTGGTGGTGGCGGGTACTGCAGGGTGCGCGGTGCCGGCCGGGCCACGACGGTCACCGGTCGGAAGGATCCGCCGGGCACGCTCGCCGGTCCCACCTCCACCCCGCCGGTTGCGGGGATGGTGAATGTCACCACGTCGGCGCTCGGAGGTGCGGCGGTTGCGCTGGGCGTACCCGCCACCAGCGACCCGCCGGCCAGCAGTAGAACGGAAAAGGTGGCAGTTAGGACGGAGCGGACCAAAGTGGACATGGTCCGATCGCAACACGTGTGACCGGAAGCGGGCAACCCTGTGGACCAGAAGCGAACGTCGGATGGGCCGGGCGTGGCCGCGTCGTCTGCCGCCGGACGGTGGCTGATCGCCGCCGCTGTGCTCGGCTCGGGGGTGGCCTTTCTGGACAGCACCGTGGTCAACGTTGCGCTACCGACCATCTCCCGCGACCTCGACACCGGCCTGGCCGGACAGCAGTGGGTGGTCGACGGATACATGCTCACCCTGAGTGCGTTGTTGCTCACCGGCGGCGCGGCCGGCGACCGGTACGGGCGGCGGCGGATCTTCGTCGGTGGGCTCGCCGTGTTCGCCGTCGCGTCGGTGGCCTGCGGTGTCGCTCCCACCATCGAGTTGCTGATCGCCGCGCGACTGCTGCAGGGGGTGGCCGCGGCCGCGCTCGTCCCGGGCAGTCTCGCGCTGGTCAACGCGGGCATCGTCGAATCCGACCGCGGGCGCGCGGTGGGGCTGTGGGCGGGAATGTCGGGAGCCACCAGCGCACTCGGACCCTTCGTCGGCGGATGGCTGGTCGACGCGGCGTCGTGGCGGTGGGTGTTCTTCCTCAGCGTTCCGCTGGCGTTGGGCGCGATCTGGATCTCGATGCGGCATGTCGCCGAGTCCCGCGATGAGCAGGAGAGCGGACGGCCCGATGTGGCCGGTGCCGTGACGATGACCCTCGGACTCGCCGGGATCATCTACGCGTTGATCGAAGGTCCCGCGCGCGGCTGGACCGCGACGACGCTGGCCCCCCTGGTCGCCGGTGCGGTCTTTCTCGTCGTCTTCGTGATCGTCGAATCCCATACTCGCGCACCGCTCTTGCCGCTACGGCTGTTCCGGTCGCGCCAGTTCTCGGGCACCAACCTCACCACGTTCCTGGTGTACGCGGCACTCGGCGGTGCGCTGTTCCTGGTGGCGTTGCAACTGCAGCAGAGCATGGGCTACTCGGCGCTCGAAGCAGGCGCTGCGATGGTGCCGAGCACGGTGATCATGCTGTTCGGGTCGTCGCTGTCGGGGCGGCTGGCGCAGCGCACCGGCCCAAGGATGCCGATGACCGTGGGGCCGCTGATCGCCGCATGCGGGCTGGCGCTGATGGCGCGTATCGTGCCCGGCGCAAGCTATCTCGGCGCGGTGCTTCCGGCCGTCGTGCTCTTCGGCGTCGGCATGACGATCACCGTGGCACCGCTGACCGCCGCCGCCCTCGCCGCAGTCGACGACGCCCACGTCGGCGCCGCGTCTGGGGTGAACAACGCGGTGTCGAGGATCGCGGGTCTGTTGGCGGTGGCCACGTTGCCCGCGATCGCGGGAATCGATGCCGGCCCGGGACAGCCACTCGGCCCGGGATTCTCCACCGCCATGCTGGCCTCTGCGGTGGGGTGCGCGCTCGGCGGAGTCGTGGCAGCGTTCACCATCCGGTCGGGTGCCGGGTTCCGGCCGCAGGTCATGCCCGCGGTGAACGCGGCATGCCAGGACCGAGCGACGTTGCTGCGGTCCGAGCGATGAGTGCGGCCAGACGAACTCGCGTCAGATCACCGTGAATGGTTTACCGCCGCAGGATCCGTACTGGCGCAATCCCGACGACCCGAGGGCTGCGTTCCCTGTGTTGGTGACGTGCGCGGTCACACGGACCTGTCCGGCCCCGGTGACGACGTGCGAAACGTAGGCTGCCCCGCCTTCGCCGCCGACCGCCGTGGTGGCGGTGGCGGTTCCGGTCTTGTGGGTGGTCAGATTCTCCCAGTCGAAGCGGACCGTCTGGTCGTATCCGGGGAGCACGAGGACCGGACCGTTGACTGCCGTGAGGTCGACGTTTCCGGACACCGGCTTGTCCCGGTACGGGGTGATCGAGATGGGGTCGTAGCTCTGATTGATCTGGATGTATGCGCCGCCCGGATTCAGCGGGAAGATCGGATTGCCGGCGGCGGCTTTGCAGATCTGCGTCGGCTGCGTGGCTGCGTGCGCGGAACCGGCGGCAAGCGCGGTGACACCGGTTGCGGCTGCGGCGACAGCAGCAACCGTGGCCACGTGTCGGAGTCGAAGGGTGCGGGACGTGCGAAAAACGGACATGGTCTTCCTCTCGAAAACGGGGCGGGCGCCGACGCGGTACGTCGATCGACCGGTAGTTCGGAGTCGACGGCACGATCGTTAGTGCGGCGTAGTTTTTGGTCGTTCGGACAAATGACGTCTGAACAGCCTGCTCGGCGCCGGCTGCGGTGTCAGAATCGAGCGATGGGCGACGTTCTGCGACTGACCACCCGACTCGAGCCGCGCGGGCCTGCCGCCGCGGTGATCCTTACCGACGACGAGGTGGCATCACTCGGGGCAGGCAAGACGCCGCCGGTAGCGTTCACCATCGCCGGTACCACGGTGCAGGGTCGGATCGGCCGGATGGGTGGGGAAAATCTGCTCGGCTTCAACAAGGCCGTTCGAACTCAACTCGGTGTCGCGGCCGGAGACACCGTCGACATAGAGATCACGCTCGATGCCGGTCCGCGCGAGGTGGAGGTCCCGCCCGCGCTGGCCGAAGCGCTCGATGCCGACCCCGCCGCGAAGAAGGCGTTTGCTGCCCTCGCGCCGTCGCGCCGCAAGGAGATGGTGCGGTCGGTGGCCGACGCCAAGAAGGACGACACGCGTGCACGGCGCGTGGCGGCGGCGCTGGCGCAGTTGGCCCACTGATCGGGTGGGTGCCGCGATGCCTGCGATGCAATCCCGCTGCATTCGACGGCTCTGCGGGAGCGTTGTCGGACTCGTCGTCGCTCTCGGTTGTGCGTCGGTCATCGTCGTCGCGCCCGCAGACGCCTCGACCGATCCGGCTCGCGGGGGTTGCGGCCATCCGCTGTCGCCGGCGGAAGTGGCCGAGGTGGCGCGCCTCTCGGCGCCGCCTGCGGCACCTGCCGGCGAGCCGCCGCTGACCACCCTCCGGCATCATGTGGCGCGCCTCGATGCGATCGCCGCGATCCTGGTGCGCAACCACGATCGCCGCGGTCTGTTCACGGTGGGACTCGCCGCCACCGAACGCGACGCCGTACTTCCGCTGGAGACCAGCGGCACGCTGAACCGCCCAAGCTGGGCGCAGACGCTGAGCATTCTGCTCCTCGACCGCTATCTCGCGGCGCTGCACGCCGAATTCACCGGCGCCGCGGTGCCCGCACACTGGCAGCGGTACTTCTCGTTGGCAGCCGATTGTGCTGCCTCGCAATTACTTACGGCGGCCACCGGGTACAACGCACACATCACCGTCGACCTCGCGTACGCGGTGGCCGACTCGCGGGCGACGCGAGCCGACGCCGCGGATTTCTATCGGATCGTCGATGCCATCGCCGCCCATGCCGATTCCATCGTTTCCGCGACGAAGAAGTACTACGGCGTCGACCTGGGCCCCACCTTCCGCTTCTACTTTCTGGGCGAGGGACTCGATCGCCTCGTCGGCGCCGGTCGCGCCACCGGACCCATGCTGCGTGCCGCCGATGTGGGATACAACGTGCTCACCTTCGAGAACGGCCTGGCGTTGCAGAATCCGGCGACGAAACCGGCCGCGGTGTCGGCGATCAACGCGCTGTGGGCCACCGGCGACTCCGCGCTGGTGGCGGCCGATGAACTCGGTGTGCTGGGCTGGACTTAGTCGGGGGATGCGATCACCGATGGACGTCGTGTCTGGGCGACGTAGACGGCGACGCTCGCCGCCTCCAGCACGACGGCCCCCCACAGCGCCGGACCGACATGCTCAGAGATGAACGCACCACACAGGGCGCCAACCAGAAACGCGGCGACAACGAACGCCGTGAATGCCGCGGCGCGCAACCGGGCCGACGACCGATCGCGGGCCAGATCGCCCAGCGCCTGCACAAAACGCATCAGATTTCCCGTGGTCGCGATGCTGACAAACGAGATTCCACCCGCCGACCGGAACAGTTCGAGGCGGATTCCGCCGACAAACGACAACGGGATCACGAACAGCCACGCCGGCGCGTTGGTGGACAGGAATGCCAGGATCGCGAAGACCGCGAGTTGGAACGCCAGCGCCGCACCGACGATGTGACGCGGCAGGGCGGGCGAGTACGTGCGGATCAGCTGCGCGACGACGAGTCCGGCGAGGTAGGCGAGTAGCGGCCATACGTATCGGACCCAGTCACCGTCCTTGACGAGCCCGACCGCGAGGAAGATGACGTTGCCGGTCTGCGCGAAACCGAACACCTGGTGGCGTAGGAAGAGAAATGCGTCGATGTACCCAGCGACCGCGGTCATCAGCGTCGCGCTGACGATGCCGATCGCTCCGGGCGTCGCAGTGGCTGAGGTACCGGTCACCGGGAAAGGATACGTCGCGATGAGTTTTGTCTCCGTCCGAAGTCGGTACCCGATGTGACAGAACCCGCACAGACAACAGAGAGGATGAATGGATGACGCAGCTACTGAAGGTCCAGAACTTCGCAGTGTCGAGCGACGGCTTCGGCGCCGGGGAGGGTCAGACTCTCGAGCGGCCGTTCGGGCACGCCAACCCGGCAGCACTGATGTCCTGGGCCGGGGCCACGGCGAGCTGGCCCAATCGCACCGATGCCGGCGGCAGCCGTGGCCTCGACGACTTCTTCACCCGCGACTTCAGCCACAACATCGGCGCAGAGATCATGGGTCGCAACAAGTTCGGCCCGCAGCGCGGTGAGTGGGAGAACTACGACTGGCAGGGCTGGTGGGGCGACGAGCCCCCGTTCCACACCCCGGTATTCGTGATGACCCACTACCCGCGCCCGTCATTCACACTCTCGGACACCACGTTCCACTTTGTCGACGGCGATCCGGCAACAGTCCTCGAGAAGGCACGGGAGGCGGCCGACGGCAAAGATGTCCGGCTCGGCGGCGGTGCGACGGTGGTGCGAGAGTTCCTCGACGCCGGCCTGATCGACACATTGCACGTCGCGGTGTCGCCCGACGTCGAACTCGGATCGGGGACACGTTTGTGGACCTCGCCGGACGAACTCTTCGATCGGTACCACTGTGACATCGTGCCCAGTCCCAGCGGTGTGGTCCATCACTTGTTCTGGCGGAAGTGAATTCGCGAGTCAACTCGTGCCTGTGGAATCGTGCATCCGTTTGTCGGCACCCTCACGTACTATGGGAACATACATTCGAACAGTACGTGAGGGGGTGTGCGGCCATGTGGGAGGCACTGCCGTCAGAGTTCCTCGGGGGCGTCGATCCGTCGTATCCCGACGAGACCGAGATGCTGCGCATCCTGGGTGGACTCGACGCGGTGCGTCAGGGCGAAGCGTATCTGGCGTGGGTGCGGTTTCAGTCGTTCGGTGTGCTCTACGACCGGCTGGTCGCCGCGCGGAGGTCGTCGGATGGTTTGATCGTGGATGGCTTCGCCGACGCGGCCGCGCGGATCTCGGGAGTGTTCGCGGTGTCACGGTTCAAGGCAGAGCAGATGCTCAGCGATGCCATCACCCTGCGTGATGATCTGCCAGAGGTATTCGGGTGTCTGCGAGACGGCCTGCTCACCGCGGAGCAAGCACACCTCGTGGTCTCGCGCACCGATCTTCTCGAATCCGGGAGCAGTGTCACGCCGTTGGTCGATGCCGCGATCGCGGCGGCGGTGCGCGGCCGGCGCGGAACGTGGAAGCGCGCCCGGCTACGCGACATGGTCGACCGGGTGGTGTTCCGCCACGATCCGGATTGCGTGCGCGAACGCCGGCAGAGGGAACTCGACAAGCGCGGCATGTGGACCGAGAACCGGGGCGACGGGACCGCGGAGATCTCGGCCGTGATGTCGGCGGAAAGCGTCCGGATCGCAGCGCAATCGGTCACCGCGCTGGCCGACGCCGCGTGCGAGCTCGATGGGCGGACCCGGCCGCAGCGCGCCAGTGACGCGATGTTCGCGCTGCTGACCGGCACGCGGTTCGAGTGCCTCTGCGACACCCCCGACTGCGCGGCGGTGATTCCCGCTCCGGCCACAATCCCCCAGACGGATCCCAAGATCGTCATCCACGTCGTCTGCGACGAGTCGGCGCTTGCCCCAACCACACCCGCAGACGCCCCAACCACACCCGCAGACGCCGCGACCACACCCACAGGCGCCGCCCCAACCACCACCCCCACCGATACGCCCGTTGCATTCATCGCCGGGCACGGCATCATCTCGGGTGACCATCTCCGCGATCTCGCCGCGCGCGCCGACGCCGTGGTGAAGCCCATCGTGCCCCGCGGCACGGAGCAGAACCCGGACGGTACGTTCACGCTGCCCGCATCTGCGCCAGCGGATCCCTATCGTCCGTCGGCGGCGCTCGACGACGGTGTCCGTGTCCGCGACGGCTACTGCGTGGAGCCCGGTTGTGAAATGTCGTCGTGGGATTCCGATCTCGACCACGTCACCGAGTTCGATCACGCCGACCCGGCCTCGGGCGGGCAGACCACCGACGACAACCTGAACGCGAAATGCCGTCGTGCCCACATCCACAAGACGTTCGGCGACTGGGTCGACGATCAGTACCGCGATCCGGTCACGGGCCGCATCGTCACCGAGTTCATCACTCCCGAGGGTTACGTGTTCCTCGGAGATGCCGAAACCCTCGAGGACACGTTTCCCGGGCTTCGGCGCCTCCGCTTTGCTCCGCCCGGCGCCGACCATCCCGGACGGCGTCGGCGTCGACAGAGATTCGACGACGACGGACACCCCACCTCGAGGCGCACGCGCACCCGGGCGGCCAACAAGCATGCCCGTCGACGTGCCGAACGGCACCGAAACCGTCGCCGACGCCACCAACTCGAGCACGCTGCGGGCGACCCGCCCTTTTGAAAACAGGTAGTGCACTACGCGCGTCGCGGTAGGCGCTCCGGAGCATGCTTGCCTCACCAAGCCGCCACACCGAGGTATGCAATGTCCGAGATCCTGATCGGTGCCGTCCCCCTCCACGGCCACTTCACGCCCCTCCTCAACGTCGCGCGCTACCTGGTGGGGCGCGGCGATAGAGTGCGTTTCCTCACCGGGTCGCGGTTCGCCGACAAGGTGACCGCAGCGGGCGCCGAACACATCCCCCTGCCACCCGACGCCGACTTCGACGACCGGTTGGACTGGGACGTCGTGTTTCCGGAGCGCTCGAAACTGAAGGGCACAAAGGCGATCGCGTTCGATATCGAGCACACCTTTGTCCGGCCGGCAGCGGCACAGTACGAGGCTCTGGCCGGGCTGCTCGCAGATGCGGACGCGGACGTCGTGCTCACCGACATTGCGTTCGCCGGTGGCGCCTACCTGATGGGGTTGCCGACCGACCAACGACCGCCGGTCGTTGCATGCGGAGTCAGCCCGTTGTTCATCGGCAGCCGCGACACCGCACCGTCCGGGATGGGCCTCAAACCGCTGCGCGGCCCGGTTGGGCGCTCACGCAACGCGGCCCTCGACTGGTTCGTGCGCCGAGCGGTACTGGCGGACGCGCAACAACTCGCCGAGCGGATCCATCGCGAGATTCACGGCACCGCACTCGGATATCCTGTCCTCGACTGGCCGCGGCACGCGGACGCGATCATCCAGTTGACGGTGCCGGAATTCGAATACCCCAGAAGCGACGCACCCGAACACCTCCATTTCGTCGGTCCGATCTCGGCGGCCGGATCGCAGGCACCGATCCCCGACTGGTGGCCGCGGCTCGATGATCCGCGTCCGGTCCTCCACGTCACGCAGGGAACATTCGCCAATGCGGACTACCGCCAGATCATCGCCCCGACCCTCGAGGCGTTCGCCGACGAGGACGTACTCATCGTCGTGGCCACCGGTGGACGGGCCGTCGACACACTTCCTCCTCTGCCATCGAATGCCGTTGCCGCCGAACTTCTTCCGTACGACGAGTTGCTGCCGAAAACCGACGTGTATGTAACCAACGGCGGCTACGGCGGGGTCCAGTATGCGCTACGGTACGGCGTCCCCGTGGTGACGAGCGGCGGGCTCGAGGACAAACCAGAGGTGGGTGGCCGGATCGCGTGGTCGGGGGTGGGTCGGCGACTCAGATCCGAAACCCCCTCCGCCGCAGCCGTACACAAGGCCGTGCGGACAGTGCTCGACGACCCGTCCTATCGGACGGCCGCGGCTCGGATGGCCGACGCGATGGCCGGCTCGCCCGGGCTGCCCGGTCTTGCCGACATCATCAACACGCTGCCCCGGCAACGCTGCTGACCACGTCGGCTACCCGGCCGACACCATCGGCCGCGATCATCTCCGCGCCTATCTCACCTGCACGCCGGGTAAACGACGGCTCGTCGAGCAATCGACGTATCGCCGCCCGGGTGCGTTCGGGAGATGCCTTCTTCGAGACCACCAGCCCGGCGTCCGCGGTCGCCACCGCGCGAGCGATCTTCGGCTGATCCATCATCGGATGCATTGGTACGAACAGGATGGGCACGCGGTGGGCGAGCGCGCGCACCGTCGTCGCGTGGCCGCCGTGCGTGATCACCACCGACGCCTCGGGCATCAGGGCCGCATGGTCGATAATCGTTTGGAGTTCCGTATTGGCACCAACGCGCAGGCCGGCCGGGTCGATCGCCTCCCCGGTACCCGCGATCACGTCGACGGGCAGCTCCGACACGGCGTCGAGGAGTCGCTGAAATGCCTTGTGTTGTCCGGGAAATGCGACGGTGCTCAGAGTTAGAAGGAGGAGGGGGCGGTCTCGTGGGCGGCGTGCCGGCGGGATCTCCTCGAGTACTGGGCCGGTGAGTTCCGCGTTCTCCGGCAGGCGAATCGGTCGGCCCAGCCGCGGATCGCTGACCACCGCGATGGCCGTCGCGCGCTGCAGCGCTTCTTTCGGTGCGGCGCCCCGAAAGCGGCAGAGAACACCGAGTGGCGGACCCAGCCACAGGCGTACTCCCTCCCAACTGGAATGGGCCACAGCCACTGTCGGTATTCCTGCTGCTTCCAGCTCGGAGAGGGCACCGACCAGGAGTACGTCGACGAGTGCGACGTCGGCGTCGACGCGCTTGGCCACCGTCACCGCGTCGCGCCCGCGGGAGCGGTCGGCCCACAGTCGCGGCACATCGCGCAGGCTCGTGAGGGTGGACCGGTGGCGGAGCGGATCGTAGTCGACGGCGTCGGCCAGGACTGCGTCGAATCCGTCCTGTTGTGCCCGCTGTGTGACGGGGTCGTCGGAGTGAACGATCACGTTCCACCCGCGCCGACGGAGTTCGGTGGCGATGCCGAGCATCGGCGGGATGTTGCCGCCGAGGCCGGTCGTGACGACCAGTGCGGTACTCACCGCGTCGTCCCGGAGTGAGCGAGCAGGGCATCGGTCATCTGGTGCATCCGGGAGAGCACGACCGACACGCTGTGGCCGCGGTCGCGGCGCAGCAGTTTCCACGTGTAGACGTCGGTGGCCACCACGAGCAGGTCGATGAGTGCCTGGCGTTCGGCAGACTTTCCGGGCAGCCACGGCTCGAAGACCGTGCCAACCCACGCTCGGTGCTCCTTCCTGCCCTCGGCCGCGTAGACGGCCAGTGGCTGACCGGACCGCTCGTGGGCCAGTAACTCGAGAACGAAGTCGCCACGCGATTCATAGTGTGCGACAAGGGTTCGGAGAGCGTCGTCGACGTCGGCGGACGGCGGCGTGCGTTCCGCGACGATCTCGTCGCGGACTTCCCGGGCCGCCGTGGACAGCAGTGCGTCCCGGGTGCCGAAATGTCGGAGCACCGTCTGCACGCTGACGCCTGCGGTGGTGGACACGACGGTGAGGGTGGGATCGAAATCGAGTCGCTCCATGGCGATCTCCCTCACCGCGTCAAGGATCCGGCGCCGGGTCTCCGCGACACCGTCGAGGCGTGCCGTCATCCGATACGGCCTCGAATTCATGTGAACGAGGTTACCCGCCAATATTTTGATTTCAACGGGCACTCATACGAATAGAGTACCTTCGCGAGTCACGAATCCCGAGAGCCGAGTTGGGGATACATGCGTTCGAGCGGACCGGCGAGACCGGCCTTGGCGAGCTTGCTGCTGTCGTCCACGAGGACTTCGTTGACGCCGTTGTCGAGGGCGCTGTATGCGGCCGAGGCAACCTCCGAGGGGGTCGCCTTGGGCCCCGCCACTCCGGCGGCCATCTGCGTGTCGACCCAACCCACGTGCACGCCGACCACCTGAATCCCGCGCGGCGACAGCGAAAGTCGCACGGAGTTCGTCGCCGACCAGAACGCGGCCTTGGTTGCCGAGTAACTGCCGGCACCGGCATGCCAGCTCAGCGCGGAGTGCATGTCGACGATCCCGGCCCGGCCGGGTGAGGTGGCGAGAATGTCGGCGAACGCTCGAATCATTCTGAGCTGTCCGAAGAAGTTGGTCTCGAAGATCTCGTGGAGTTGCTCGTCGGTCTCGGCAACCATGTCCGAACCGTGTGGTGAGACACCGGCATTGTTCACCAGGATTGTCACGTCGCCCGCTGCCCGAGCCGCAGACGCGACGGACTCCGGATTCGTGATGTCCAGTGCCAGTGGCACGATTCGGTCGTCGTTCCACGTGCGCGGGGTACGCGCAGTCGCATAGACCTTACGCGCCCCACGTTGGAGGGCCTGCGCAACGTACGCTCCTCCGATACCTCCGTTTGCCCCGGTGACAAGGACGACCGAGCCGTCGACGATACTCATTGGAATTCCTTCTGCCTCAGTGCTGCTGACACCTCAGTGCCGGTTTCTTTGCGCGGATGCGCCGAGTGCTTCGCCGAGGTGGTACTCGACTGCGAGTGCCTGCTCCGATGACATCGGCGGCGTCTGGGCCACTCGCACCCGGAATCCCGGCAACGATGCCGAGTGCTCGAACTCGCGATATGCCTCGATAAGATCGTCGTCGGGCGGAAGCGTGGCCCGATTGACCATCGCCTTCGCGGAGGCCAGCGATGTGCGATCGAAAGCCGCCAGGCGTGCAACGATCGTCGCGACATAATCGTCGAGTTCTGCGTCCGGGATCGCCCTGGTCACCCAGCCCCACCGTTCCGCAGTCACGGCGTCGTAGTCATCGCTCGACAAGATCACCTCGAGTGCGCGATCTCGTCCGATCAGGCGCGGCAGCCGTTCAGTTCCTCCCCCGCCCGGGACGATGGCCGTACCCACCTCGGGTTGGCCGAAGACGGCTTTCTCCACGCTCGCATACCTGAGATCCAAAGCGAGCGCGAGCTCGTTGCCGCCGCCACGAGTGCGGCCGCGGATGACTGCGACGGTGATGAACGGTGCCCTGGTGAGCGCGAGGACCAATTCCGTCCACCCCGAACGCCCGGTGACCGGGTCGGCGCCCGGGAATTCGTTGAGTCGGGACAGGTCGAAATGGTTGTAGAAGAAGTCGTCGACCCCACTGTCAAAGACGAGCACCTTCAACGATTCGTCAACGATGAGTTCCTCGACGATCCCCGATAGCTGCGTAACAAGAGCTCCCACAATCAGATTGGCCGGTGGATTGGTGACGGTGACTCGCGCGATCGTCGGCGATTCGCGCGTGAGAGTGACGAGCGCGTCGTGCATGGAACGCTTCCCTTCGTGCGAGGTGAATGTCAGTTGACGACGATGGCGACTTTGCCCGGACCATGCTTCGTCGACTGGGCGATCGCTGCGTCGGAGAGGCGATACTCCGCAACGACAGTCGGGCGTAGCGCATCACGTTGAACCAGGTCGACCAGGGCGGTGAGGTCCATCCGGTCGGACTCGACGAACAGTGCGGTGATGCGGACCCCGGCCTGCTGTGCCGCGGGAATCGCTGCGGGCACGCTTTGCGGCAACGTCGTCACGACCATGCCGCCCTTCTTGACCGTCGAGATCGCCCGCTGCGGATAGTCATTGCCGACGAGATCGAAGACCACGTCGAGGTCGTGCGCGATCTCGGTGAAGTCGGCTGCGTGGTAGTCGATGAACTCGTCTGCACCGAGGTCGCGGAGAAATCCTTCCTGGCCGGCCGAACCCACCGCGGTGATGTGTGCGCCGCGCGCGTGGGCGATCTGGACTGCCAGGTGTCCTACGCCGCCCGCGGCGCCGGTGATCAGCACGTGTGAACCCTCGCCGACGCCGGCGGTCTCGACCAGCGCCTGCCACGCCGTCAGGCCCGCCAGCGGAAGCACTCCGGCCTCCTTGTGCGTCAACTCGTCGGGCTTGGGCACGAATGCCCGGGTGGGGGCGACGGCGTACTCGGCGTAGCTGCCGCCTCCCCGTGGGAAGGGGAGCAGTCCGAACACCTCGTCGCCCGGACGGAAGAGCGTGACGCCGAAGCCGACCTCAGCCACGACACCCGAAACGTCCCAACCAGGTGTGAAAGGCGTAGAGCCACTGAACAATCCGGACTCCCGGTCCAAGACCTCGGCCGGATTCACACTCGTCGCACGAATCTCGACGAGTACCTCGCCAATACCGGGCGCCGGACGGGGAATGTCACGGAGGTGAAGGACGTCGGGCCCGCCCAGTTCGTCCTGGACAATTGCACGCATGGTCTCTGACATGCCTCGACGCTATGACGCTTGGTCGATTCCGACGAGTGACAAGAACGTCATCTTTCGATAGAAACACGCCAATGCGCGTTCACGCCATCGCGGCACTGTTCTCGGCCGGGCGGTGAAAGCTCCGACGGTAGGCGGCCGGGAGCAACCCGACGTTGGTGCTCAGGTGATTGCGCAGCGATGTTGCGGTCGCATAACCCACCGCGGCGGCGACGTCTTCGATCGACATCTCCGATTCCTCCAGCAGTTCGCGCGCACGGGCCAGTCGTTGCAGCGTCAGCCAGCGGCGGGGAGCGATTCCGGTTTCGGCAGTGAATTTTCGCACCAGTGTGCGCTCACTCATATGTGCGTAACGCGCGAGATCGGCGATGGTGATCTTGGTGTCGAGATTGTTCAATGCCCACTCGCGGGTGCCGGCTGTCGACGCATCGGCGGTGTCGACGAGGGGACGTTCGATGAACTGTGCCTGACCGCCGTCGCGAAAGGGTGCCACGATGCAGCGTCGGGCGGCTTTGCCGGCCGCCCGTGCACCGTGGTCGGAGCGAATCAAGTCCAGACACAGGTCGATACCGGCCGCCGCGCCCGCCGACGTGTGGACTCCGCCGTCGTGAACAAACAGCACATCCTTCTGTAGATCGACTGTCGGATACCAGGAGTGGAACAGGGGAGCGCACTCCCAATGCGTGGTCGCCCGGCGGCCGTCGAGGAGTCCCGCCGCGGCGAGGGTGAATCCACCGGTGCAGATCGACACGATCCTGGTGCCCTCGCGGATCGACGCGAGCACCTCGGCCACCTCCGGCCGGAGGTTGCGCTGAAAGGTGATATGCGTCGACGGGCGGCACGATCACGGTGTCGGCGTCGTCGATGATCTCGGGGCCGTGGTCGGGCATGACCGAGAACCCCGCGTTCGAGGTGATCGGTTGCCCGGTGGCCGTGCAGACTCGTACCTCGTATCCGGCGTCTGCCGCGGTGAAGATGCGAGTGGGAATACCCAGTTCGAACGGATACGCCTGTTCCTGCGCGAGGACGGCGATCCTGTGGCGAGATCCCATGGCAAGAGTGTAGTGCTCAAATACATATCAGCCAAAGCTCCGCAAGGATGCCGACGACGACCAGCAGCCCGGTCAACGACGCCGGGGTGCATCGTTGACCGGGCACGCTGTTCACTCGTGCCTCCAATCGGATCAGGATTTGGGGAGGACTGTCACCAGAGGTCGTAGCCGACGTTGACATTGGGGTAGCCGGTGGAGATCTGGGGTTGGTTGATGAAGTAGTGACCGCCGCCGGAGATGCCGGTCATGCTGGTGTTGACATTGCCGCGCACGTTTTCGAGGTTGTAGGTCGCAGTTGGGCCGAGGGCGCCGATCCGGTAGTTGACGAACACGGTCTCGTAGCTGCTGTTGGGCGCGGCACTCACGACCGTCTCCGACGCTCCGGGTGCCAGCGAGCGCGCGGGAGCCTGAACCCAGTAGCCGCTACCGGGCGTGGCCGAGGCCAGCAATTCGGTCTTGTCGGTGTGGTTGGTGAGCGTCATGGCGACGGTGGGCTCACCGGGGTGGGTCACCGGCAGCGTGCCGGCGTGGGCGAGTCCGGCGCCGCCTGCGGCGAGTGCTCCGGCGATCCCGACAGCGCCGATGGCGGCGAGGGTGCGGGTCTTGACGTTCTTCGAGATGCTCATGATGTCTCCTCCAAGTGTGTCGTCCGGTCCCGGTCGGGGCTGGGCGGGTTGTTTCTGACACCAATGACTTTCCCGCTCAGCAGGGTCGATGACAGTCCGTCGGCCGGTGGTTGCGGCGGATGATGTCGATGTCCACCGATCGGGGGAGGATCGATGCCGCCGTAGGCGGGGACGAGTATGCCGATCGTCATTCTGGGGAGGTCGCTGGTGCGCGATTCATTCCGCCCACGGCGAAAACTGCCCGGGAACAAACATCCCGCCACCAAGGTTGAGTGCATCAGACTGAACTTTGGAGGTTAAATGTCTGACACGTACTCAGTGCCCGTCCTCTTCGTTCCCGACCTGGTTGTTCTGCCCGGCATGGTTGTGCCGATCCCGCTGGACGACGCAGCTCAGGCGACGGTGGACGCGGCCCGGGCCAGTGAACCCGGAAAACTACTGATCGCCCCTCGTCTGGACGACCGGTACCCCACCTATGGCGTCATCGCGTCGATCGTGCAGGTCGGGCGCATGCCCGGAGGCGGCACCGCTGCGGTGGTCAAGGGGGAAACCCGTGCGCACATCGGCACCGGGACCACGGGCCACGGCAACGCACTGTGGGTCGAGGTCACCGAGGTCGACGCCGTCGAGCCGACCGCGGAGACCAAGGCACTCGCGGCCGAATACAAGAAGCTCGTGCTGGCCATGCTGCAGCGCCGTGAGGCCTGGCAGATCATCGACGGCGTCAACAAGATGAGCGAGCCGGCCGATCTCGCCGACACGTCGGGCTACTCGTCGTGGCTGACCGACGTCCAGAAGCGGCAGCTGCTCGAGACGCCGGACGTGGCCGAGCGGCTGCGCCTGCTCATCGACTGGACCAGCGAGCACATCGCCGAGACCGAGGTCAGCGACAAGATCGCCGACGACGTCCGCAACGGCATGGAAAAGCAGCAGAAGGAATTCCTGCTGCGTCAGCAACTCGCCGCGATCCGCAAGGAACTCGGTGAGGACGAGCCCGACGGCGCCGACGACTACCGCGGACGCGTCGAACAGGCCGACCTGCCCGACAACGTGCGCGAAGCCGCACTGCGCGAGGTCGGCAAGCTCGAACGCGCCAGCGACCAGTCGCCGGAGACCGGATGGATTCGCACCTGGCTCGACACCGTCCTGGACCTGCCGTGGAGCGCCCGGACCGACGACTCCACCGACATCAAGGGCGCCCGCGAGATCCTCGACGCCGATCATCATGGCCTCGAGGACGTCAAGGACCGCATCGTGGAATACCTGGCCGTGCGCGCCCGGCGTGCCGAGCGTGGCCTGCAGGTGGTCGGCGGACGTGGCTCCGGCGCCGTCATGGTGCTGGCCGGTCCTCCCGGTGTCGGCAAGACGTCGCTGGGTGAGTCCGTGGCCCGTGCCCTCGGCCGCAAGTTCGTGCGCGTCGCCCTCGGTGGTGTGCGCGACGAGGCAGAGATCCGCGGTCACCGGCGCACCTACGTCGGCGCCCTGCCCGGCCGTATCGTGCGCGCCATCGGCGAGGCGGGATCGATGAATCCCGTTGTGCTGCTGGACGAGATCGACAAGGTGGGCTCCGACTACCGGGGCGACCCGGCCGCCGCACTGCTCGAGGTCCTCGACCCCGCGCAGAACCACACCTTCCGCGATCACTACCTCGACCTGGATCTGGACCTCTCCGACGTCCTGTTCCTGGCGACCGCCAACGTCGTCGAGAACATCCCGTCGGCGCTGCTGGACCGGATGGAACTGGTGACCATCGACGGCTACACCGAGGACGACAAGGTGGCCATCGCCCGCGACTACCTGCTGCCCCGGCAGCGTGAGCGCGCGGCACTGACCGACGACGAGATCACCGTGTCCGACGAGGCGCTGCGTGAGATCGCCGCGAACTACACCCGCGAACCCGGTGTGCGACAGTTCGAACGGCTCCTCGCCAAGGCATTGCGCAAGGCCGCGACCAACATCGAGAGTGGCAAGGCACAAGCGCCGGTACACGTCGAGAAGGCCGAGCTCAAGGAGTACCTGGGTCGCCCGCGGTTCACCCCGGAGTCCGAGGAGCGCACGGCGGTGCCGGGCGTGGCCACCGGGCTCGCGGTCACCGGAATGGGTGGCGACGTGCTGTTCATCGAGGCCAACCGCACCGACGCCGGCGAAGGCAAGGGCGGCTTGCAGCTCACCGGGCAGCTCGGTGACGTGATGAAGGAGTCCGCGCAGATCGCGCTCTCCTATGTCCGTGCCCACGCCGCCCAGCTCGGCATCGATCCTGCGGCGCTTGACGGCACCATCCACGTGCACGTGCCCGCCGGTGCGGTGCCCAAGGACGGCCCCAGTGCGGGTATCACGATGGTCACCGCGCTCGCATCGATGGCCACCGGCCGCCGGGTGCGCGCGGAGGTCGGCATGACCGGCGAGGTCACGCTGAACGGACGGGTGCTGCCCATCGGTGGTCTCAAGCAGAAACTGCTTGCCGCGCAACGCAATGGGCTCACCACGGTGTTCATCTCGCCGCGCAACGAGGCCGACCTCGACGACGTGCCCGCCGAGGTGCTCGACGCGGTCACGGTGATCCCGGTGGCCGACGTCGCCGACATCGTCGCGCAGGCGTTGGAGCCCGCCGCCGATGAGGTGACGGCCGCAGCCTGATCCGTCGTCGACTCAAACGTCGCGGGGCGTCACAGCGAATGTTGTGACGCCCCGCGGCTTTTCTCTGCTCCAGGCGCACTTTCTCAGGTATTGGTACCTCGGTCACAATGGATGCACAGTGACCCGTTCAAGGAGGAACCATGGCCGAACTCCCCGAGATCACCGACGCCGAGATGCAGACCATCCTGGAGTACGCGCAGAACTATTCGATTGTCATCCTCAGGTCGGGACCCAACTTCGGCACGCCCGACACCGGCCCGCTCATGCTCGAACACGGTCGGCGCACCCTGGCCCTGCGCAAGGCCGGTGACCTCGCCGTCGTGTTGCCGGTCGTCGACGATTCCGACGTCCGCGGGGTCGGCGTCTTCGACCGCGACGTCGAAACCACCACCGCCCTCATGAACGACGACCCCGCCGTGCAAGCCGGCGTCATTGCCTTCGAGGTGCATCCCGCACAGGGGCTGCCGGGCGACGCCCTGCCCGCGCAGCAGAGCTGAGGCGGGGTCGTCGGTCCGAGGGTGCCGCGATCACATCGTGGGCGGCATGAGCACGGTGTCGATGAGATAGACGGTGGCGTTGGACGTCTTGATACCGCCGCACACCACGCCGGCGTCGTTGACCTTCAGATCGTTGCCGCTACCGCTGACCGTGACGTCCTGGCCCTCGAGGGTCTTGTGCGTGCCGTCGGCTTCGGCGGGTGCCACCTGCCCGGACACGACGTGGAACTTCAGGATCTTGCCGAGCAGTTCGGAGTCCGTCTTGAGCTTGTCCACCGTGGCCGTGTCGAGCTTCGCGAACGCCTCATCGGTGGGGGCGAACACCGTGTACTGGCCGTCGTTGAGCGTGTCCACCAGGTTGACCTGCGGATTGAGCTTTCCGGAGAGTGCCTGCGTCAGGGTGGAGAGCTCGGGAACGTTGGACGCCGCGGTGGCGACCGGCACCTTGGCCAGTTCGGCCACCGAGGCCGGCCCGGTGGGATGGGCCTGCGCGTAGGCTGCACAACCGGGGCCGACAAGTGCGGCAGGCTCTGCGGCCGCGCTGCTACCCATCGCCATCGAGGTCATCGCCGAGGTTTCCGACGTGGCCGAGCTCGTCGAACTGTTGTCGTCGGAACAACCCGCGACAACACCAACGGTGAGGACGGCTCCTGCTGCGGCAAGTGCGAGACGCTGAATCTTGTTGACTGCCATGGTTTTTCCCATCGTTTATGACGGGCCCGCATCGGTGCGGGCCTCACCCGGTATTCGGGGGAGCGCGGCACGCGGATGGGTGCGGATGACGATCCGATGAGAAAACCCGATCGTGAATTGTGTGCGATCGGGCCCGTGTGCACAGTCGATGCATGAGCTGTCGAGCGCGAATCGGTGTGGCATTCCTTCTTCTGGTGATGGGCGCCGTCGTCGCGTGCGCGCCCGTGCGGGCCGCGGGAGCGCCGGTCGCGGCGGGACATTCCACGCACGACATCGGCGGGCGGACCTACGAGATGTATCGCCCCGCCGGTCTCACCGGCCCGGCACCACTGGTGGTGATGCTGCACGGCGGATACGGAGACGGTGCGCAGGCCGAGAAGAGCTATCACTGGGACGCCGAGGCCGACCGCGGACGGTTCGTCGCGGTGTTCCCCAACGGAATCGGGAAGTCGTGGAATGCGGGAACGTGCTGCGGACCTGCACAACGCACCCACGTCGACGACGTCGGATTCATCAAGGCGGTGGTTGCCGACGTCGAGCGCACGTCGCCGGTCGATCGTCGTCGCATCTACGTCACCGGAATGTCCAACGGGGCCATGATGGCGTACCGAATGGCTTGTGAGACAGACATATTCGCTGCCGCGGCACCAGTCGCCGGAACCATTCTCGTGCCGTGTGCGGGTGCCCGGCCGATCTCGCTGCTCGCCATTCACGGGACGGCCGACGATCGTGTGCCCTACGGCGGTGGGCCGGGTAAGGCGTTCTCCCTCGACGGGCAGGCCAGGGTCGACGGGCCGTCGGTACCCGCCGACAACGCCGCCTTCCGCCGGATCAACGACTGCCGGTCGCCGCACGTCGTGATCCGCGGCGTGGTGAGCACCTCGAGCGCGGCATGTCCGGGAGGACGAACGGTGGAGCTCATCAGCATCGCCGGGGCGGGCCACCAGTGGCCGGGAAGCGAGCGCAACCCCCGACTATCCGCGCTCGGTATCGTGCCCGAACCTTCGACTGCGCTCGCCGCCACCCCGACCATCTGGCAGTTCTTCGCGGCACATCCGCGCTGAATGAGGTCACCGCGCGGCAACGACCTCAACGGCCGTTGTAGTCGACGCTAACACACGTCCTCGAGGTCGGCTGCGGAGAATCCGAAGGCGCGCGTGACCCCGACCCGGACCATCTCCTCGGGGAAGGGGCTCGACGACGCGAGGCTCTGTTGCTGGATGAGTCCGTCGATCAGCGCCACCACCAGCTCGGTGTCGCGCTCGTCGCGGTCCGGTTTGGTGCGGCGGGTGACCACGTCGGCGAGGGCGATGAATTCGGTCCGCCGCTCGATGATCATCTGCCGCAGGGTCTCGTCGAACTGCGCCTCGAGGAGCAATGCGGTGCGTGCGTTCGACACCGTCCGACCCTCGGTGATCATGGCCAGGATGTAGCGCACGGTGCAGTCGACCACGAGGGCCGGGCTCGGCACACCCGCCGACGTCAGCAGCGGGGTGAATTCGCGGACGGCGATGACCCGGGTGTCGTCGTACGCGGCGGCAAGGGCGAGTTGCTGAAGTCTGAGGCGGGTGGGCGCGTAGTAGTTCACCGATCCGGAGGCGACACCGAGCAGGTCGTCGACCGCGCGGTGCGTGAGTGCACGGAGCCCGCTGGTGCCCACCACGCGGTAGGCGGCCCGGCCGAACTCGGTGCGTTTGTCGGACAAGACGGTCTCCTGACTGTCGGAAGATGTGCCCCCGCGGAGCCGACCAGACGTCAGTCTAGGGTCGCGCTCCCTGGTCACGGGGCCCGAGGCGTCCAGATCGGACAGTTGAGCGACCTGTGCTCAACTTTTTTCGGCGATCCGGGAACATCTCGCCGCGGGCCACGGTTACACCTAGCGAGAAACCTGAGTCTGGGAGACTCAAGTAGACTTGACGGTGATCGGCTCACCCAGTAGGACATGAGTCGGAGGCACTGAAGTCTTGGTCCCGGCGGTCTCGGACACGACGCAGGTTTGCACAGACCACTCCCCGCGGTCGTGCCGCCAGCTCGGCCCGGGGGCAGAACTTGGGTGCACACCCACAAACTAGGAGGAAACTACACATGTCTCGTGCTGTTGGAATCGACCTCGGCACCACCAACTCCGTGGTGTCGGTACTCGAGGGCGGCGAGCCTGCCGTCATCGCCAACGCTGAGGGATCCCGCACCACCCCGTCTGTCGTCGCATTCGCGCGCAACGGCGAGGTGCTGGTCGGTCAGCCCGCGAAGAACCAGGCGGTCACCAACGTCGACCGCACCATCCGGTCGGTCAAGCGTCACATGGGTGAGGGTGACTGGTCCGTCGAGATCGACGGCAAGAAGTACACCCCGCAGGAGATCAGCGCCCGCACACTGATGAAGCTCAAGCGCGACGCCGAGTCGTACCTGGGTGAGGACGTCAGCGACGCCGTCATCACCGTGCCCGCCTACTTCAACGACGCGCAGCGTCAGGCCACCAAGGAAGCCGGACAGATCGCGGGCCTCAACGTCCTGCGTATCGTCAACGAGCCCACCGCGGCGGCGCTGGCCTACGGCCTCGACAAGGGTGAGAAGGAACAGACCATCCTGGTCTTCGACCTCGGAGGCGGCACCTTCGACGTCTCGCTGCTCGAAATCGGCGATGGCGTGGTGGAAGTCCGCGCCACCTCCGGTGACAACCACCTCGGTGGTGACGACTGGGATCAGCGCATCGTCGACTGGCTCGTGGAGAAGTTCAAGAGCAGCGCCGGCATCGACCTGACCAAGGACAAGATGGCCATGCAGCGTCTGCGTGAGGCTGCCGAGAAGGCCAAGATCGAACTGTCCGCCTCGCAGAGCACCTCGATCAACCTGCCCTACATCACCGTGGACGCCGACAAGAATCCGCTGTTCCTCGACGAGCAGCTGAGCCGCAGCGAGTTCCAGAAGATCACCTCGGATCTGCTCGAGCGCACCCGCGCTCCGTTCCAGGCGGTCATCAAGGACGCGGGCATCTCCGTGGGCGACATCGACCACGTCGTGCTCGTGGGTGGCTCCACCCGTATGCCGGCCGTCACCGAACTGGTGAAGGAACTGACCGGTGGCCGCGAGCCCAACAAGGGCGTCAACCCCGACGAGGTCGTCGCGGTGGGCGCTGCCCTGCAGGCCGGCGTGCTGCGCGGTGAGGTCAAGGACGTGCTCCTGCTCGACGTCACCCCGCTGAGCCTCGGCATCGAGACCAAGGGCGGCGTGATGCACAAGCTGATCGAGCGCAACACCACCATCCCCACCAAGCGGTCGGAGACCTACACCACGGCCGAGGACAACCAGCCGTCGGTGCAAATCCAGGTCTATCAGGGTGAGCGCGAGATCGCTTCGCACAACAAGCTGCTCGGCAGCTTCGAGCTCGGCGGCATCGCTCCTGCGCCGCAAGGTGTTCCGCAGATCGAGGTGACCTTCGACATCGACGCCAACGGCATCGTGCACGTCACCGCGAAGGACAAGGGCACCGGCAAGGAGAACTCCATCCGCATCCAGGAGGGCTCGGGCCTGAGCAAGGACGAGATCGACCGGATGATCAAGGACGCCGAGGCCCACGCAGAAGAGGACCGCAAGCGTCGCGAGGAGGCCGAGACCCGCAATCAGGCCGAGTCGCTGGTCAACCAGACCGAGAAGTTCCTCAAGGACAACGAGGACAAGGTCCCCGGTGACGTCAAGGACAAGGTGAACGCGGCGATCGCCGAGGCCAACGAGGCGCTCAAGGGCACCGACATCGCGACCATCAAGACCGCGATCGAGAAGCTGTCGACCCAGTCGCAGGAGATGGGACAGGCCATCTACGCCGCATCGGCGGCGGACTCCGCGAACGGAGCGGCCCCCGAGGGCGGCACCGGCGGCGACGATGACGTCGTCGACGCCGAGGTCGTGGACGAGCCCAGCAACTCCGGGGACACCAAGTGACCCCTGAGGAGCCCGAGCTCACCGCCGTCGATCCCAACGAAGAGGTCGACGAACCGATCACGGTGACCGACCGGCGGCTCATCGATCCCGAGACGGGAGAGGTGCGCCGGCCGGCGCCGGGAGCGGCATCGGGCTCGGAGGAGGCGACGAGTGCGGCGACCGCCGAGGTTGCCGAACTCACCGCGGCCCTGCAGCGCGAACGCGCTCAGTTCGCCAACTACAAGCGGCGAACCGACGAGGAGAAGCAGGGGCGTGTCGCCTACGGAAAGCAGATCCTGATCGAGAAGCTGCTGCCGGTGCTCGACGATCTCGACCGTGCGCGCGAGCACGGCGACCTCGATGCCGGTCCGCTGCGGGCGGTGGCCGACAAGCTCACCGGGACACTCGAAGGTGAGGGCCTGGTCAAGTTCGGTCAGCCCGGCGACCCGTTCGACCCGGAACTGCACGAAGCGGTCCAGAATGACGGCAGCGGAGCCGAACCGGTGATCGGTGCGGTGTACCGCGGCGGTTACCGGTTGGGCGAGAAGGTGATCCGGACCGCGATGGTCACGGTCACCGACCCGGCCCCGGCCGATCAGTCGCAGCCGCAAGATCAAGGTAGTGGTGCACAATAGGCACCTGCACGTTGCCCGGTGGCGCGTCGGAGCACAGCGCACGACGCCCCACCGGGCATCAGCACAACAGCAACACACACAACCAGACAACTGAACACACATACTTACCGAAGGAGGTGACGTCTGGTGGCTCCACAACGAGAGTGGCTCGAACACGACTTCTACAAGGACCTGGGCGTTGCTTCTGACGCTTCGGCTGAAGAGATCAAGAAGGCTTATCGCAAGCTCGCACGCGAGCTGCACCCCGACGCCAATCCGGGGGACAAAGAAGCCGAAGAGCGCTTCAAGCGAGTGTCCGAAGCACACAGCGTGCTCGCCGACGCGGAGAAGCGCAAGGAGTACGACGAGACCCGCGCCATGTTCGCCGGCGGCCAATTCCGCGGGGGCGGAAACGGATTCCCCGGTGGATTCCCGGGCGGCGGCGGAACGCGATACTCCACCAACAGTGGTGCCGACTTCAACATCGGCGATCTCGGCGACCTGTTCGGCGGTGCCGGTGACTCCGGTGGTGGCGGATTCGGCGACATCTTCGAGGGACTGTTCAATCGCGGCGGCGGCAACCGTACGTCCACCGCGACCCGGCCTCGCCGGGGCAACGACCTCGAGACCGAGACGACGCTGTCGTTCAAGGACGCCGCGTTGGGTACCACCGTGCCACTTCGGCTGACCAGCCCGTCGCCGTGCACCACCTGCCACGGCAGCGGTGCCAAGCCGGGCACCAGCCCGCGGGTGTGCCCCACCTGCAACGGCTCCGGATTCGTCAGCCGCAATCAGGGCGCGTTCGGATTCAGCGAACCCTGCCAGGACTGCCAGGGCACCGGCTCACGGATCGACGATCCGTGCAGCGATTGCTCGGGCACCGGCGTCAAGGAACGCACCCGCACCATCAACGTCCGCATCCCCGCGGGCGTGGAGGACGGGCAACGTATCCGACTCGCCGGACAAGGCGAGGCCGGTCGACGGGGCGCACCGTCGGGCGACCTGTACGTGGTGGTCCACGTGACCCCCGACAAGGTGTTCACCCGCAGCGGGAACGACCTCAAGGTGCAACTGCCGGTGAGCTTCTCCGAGCTGGTGCTCGGCGCCACCGTCTCGGTGCCGACACTGGACGGGTCGGTCGGGGTGAAGATCCCGGCGAACACCACCGACGGCCGCACCCTGCGGGTCCGCGGACGCGGTGTCCCGCGTCGCAGCGGCGGCGCCGGCGACCTGCTGGTGACCGTCAAGGTCGAGATCCCACACAAGCTCGACGATGCCGCGATCGAGGCCATGCGCGCCTACGCCGAGGCGGAACGGGCGAGCGGATTCGACCCGCGGTCGGGATGGGGGCGATGAGCCATGGCACGCGAGGAATTCGAGCGGGGATTCGACACCAGCGGGTTTGACCGCGAGTTCGAGGAGTCCGGCGCCACCTTCATGATCTCGGTGGCCGCCCAGCTGGCCGGCATGCACGCCCAGACACTGCGGACCTACGACCGGCTCGGACTGGTCACCCCGCAACGCACCAGCGGCGGTGGGCGTCGCTACTCCACCCGTGACGTCGAGGTGTTGCGCGAGATCCAGCGGCTCTCCCAGGAGGAGGGCGTCAACCTCGCCGGCATCAAGCGGATCATCGACCTCACCAACCAGGTCGATGCGCTCCAAGAACGGCTGCGTGAACTGCAGTCACAGGTCGAGCAGGCCGCCGCCCGTCGTGGCGGCGACCTGGTGCCGGTCCCGCGCACCAGCGCGCTGGTGGTCTGGCAGCCGCGGCGTGCGCGACGGAACGACACGCGCCGTAACGACTGAGCGCCCAGCCGTCGACATACCCCGGAGAAGGTGTACCCCGCTCCCCGGTGGCCCATCGGCCACCGGGGAGCGCACGTTAGGCTGGCACCTCGACAGCGAACCGAGGAGTCAGGACCTGTGACACAACCATCGGGAGTGGTGAGGCCCGATCCCGTCGTCCTCGGCGTGTCCGTCGTCGGCGACGAGATCGCCTCGGTGGTGCGCCGCGCGGACCCGGGTTCCGGCGGCGACGAGATCATCGCCAGCAACATGGTGGATCTGCCCGATGCGTCGCCCGGGGCAGCGGTTGCGGCGATCCGTGAACTCATCGAGTCCGCGCCGTTCCCGGTCGACGAGATGACGATCTCCTGCGCGCAACCGCAGACCCGCGACTTCCTGGCGGCAACCTTTCGCCCGGGCCCCGGCAATCCCGCGTGGTACGCCGTCACCAAGGTGGAGGACCTGCCCCCGGCGATGGCCGCGGTGGCTCGCGCCAATCCGGCCGGCGCGGGTGCGGTCGCCGTGGTCAACCTCGACCGCCGCGGCGCCCCCGCGGTGGGTACCTGCATCGCCCTGATCGATCAGACCACCGGTGAGGTGCTCGGCGTTGCCGATCACAGTGACGCCGCACTCGGGGGCGACGCCGGCAACCTTCCCGTGACCGATCCCCAGGCCGCCGGCGCTGTGGCGGGCATGATCGCGCGGACCAACGGCGGCGGACGGCTCTGGTCGGTGGTCTGCACCGGTGCGGGCGCCGAGTTGCCGGGGGTCGCACCCGCGCTCGAATACTCGGTGCAGCGTCCGGTGATCATCGCCGACATGCCCGCCCTGGCGCTGTCGGCCGGCGCCGCGTCACCGCCGGCGCCCACCGCCCTCATCCCGGTGCCCCGGCAGCGGTCGTCGTCGTCGGGTCTGCGGTGGTGGCTACTCGGCGCCGCCATCGGACTGGCGGTTCTGCTCGGCGCGATCGGACTGACCGCGCTGGTCACCACCTCCGATTCGGGCGGGTCGAGTCCCGCCGCGACGCCGTCGACCGTGACGGTCACCGGTGAACCCGTCACGGTGACCCGCAACGGCGGCACCCGGACCGAAACCGAGACCGCGACGGTGACCGACACCGACGTGCGTACTACCACCGAACGGCCGCCGACGGTGACGCGCACGGAGGCCACCACGGTGACCGAGACCGAGACCGAGACGCAAACGGAAACCCGAACCGAGTACAGCACCACCACCGTGACCGTCCCGCAAGCGGGCGGCGCCGCAGACGAGGGCGGTACCGGCCAGAACTGACGGCGCCGACCGATGACCCGGCCCGGAATCTCCGCTAGTGCACCGGGTCGTGCTGAATGAGGCTGGCGCGCACCCCGGCGATGATCAGCCGCCGACGGGTCACCTCGATCATCTCCGCCGATCCGGCGATCAGCGCTTGATGGTCATCCCATGGCCCCGCCTTCGCCACCACGTCGGCCAGGGTCCCGATCTCATGCTCGATGCCGAGTTTCTCCGGTGATGCGATCGAGTCGATCCACCAGGGATCGTCGGCGTGCTCGGACACCGCGGTCACCCGCAGCCACGGATTGGTCGACGCGATACGGCGCAGCACGGCCAGATCGTAGAGTTCGCCGGGGTAGCGCATCCCGTAGTAGATGTGGGTGGCCGGGGCGTCGGCCCGCTTCGACATCTCGATCAGCAGCGCGCGCAGCGGTGCGAGTCCGGTACCGCCCGCCACCATGAGGACGTCGTGACCCGGGATGATGTGCAGCGTGCCATGGCTCTGGGCCAGCTGCCACACGTCGCCGACAGCGGATTCGTTGACGATCGCCGAGCTCACCGATCCGCCCGGCACCGACCGCACATGGAACTCGAGTTCGCCGGCCCGGTTCGGCGGGATCGACGGTGACAGATTGCGCCACAGACGCGGCCACTGCGGGATCTGCACCTCCAGATACTGACCCGCCGCAAAGCGGAGAGTCTCTCGGGAGACCAGACGCACAACCGCCAGGTCACGGGTGATCCGATACTTCTCGACCACCTCGGCATTCCACTGTGCGGGGCCCGGCGCCATCTGCGCCGCGCCACGCATCACGCCGGTCGCCAGCATCATCGCCTGCCCCAGCGCCCGTTCGGTCTCCTGGTCCCACTGGGAGCGCAGAATCGTGTGGAACTCGCCCATCAGGGCTCGGTACATCAGGTCGTAGTGCTCGGGAAGCACACCATACTTGCGGTGATCGCGGCCGAGCTGCGCGAGCAGATCCACCAGCTCGTCATGACCGTTGTCGGCCGGCACCACTTCGAGGACGTGATCGATCACGTGGAAGAAGGCCTCGCGCACGCTGCGCATCGCCGCGGGGAACAGTTCATGCAGGTCGGGGTCGATGGTGAAGAGCCGCGTGAACACGTTGCGGGTGAAGGTGTCGGGGTCGCGCCCGATCAGGTCGCGGGCATGGTGAAGCACGTTTCGAGAGTGAGTCGCCATGTACTCGACCTCCTCCTCTGCCGCAGGACAGGTCCATTCTCACACCGTCGCGCAAATCAGCCCGCGCATGGTCGGCGGGATGGCGCGCAACCACCACGTGATGTCATCGTGCGTCGTGTTGTGGCACTCTCGTCCTGTGAGTTACCCGGACGGCGTGATCGGGGGGATTGTCGACGCCCACGTGAATCAGTGGCATCCGCGTCAATCCTCCTGGCCGGTGTCGAGCCTCAACCGGCTGCGCCGCGGCCCCTCGCAACTGGGCAACAGGCTCTTCTCGATGACGCTGAATCGGGCTGCGCGCGAGTACATCCTCGCCCCCGGGATGTTGTCGCGGCCGTACGAGCCGAAACAGTATCTGGCCGACATCGCTGCGGTGCCGACCGTTGCGGGCGCTCCGGTACAAACCGTCGTGGCCGTCGAATCACAGTGGCGGGCACGGGCGCAACGGGCCGAGGGACCGCCCGCGACCGACCGTCACCTGGTTGATGAGACGCGCTACCTCTCGTCGCTGCCCTTCGGTCAGGGATTGGCTCCGGCACTGGGCGCGATCGTGGTCGGGGTCGATCCCCGCACCGACGACTTCGGTGCCACGCTCGACGAGCACCTCGAGGTCACCGATCGGGTACGAGCGGTTCGCTTTCGCACCGCGCACCATCCGGATCCGCGGGTGCTGAACTCGGTCGACGCCGACGGCGTGCTGTCGTCGGCGGAGAGCCTCCGCGGTTTCGGGGAGGCCGTGCGGCGAGGGCTGTCGATCGAGACCTTCGTGTACTCGCATCAGTTGTACGAGGTGGTCACCCTCGCCCGCGAGTACCCGGAGGCCACGATCATCGTCGACCACTTCGGCGCGCCGGTGGGGGCTTTCGGTCCGACGGGCATGCGCACCGGTGCCACGGCCGCCGCACGCGCCGACATCCTGCGGTTGTGGCGCGAGCGGATGATGACCCTGTCCGCGCACCCCAATGTGGTGGTGAAGCTCTCCGGGCTCGCCCTACCGGTGCTGGGTTACGGACACGACTCCTGGGGCAACATCGGAAGTCGCGAGACGCTGACCGAGATGGTGGGACCGCTCATCGAGTATGTTGTGGCACACTTCGGCGCCGGCCGGGTGATGTTCGGGTCCAACCTTCCGGTCGACCGGCCCAACGCGTCTGCGGACATGATCGTCGGTGCGCTCGTCGACATCCTGTCCCCGTGGGGAAACGATATGTTGCGCAGCGTGTTCCGTGATACCGCCCGGCGCGTGTACGCCCTCGAGATGTGAGCTACTCGTCGTCGCGGTTCTTGTGGTGGCCTTCGATCCGCTCCTCGATCCGCTCCTCGGCTTCCTCGAGGTGATGGGGCTCGGTGGGGATCGGCGGTTGTGGGACAACCGGATACTCACCCGTGTAACCGACACGCGTTGCGGCGATGGCCATCACCTTGCCGCGCACCGCGTACCAGCCACCGATCAGCAGCGGAACCATCACGATGATCGCGATGAGATTCCAGATGTTCTCGTAGCACATCAGCACGGTGACTGCGGCCAGGAACACCAGGGTGGCAATGGATGTCCACGGGGCGCCGGGCAGCCGGAATGCGGGACGTTCCAGGATGCCCTGCTTCCACCAGCGGTAGAGCTGGAGTTGGCAGGCGATGATCATCGCCCAGGTGGAGATGATGCCCAGCGCCGACAGATCCAGCGCGATGTTGAAGGCGTCCTCGGGAACAAAGAGGTTGAGCACGATGCCGAGCAGGGTGAGGGCGCCGGTCAGGGCGATCCCGCCGAACGGCACACCGTTGCGGTTCATCTTGCCGGTGAAGGCGGGACCGCTGCCGTTGAGCGCCATCGAGCGAAGGATGCGGCCCGTGGAGTAGAGGCCCGCGTTGAGGCTCGACAGGGCTGCGGTCAACACCACCAGGTTCATGATGCCGCCGGCGGCGGGCATCCCGATCTTCGAGAAGAACGTGACGAACGGGCTCTCGCCCTTGCTGTAGGCCGTGTACGGAAGCAGAAGAGCCAGAAGCAGAACCGAACCCACGTAGAACACCGCGATCCGGACGATCACCGAATTGATGGCGCGCGGCATCACTTTCGGGGGGTCGGCGGTCTCTCCGGCCGCGATGCCCACGAGTTCGACTGCGGCATAGGCGAAGATCACGCCGGAGGTCACGATGCACAGCGGGAAGATGCCCTCGGGGAACATGCCGCCGTTGTCGGTGATGACGCTGATTCCGGTTTGCTGACCGTCGATCTCGAAGCGGCCGGCGAGGAACACGATGCCCACCACGAGGAAGATGACCAGCGCGGTGACCTTGATGATCGAGGCCCAGAACTCCATCTCGCCGAACAGTTTCACCGAGATGATGTTCATCGTGAGCACGATCCCCAGTGCGATGAGTGCGATCAGCCACTGCGGGATGGCCTCGAACATGCCCCAGTAGTGCACGTACAGCGCAACAGCGGTCACATCGACGATCGCCGTGGCGGCCCAGTTGAAGAAGTAGAGCCAACCGGTGACGAAAGCTGTTTTCTCACCGAAGAATTCGCGTGCGTAGGAGACGAACGAACCCGACGACGGGCGGTGGAGCACCAGTTCACCGAGCGCGCGGAGGATGAAGAAGACGAAGATGCCGCACACCGCGTACACGATGAACAGGCCGGGGCCGGCGTCGTGCAGGCGGCTGCCGGCACCCATGAACAGGCCGGTGCCGATGGCGCCGCCGATCGCGATCATCTGGATCTGACGGGGTTTGAGACTCTTGTGGTACCCCTCGTCTTCGTGCGCGAGGGCAGAGTTGTCGTAGGACGTTGTCTGTTCGGTTGTCATGGTTCCTCTGGTGGTGGACGTTTGCGGGGCCTGCAGGCCGTCACGGATCGCGCGAGGGCAGGCCGGGTGAACGTGGACTGAACAGACGCTAGCGACGACGTACTGCGCCCGAAAGGTTGCGAATGTTAAAGAAGTCGCGCCTCACCCGGGTTTGATTTGACAAGCTGTAGTCCCAAAGTCGTTGCTGCACAGAGAGAATGGCCGGATGCTGTCCGAATTTACATATCCTTGACTGTGGCATGGATCACATCAGGTGTGCCGGACCGGTACCCGTCGCCAGGGTCGTCGCGGCGCAACAGGCGCCGGAACCGGAACGTCGCGCATCACCCGGGCCACGATGTCGACGAACTCGCGGCACGTGTCGTAACGATCGGCGGGGTCCTTCGCGAGCGCTTTGGCGAAGATCGAGTTCAGTGCCGAGGGAAGCCATTTGCGCCGGCGGGTCAGTTTCGGTGGCTCGTCACGCAAATGGGCCCGGGTGATCGCGAACGCGGTGGCACGCGGATACGGCGGTTCGCCGGTGAGTAGTTCGACGAGCGTGCAGGCCAGCGCGTACTGGTCGGTGGCCGGTGAGATCTTCTTGGCCTGAAGCAGTTCGGGCGCTGCGTATCCGATGGAACCCTGCACGCGTCCGTTGCGCGCGAGTGGCCGGGTGTCGTCGAGCAACTGTGCGATGCCGAAGTCGGTCAGGAAGGCGTCGGCGTCGTCCTGGTCGGAGGTGAGCAGGATGTTCGCGGGTTTCACGTCCCGGTGCAGGACCTCCTGACCGTGCGCATAGTCGAGCGCGTCGGCGATCTCACGGGCCACCGTCATCACCGTGGAGACCTCGGGTTCTTCGTCCGCGCGCGGTATGAGGGCCGTCGCCGGGGGTCCCGGAACGTACTGCATGGCGAGCCAGAGGGTGGTGTGCGTGTCGGTCTCGTCGATGCCGAGCGATCGGGCCCGTCCGAGGGCCTCTTCAGGGGTCTCGACCTCACCGCGCGTGTACATCGCGACGATGTGGGGGTGATGCAGCACCGACGCGATGGAGAATTCGCGTTCGAACCGTTCGCGTGCCCGGGTGTGCCCGGTGGATTCCGAGTGCAGCACCTTGAGCGCGAGCGGACCCGGTTCGTCGGGTCGATGGACCCGGTACACGTCTGCGCTGCTCCCGCGGCCGACGAGGGAGTCGACCGTGAAGCCGGCCACCTCGTCCCCTGGCTGCAACACACCGCCAGAGTAGCGGTGCGCTCAGTCGGTCGGCGTCAGCCGGAAGATCGGGAATACCCGACCTTCCGCGGTCTCGGTGTACTTCTGGAAGCCGTCGGAGGCGGCGACGAACGCCTGCCATGCCTGCTCACGTTCCACCGGATTCAGCTCGGTGGCCGTCGCCTGGTGGGTCTCGATGCCGCCCTTGTCGCCGGCGACCTCGATGGTGACCTCGGGGTTCTTGCGGAGGTTGTGCACCCACGCCGGATCCTTCGGCGAGCCCGCCGCGCTGCCGACGATGAACCGCCCGCCGACCGCGTCGGGTAACGACATCAGGGGGCTGGTCCGCTCCTGCCCGGACTTCGCACCCGTGGAATGCAGTATCACCAGCGTGCGGCCGAACCCCATGGTGGAGACGGTGCCGTCATTCGAACGGAATTCGTCGATGATGGTCTCGTTGAAGTCGCTCATATCCTCATTGTGCGCGTCGGGCGGTCCGCGTCGCGGATGTTTTGATTGATCAACCGGCGAACCATGGGTGACGCGGCGACCTAGGGTGACCCTATGAGCAGTGCCGTATTGGACGCGTTGATCAGCGCGCTCGAGCCGCAGATGGTGATCACCGATCCCGACGTGCTGGCCGGTTACCGGCAGGATCGTGCGCAGGATCCGGCGGCCGGCACTCCGCTGGCGCTGGTTCGTCCGGTCACCACCGCCGATGTGCAGGCCACCGTCGGCTGGTGTGGCACCCACGGAATTCCCCTGATCACCCGGGGTGCCGGCACCAGCTTGTCGGGCGGTTCCACCGCTGTCGACGGCGCGATCATGATCTCGACCGAGAAGATGCGGAATCTGCACATCGACACCGCCACCCGCACGGCCGTGGTGCAACCGGGGCTGTTCAATGCGGAGGTCAAGGCCGCGGCCGCGGCGCACGGCCTGTGGTACCCGCCGGACCCGTCGTCGTTCGAGATCTGCTCGATCGGGGGCAACGTGGCGACCAACGCCGGCGGTCTGTGCTGTGTGAAGTACGGCGTCACCACCGATTACGTGCTGGGTCTGGAAGTGGTGCTGGCCGACGGGCGCGCGATCCGGCTCGGCGGCAAACAACTCAAGGATTCGGCGGGCCTCTCGCTGACCAAACTGTTCGTCGGCAGCGAGGGTTTACTCGGCATCGTCACGGAGGTCACCCTGCGGTTGCTGCCGCCGCAAGCCGCCGCGTGCACGGTGGTCGGCACCTTCGCGTCGGTGCATGACGCGAGCGAGGCGGTGCTGGCGATCACCGCGAAGATCCGCCCGGCGATGCTCGAGTTCATGGATGCGGTGTCGATCAACGCGGTGGAGGACATGCTGCGGATGGGCCTCGACCGGGATGCGGGGGCGCTGTTGGTGGCCCAATCCGACGCCCCCGGGCCGGCCGGCGCTGCCGAGGTGGCGATCATCGAGGAGGCGTTTCGCGACAACGGAGCCAGTGAGGTGTTCTCGACCGACGATCCGATCGAGGGCGACGCCTTCACCGCCGCTCGGCGCGCGGCGATCCCGGCGGTGGAGAAGCTGGGATCGTTGCTGCTCGAGGACGTGGGGGTACCGCTGCCCGCGTTGCCGGCGTTGATCGACGGTGTGGCCGGGATCGCCCGGGAGAACGACGTGATGATCTCGGTGATCGCCCACGCGGGCGACGGCAACACGCACCCGCTGATCGTCTTCGACCCGTCCGACGAGGCGCAATCGCAGCGCGCGCAACACGCCTTCGGCCAGATCATGGATCTGGCGATCTCGTTGGGTGGCACGATCACCGGGGAGCATGGCGTAGGCCGACTGAAGAAGGCGTGGCTGCCCGATCAGCTCGGCCCCGACGTGATGGATCTGACGACGCTCATCAAACACGCGCTCGATCCCCGGGGATTACTGAATCCGGGAGTGCTGCTGTGAATGGCGTGGCGCCTGTGATGTCCGGATCGACCGGAGGGTGAGCCCCGGTTCGCATGTCGTAGCGCCCCCTCTGTGCTGCGACATGCGAACCGGTGAATCGCTTGTCCGGTTTCGCCTCCTCGAGGCGAAGCGCTGGAGTTCGCGCGGCGCAGAAATTACTGTAGAACGAAATATCTCAACCATCGATCACCGATTCCGCGACATTTGTCAATGCTTGATTGATAATGGAGTGGTGACGGGTGATGGGCGAGAAATCGATCTGCGGCGGCTGCGGATGTTCGTCGAGGTGGTGGAGTCGCCGTCGCTGAGGGTGGCCGCCGAGCGGCTGTTCATCTCGCAGCAGGCGGTGTCGTCGGCGATCCGGGATCTCGAACGCCAACTCGGGGTCGAATTGTTCTCCCGGTCGCGCCGCTCGCTCACTCCGACGCCCGCGGGTACCGCCCTCTACGAGGGGGCGGTACCGCTGCTCGCGGGCAGTGCGCATCTCGCCTCGGAGGTGCGTCTGATCGATGCGCACAACCCCGATCCCTATACCGTCGGATACACGCCGGGACTCGCGCCGTCGGAGGTGTTCCAGGTGATCGAGGGCGCGGTGTTGCAGGATGCGTCGATGCCCATCACGGTGCGCCCGGTGTCGGCCGACGTGATCCGCGACGAACTCCTCGCCGGCCGGATCGACCTGGCGCTGGCGCGGTCGGTGCAGTCGCCGCCGGATCTGGCCGGAGCCATCGCCACCCGACATGAATTGCGTCTGGCCGTCAACGCTCGTCACCCGCTCGCGGTCAACGAGACGTGCAGCATGAATGATCTGGCCTCCTGTCAGATCGTGATCTCCGAACTCGAGCCCGAATACACCGACATGCTGGTGTCCTATTGTCGCCGTGCGGGTTTCGAACCGGAGACCATCGTGTCGAAGCTGCGCGGGACGCCCCCGCACACGTCGGTCATCGCCCATCCACAGGCGGTGGCGTTCGTGACCAACCAGCCCGGATGGCTCTACGAAAGGCAGATCAGGGTGATCTCCTTCGACGACCCGCCGTTCACTCCGGTGATGGCGATGTGGCTGCCCAACACCGCGCCGACGATGCGTAACCGCATCCTCGACTCGGTGAGTATCGGTGCCGGGGGTATCAGTGCCGGGCCAGAATCGACGTGACGTCGGCGTCGGACGACAATGCGCCGTACTCGAGTCGACGATCGGCTCCCAGGCGGGCGTCGATGAAGGCATCGGACACCGAGTGAGGCGAAAACCGCACCAGCAGTGACGCTTCCAACGCCAACGCCATACTCTCGATGACGGCGCGGGCACGCCGTTGGGCATCGGCCGGGGCGGCGCCGGCCAGTGCGTGTAGTTGACGTTGCATCGTGTCGAGGTGGATGTCGAGGACTGTGTTGCTGCCGCGGGCCAGGTCGACCTCGGCGACGAAGGCCGCCACCGTTTCCGGTTCACGGCTCATCGCGCGCAGCACGTCGAGGGCGATCACGTTGCCCGACCCCTCCCACACGGCCATCACCGGCTGCTCGCGATACCGCATCGCGAGCGGGAAGTCTTCGGTGTATCCGTTGCCCCCCAAGCATTCCAGTGCCTCGTAGGCATGGTGCGGGCCGCGCTTGCAGATCCAGTACTTGGCCACCGCGGTGCCGAGGCGCCGGAATGCCCGCTCCTGGTCATCGGCGTCCTCGTCGTGGGCCCGGGCGAGTCGGATGGCGGTGGTGGTGGCCGCCTCGGATTCCAGGGCGAGATCGGCGAGAACCGCGGCCATCGCGGGCTGGTCGGCGAGGGTGGCGCCGAAGGCGGCGCGGTGCCGTGCGTGCCAGGTGGCCTCCGCGACGGCCTGCCGCATGCCTGCGGCGCTGCCCAGCACGCAGTCGAGGCGGGTCTGGGCGACCATCTCGATGATGGTGCGCACCCCGCGTCCCGGTTCGCCGACCATCAGCGCCACGGTGCCGTCGAGTTCGATCTCGCTCGACGCGTTCGACTTGTTGCCGAGCTTGTTCTTGAGTCGCTGGATGCGGAACACGTTGCGGGTGCCGTCGGGCAGTACGCGCGGTAGCAGGAAACACGACAGCCCTTGTCCGCCCGGTCCTTCGGCCTGCGCGAGGACGAGAAACGCATCCGACATCGGGGCCGAGCAGAACCACTTGTGTCCGGTGAGCAGATACTCTGCGCCGGGCCCGCCCGCGCCGACCGGGCGGGCGACGGTGGTGTTGGCCCGCACGTCGGACCCGCCCTGCTTCTCGGTCATCGACATACCGAAGATCGCCGACGCCTTGTCGGCGCCGAGGTCGGGGGAGTAGCTGCGCGACAACGCCTTCGGTACCCACTGCGCGGCCACGTCGGGTTGCAGTTCGAGTGAGGGGATCACGGCGTGCGTCATCGACACGGGGCAGGCGTGTCCGGGTTCGATCTGCCCGAAGAGCATGAACACTCCCGCGCGGGCGACGTGCGAGCCGGGTTGTGGATCGGCCCAGCACCGGGTGTGTGCGCCGTGGGCAACGGCCGCGGAGATGATGCGGTGATAGCTGGGGTGATATTCCACCTCGTCGATCCGGTTGCCCCACCGGTCGAAGGTGTGCAGCACCGGGGTGATCGCGTTCGCCAGTTGTGCGTCGTGCTGGAACTCGGCACTGCCGACGAGGGCGCCCACCTCGCGTAGCTCCGCTTCGGCCCAGCCGGCATCGTGGCGCCGGATCGATTCCTGCAGAACATGATCGAGCTCGTACTCGTTGACGTCGACACGTGGGGCCGACTGGTTGAACACCGTGTGCGTCACATGCGGCTGCGGGTGCGTGGTGGGGGCGGTGGAGGTCATCGAGTTGCCTTTCGGTGGTGGTCGGGTTCCCCTCGCTGGTCGGGTGCCTCCCGCTGGTCGGGTGCCTCCCGCTGGTCGGGTGCCTCCCGTTGGTCGGGTTCCTCTCGCTGGTCGGGTTCCTCTCGCTGGTCGGGTGTCTCCCGCTGGTCGAGTTCCCCCCGCTGGTCGGATTCCCCCTGCTGGTCGAGTTCCCCCCACGGGTCGGGTGCCTCCCACGGGTCGGGTGCCTCCCACGGGTCGGGTGCCTCCCACGGGTCGAGTTCCCCCCGCTGGTCGGGTGCCCCCCGCTGGTCGGGTGCCCCTCGCTGGTCGGGTGCCTCCCGCTGGTCGAGCTTGTCGAGACCACCGAGCCGAGCGCTCAGCACGTCCTCCGAGATTCCGAGGTTGGTGAAGATCACGGTCACCGCATCGGCGAGGGTGTGGTCGAGTGCGTCGTCGGTGACCGGCTTCTGGATCACCAGACCGAAGATCGCCGACCAGAACGCCTTGGCCTCGACACCGATCGAGGCGCGCAACTGCCATCCGGTGCGCACCAGCGTGTTCATCAGGGCCTGTTCGCCGCGTTCGTGCAGCAATCGCAGCGTGTCCGCGATGAGCGCCTTCGACTGGGGTCGTTGCGCGCCCAAGAGCATCGCCGTGGTGAACATCTCGACCGCTCTGGCTTCCGGGCCGAGGAGCGTGGTCACGAGTGTCTCGGCGTAGGCGCGCACGGTGATCGCCGCGGCCGCCGACTCCTCGGCATGCCTGCCGGCGCGGAGCACCGCGGCACACGCCACCTCGACGAACAAGTGCTCCTTGGAGCCGAAGTAGTACGTCACCTGGTTGGGAAAGGTGTTGGCCCGCGCGCAGATCTGCGCGACCGGTGCCGTCTCGCCGTGTTCGCGGAACACCTCGTCGGCGGCCCGCAGCAACGTCTTACGGGTCTGCCTGCCGGTGCTGCGGCTGGCACGACGCGACGCCTGGTCCTGGGGCACTCCGACTCCGTGTTTGTACGGCAAACAAGTTTGTACGACAGACAATAACGGAGAAGGGTGAGATCCGCGTCTAGCTGAGTTGATCCGTAACGACGACGACTGTGAGAAACGAGAAGCGCGCGCTGACGCTGGGGCCCTGAGCTGCCCGTATAGTCTGCGCCGATACCCCTAGGCCAAACTGGTCTTTCCCGTGGGGTTTGTGGGCTGATCGGATGGCTGGACATACGCCGAGGAGGAGCGCGTGAAATCCATGAAACTACGGGTGTTGATCGGGACCGCAGGTGTGGCCGTGATGGCGGCGATCGGCGCACCGGTGGCGTCAGCCGATCACGTCAATGTGCCAAAGCCGCCGACGCCACCGTGGAGTCGCAGTGCCGACGGGTTGACCTACTGTTTCGTCGGCCACTGTGAGAACTGGGACAAACTGGGCAATTACGTCTGCGAGACTGGTGTGCCAACAGCACCGGTGTGCGAGGCGATCATGGCAGTTGTTCGCGCACTCCCACCGACGAACATCGGAGATCTGGTCCCGCACAACGTCATCCCCTGATTCCGGCGACAACCGGATAAGTCCCCTGGAGTGGTGGACTTCGGATCGGCACCACTCGGTGTGTGGGGCTGGGTTCCGGTTGCGACCCAGCTGGCCGACCTTCTCGGCAGATGGGCAGGCGGGATCAAATCGGTAGTCGAGCCATTCCTTGGCGAGCTTGCGAGCGAGTTCGATCCCGATGACTCGCTGTCCGAAGCAGGGAATCTGGGCGTCGTTGGACAGGACGGCTCAGGCTGAGGAGGCCTCCTGAGCCGTGAACCCGTCAGTTGGAGCACCGATTGGTTCAGCGCGCGCTCTGCGAAGTGCCGCAGCCAGTATCGGGGTCCTGGCTGCCGTGCTCCTCGTCGTGCCGACCGTCGG
The DNA here is from genome assembly GCF_053588635.1 of Gordonia sp. NPDC003425. Classification (NCBI taxonomy): domain Bacteria; kingdom Bacillati; phylum Actinomycetota; class Actinomycetes; order Mycobacteriales; family Gordoniaceae; genus Gordonia; species Gordonia sp. NPDC003425. The sequence goes on along the minus strand of NZ_JBSFQI010000015.1, from coordinate 23,870 downwards.
CACGAGCATGCTGCCAGACAGTTGGAATCCGATTCTGCGGTTCCCGCCGACACCTCAACATCCAGGTCGCCTCGCTCGACGACATGACCAGGGCCTACCAACGTGCGAAGCAATTGGGATTCGACATGGCCCTGTCGGACGGGCAACACACCAACGACAAGGAGTTGTCCTTCTACGCTCAGACACCCGCAGTCGTAGGAGTACCGCCCCGCGGGAACTATCTCAAAGCGAATCGGCCGGTCGTCGCCGTGCGGACCGCATCATCGTCCTCGCGGTCACTGATCGCTAGGGTTGACGCCATGCGAATAGGACTGCACGCACTGGGAATCGGTACCGGTGCGGACCCCGCCATCATCGCGGCCACCGCCCGTCACGCGGAGGCCCTGGGGTTTGCGACGCTGTGGTGTGGTGAGCACGTGGTCATGGTCGACGATCCGGTGTCGCGGTATCCGTACACTCCTGACGGACGGATTGCGGTGCCTGCCGAGGCCGACTGGCTCGATCCCATGGCATGCCTCATGTTTGCCGCTGCCCATTCGTCGACGATCCGGTTGGCCACGGGCGTCCTGCTGTTGCCGGAACACAATCCGGTGATCATGGCCAAGCAGGTGGCGTCGCTGGATCGGCTCAGCGGCGGACGGTTCACACTCGGTGTGGGGATCGGTTGGTCCCGCGAAGAATTCGACGCGCTGGGTGTTCCGTTCGAACGTCGGGGACAACGGACGGCGGCGTATGTCGCGGCGATGCGCGCACTGTGGACCGACGAGATCGCTTCCGTCGAATCGGAGTTCGTGTCCTTCCGGGGTGTGCGCGTCAACCCGAAGCCAACGCAACGTCACCTGCCGATCATCCTCGGCGGCAACAGTGATCGTGCGTTGACGCGCGTCGCCGAATGGGCCGACGGGTGGTACGGCTTCAACGTCGACGGACTCGATGAGGTGGCCGACCGTGTGGCGACGCTGCGAGCGCACTGCGCCGAGCGCGACCGCTCGGCTGACGACCTTCACGTCGCCGTCGCACTCCGGTCGCCGTCGCACGCTGATCTCGGTGCGCTCGAGGATCTCGGTGTCAGCGAGCTCGTCATCGTCGATTCGCCACCCGGTGCGGTCGACGCCGTCGAAGAATGGACAGCGACGCTGGCGCAACGGTGGATAGAGCGCTGAGCACGCGATCGCGTTTCAGAATTCCCTGCTCGGAACAGTGCGACAGCGTCGATGGGGCGCTGCGATGACAATGCCAGACCAGTCGGTTCGCCTACGATTGAGACACGCCCGACACGACCTGACGTCGGATGTCGCAATCAGACGATCGGGTCCGGACAAGGCGAGGACCCAGGGAATCACACGAAATACGCACCGCCGGAGCACCGCGCGGCTACTTCCCTTCCCTGGCCTTGCGATACCGCACCTTGACAACTCATCCGACCTCCGGGGACTGCCGAGCAGTGATCATCGTGGAGCCCGGTCGTGGCGTCGTTCGGTTCCCGCGATGTCTTTGTGCCGCAGGGGGAGCGGCGTCTCAACCGGAAGCTGGACAAGTACGGGATCGAGCACGACACGAAGACGTACCCGGGAATAGGGCACAGCTTCGCGAACCATCTCGACGACCAGGTGCCGCCCGCGTTGGTGCGTATTGTCGGAATGTCCTACGACGCCGAAGCGTCGGCGGATGCCTGGTTGCGTGTCTTCGCATTTCTGGCCGCCCGGTTCGCGGAGACCGTTCGGTGACAGCGCTGGAGCATCTGGCCTCCTCACCCCTCCTCCGCGAGGACACCCGACGCGATCCGGAAGGCCGTGTTCGCATCCGGGACGCCGCAGTAGATCGCGCTCTGCAGGATCACTTCTTTGATCTCGTCGGGGGTCAGCCCGTTGCGCAGGGCGGCGCGCACGTGCATCGCGAACTCTTCGTGATGACCACGGGCGATGAGGGCGGTCAGTGTGATCATCGACCGCGCTTTTCGATCCAGCCCGGGGCGGGTCCAGATCTCGCCCCACGCGTACCGGGTGATGAGATCCTGGAAGTCCTCGGTGAACCCGGTGGTGGCTGCGACGGCACGATCCACGTGCTCATTGCCGAGCACCTCGCGGCGCACCGACATGCCGGCGTCGTAGGTCGATTCGGCTCTGGTCACGACGACTCCTTCAGGTGGTGGCGGGCACGGTCGAGGATGGTGTCGATCTGAATGTCGACGGCGCCGAGGTAGGTTCCCGCAGGTGCGTGGCCGGCGAGGTCGGCCATCGTTGTCTGCTCTGTGAGAATGCCCTGTGCTGCTTCGAGAGTGGCGCGAGCGCGGTCGGCGTCGACGCGCAGCCCACTGAGCAGGTCTGTTGATTGTCCCGCAGCGACGACGGTGCGTCGGGCCACGGTACGCAAGGTGGACCACTCGACGTGCCAGCCACCGTCGGTGCGCTCATCGATGCTGCTCGCCGACGCGAGGTGCAGTGTCGCGCCCAGGGCGGGCGCGGCAAGTGCGGCGCGGCGGATGAGTACGGAGAGCATGGGATTGCTCTTGTGTGGCATGGTCGACGATCCGCCGCCCGCACTCTCGGCCAATTCGCCTATCCCACTACGATTCCCGACGAGGACGTCGTCGGCGATGTGGCCCCAGGCGTCGGTGCAGCCGACCAGGGCATCGCCGACCCGGGTGATCGGCGCACGCGTGGTGTGCCACGGCAGCGAGCGTGCCAGACCGAGCCGATCGGCGAGAGCGTCGGACAGCGCGACCGCCGCGTCCGGGGAGCCGGTCAGCTCGGTGGTCGCAGCCAACGTGCCTGCCGCACCACCCATCTGCACGGCGAACCGCGGCACGGAATCCAGTGTCGACACGGCATCGAGCACGCCCGACAACCACACCGCGAACTTCTTCCCGACGGTGCTCGGGAGCGCGGGCTGGGTGAGTGTGCGGGCGAGCATCGGTGCATCGCGATACTTCTCGACGAGCCCGGACAGGACGCGAATCTGCTCGTTCACATCTCTGCGGACCTGGGCGACGGCATCCCGCAGGCACAGCATCAGTGCGGTGTCGACGACGTCCTGGCTGGTGAGTCCCCGGTGAATCCACTGTGCGGCAATGCCTTGCGCGCGATCTCGGAGCAATGCGACCAGTCCGGTCACCGGATTCCCGTCGCGCTCCGCACCGGCAGCGAGTTGCTCGACGTCGTCGGCGCCGAGCAAGCGCGTCAGGTCGACGGCAGCATCGGCGGGTGCGACGCCGCTGTCGACCAGGCAGCGTAGCCACACATTCTCAATGGTGACAAGAGCATTCACGAACGCCGCATCCGACATCAGGTCGCCCGCGCGGTGATCCCCGGGCCAGAACAGGTCGGTCATATTCCCGGGTAGGCCAGGAAGACGGTCTCGTCGTCGCCCTGGAGTCGGATGTCGAAGCGGAGGCCGTTCTCGTCGCGCTCGGCGATGAGAGTGTGACGTCGATCCACGGGCACGGACTGGAGCAGTCGGTCGGTCTCGAGTGCCGGTCCCGGCACGTAGGCTCGGGTGAACAGGCGGTTGAGCAACCCGCGGCCGAAGACGGTGACCATGATGAACGCCGCATGACCGGGTTTCACTGCGCCGGGTTCGACTGTGGTGAAGGAGAAGTCGCCTGCGTCGTCGGTCGGTCCACGTCCCCACCCGGTGAACGTCCAGCCGTCGCGCCGCAGCGACCCGGGTACGCCGGGAATGGCGCCGTCGGCGTCGGCCTGCCAGATCTCGAGCATCACATCGGGCACAGGCTTTCCGTCACCGTCGGTGACGGTGCCGTGAAACCGGATCGCGCCGGGTGTCCGCGGCGGAACCAGTTCGTCGCCGCGGTCGTAAGGTAGCGCGAATCCGTAGAAGGGGCCGATCGTCTGGCCGGGGGTCGCGGCTAGCAGTGCACTCATCATATGGTCCTCACTCTTCTTCGAACGCGGTGCGATTTGTGCCGGAAAGTACTATGTCCCAACGATATCCGGTGCACCACTCATGGGTGGCCACGTCGTGGTCGTAGGTGGCCACCAGACGGTCGCGCGCCTTCTGATCGGTGATCGACTGATAGATCGGATCGAGTGTGAACAGCGGATCGCCGGGGAAGTACATCTGGGTGATCATGCGTTGGGTGAATTCGGTTCCGAACAGCGAGAAGTGGATGTGCGCCGGACGCCACGCGTTGTGGTGGTTCTTCCACGGGTAGGGTCCGGGTTTGATCGTGGTGAACTTGTTCCAGCCGTCGTCGTCGGTCAGGCATCGGCCGACACCGGTGAAGTTGGGATCGATGGGCGCGTGGTGCTGGTCGCGTTTGTGGACGTAGCGTCCGGCGGCGTTGGCCTGCCACACCTCGACGAGCTGCCGGCGAACCGGTCGACCGTCACCGTCGAGGACGCGGCCGGTGACGATGAGCCGCTCACCGATCGGATCGCCGTTGTGCTGGATTGTCAGATCCGATTCGAGTGCATGCACATCACGAGTACCGAACGCCGGAGTCCACAGTTCGATGTCCTCGGGATCGGCGTGATGCAGGTCTTTGGTGGGATGACGCAGCAGGCTGCTGCGGTAGGGCGGATAGTCCAGCCGCGGCTGGGTCTCCTCCACCCCCGTGTGCTGATAGGCGGTCTCGATGGCGGCAATCTCGGTGTTGATCTGGGCCTGGGTGGCCGATGCGCTGTCGGGATCGGTGTTGATGATCGTGGTCATGATGTACCTCGGAAAGTAAGTGGTCGACCGGGCCGACCTGAAGACGGTGGTGGGCGGAAGTCACTGATGGACAAGCTCTTTGACCGGTTCGGCATCGGCGTGTCCGAGCTGGTCGGTGGGGATGTCCTTGGTCTCGCGTGCGGTGAGCGCCGCGGCCGCCGCGATCGCACAGACGACCGCGGTGAACAGGCTGATCACTGTCCATCCGCCTACGCGCACGCCGCCCATGGCCGCGACGATCGACGGTGCGAAACCGGCCATCAGGAAGCCGAGCTGGGTGCCGATGGCCATGCCCGAGAAGCGGACCTCGGTGGAGAACATCTCGCCGTAGAACGACGGCCAGACGGCGTTGGCGGCGGCGTAACCGAAGGAGAATGTCGCGATTGCCAGTGCGAAGGTGATCAGGTGATTGTCCTGGCTCATCGAGAGCATGTAGAAGGGCATCAGCACCGCCGACGCGACTGCGCCGTAGATGAACACCGGCTTGCGGCCGATCCGGTCGGCGAGTTTGCCGAACATCGGCTGGGTGATCAGCGCGCCGATGTTGGCGACGACGACGAGCCACAGGGTGAGGTCGGCCTCGAGGCCCACCTTCTTGCCGTAGGCGAGGGCGAGATTGGCGAACACCGTCGACACCGCGGCGATGAAGGCGCAGAAGATCACGCGCAGTACGTCACGCCAATGGTTGCGCAGCAACGGGATGAGCGGCATGCGCGCGATGGTGCCGGCCTCCTTGGCCTCGGCGAACTGCGGGGTCTCGTGCAATTCTCGGCGGATGAAATAGGCGATGAGCACCACGACTGCGGACAGCCAGAACGGGACGCGCCAGCCCCACGAGTACTTGGCGTCGTCGGGCAGCGACATGAACGGGATGAGGATGAGCGACGCCAGGATGAGACCGCCCTGCGTACCGGTGAGCGTCCACGAGGTGTAGAAGGCGCGCTGATGATCGGGGGAGTGTTCGAGCGTCAGCGAACTCGCCCCGGCCTGCTCGCCGGCGGCCGAGAAGCCCTGCATTAGTCGGCAGATCACCAGCAGTGCCGGCGCGAACCAGCCGATCTGGCCGAAGGTCGGCAGGCATCCGATGAGGAACGTCGACAACCCCATCAGGACGAGCGTGAACATCAACACCCGCTGGCGTCCGATACGGTCGCCGAAGTGGCCGAGCACCAGGGCGCCGATCGGCCGGGCGATGTAGGCGAACCCGAACGTCATGAACGACATGACCAGGGCGGCGCCGTCATCGTCGGGAAAGAAGATGTGCGGGAAGATCAGTGCGGCCGCCGACCCGAACAGGAAGAAGTCGTAGTACTCCACGGCGCTGCCCATGAAGCTGGCCAGCGCAGCTCGTTTCGGGGTGCGCACCGGAATGTCTTCCGTGCTCGGGTTGTCGATGGTGGTCATGGCGTGGACTCCTTGACGGTGATTGTGCTCTGGATGAGGTGTGTTCAGGACGGGTTTGCGACGAGTGCGCGAAAGTGGCGGGACATACGGTGGGCGTCCGGGACTGTCCCGGTGATCAGGGCGAATGCGTCGACGGCCTGGTGAACGGCCATGTGGCCACCGTCGAGGGTGCGGCAACCGGCCCTGCGGGCTGCCTGGAGAAGTGCGGTGTCGAGGGGGCGGTAGACGATGTCGGCGACCCAGAGCGCGGGATGCAGCAGCCCGGCGTCAAACGCCATTCCGGGGTGTTCGGCCATCCCGGTGGGGGTGGCGTGCACGACGCCGGTTGCCTCGGGCAGCAGCACCGACAACTTGTCGAATGCCGATGCGTCGATGCGGACGAGCGGGTATCGCGCGGCGAGCTCGGTGGCCAGCGCGGTGGCGCGATCGACGTCCATGTCGACCACGGTGAGGTGTGTGCTGCCCAACCGCGCCATTGCGTCGGCTACCGCGGTTCCCGCTCCGCCGGCACCCACCAGCACGACGTCGTCGAGCGCCGCGCCGGGCAGGCCCTCGGCGAAACCGTGCGCGAAACCTGTTGTGTCGGTGTTGTATCCGATGGTTCCGTGGTCGGTGAACCGAACCGTGTTCACCGCGCCGAGGGTTGCGGCCACCGGGTCCACCGCGTCGAGGTGATCGAGCACCAGTCGTTTGCACGGGTGGGTGACGTTGACGGCGTCGAAGCCGAGCGAACGAGCCCAGCGCAGCACCTCTCCGACGCGGGCAGGTGCGATGCCGAGGGTGTCGAGGTCGATGGTGCGGTAGACGTAGTCCATCCCCTGCGCCCGGCCCTCTGCCATATGCATCGAGGGGGTCAGCGACGGGCCCACTCCGGTGCCGATGAGGCCGACGAGATAGCTACCGGTGCTCGTTGTCATGGTGCCTCCGTAATGTACGAACTAGTACGTTCGCAAATGAGTAGAGCACTATGACCCTCGTCGCGTCAAGACTTTCGTGTGATCGGTATCGCTCAGACGCTGGAGTACGGCTTCCCGCGCCGTGTCGGCGAAGTGCTACTCACGGCTCGCAAAAAGTAGGGGAAGAAGATCCTTCCCCTACTCTTGGAGTCCTCCCCGGGAAGTTTCACGGGGAAGACTCTGAACCTCGGGGAAGGAATCCGTCCCCAAGTTTCGGATGGGGAGGTCGGCGGCGGTCCCGCAGGTCCGGATCGTCGCCGCCGAATTCGTCGGATCAGGTCGCGCTGGTGAGCCAGCCGACCACCACGTCGCCGATCATTCGGCGCAGGTGAGCGCGCTGCGAGACCTCGGCGAGGTCGACGCTGAACAGGTAGCCGAAGGTGTACCGATTGGCGACCTGGAACACGCAGTAGGAGCTGATCACCAGGTGCACGTCGAGTGCGGTGACGTCGTCGCGGAACACGCCGCTCTCGCGTCCGTCGGTGAGGATCTCGTCGAGGAGCGATGTTGCCGGTGTCGACAACTGCGGCAGGTCGGCGAGCTTGCGGATGAACTCACCCCGGTGGATGTTCTCGATCGACACCAGCCGGATGAACTCGTCGTGGGCGATGTGGTGATCGAAGGTGACCTCGGCGAGACGGCGGATCGCTTCGACGGGATCGCGGTGGTCGACGGTCAGCTTCTGCTCGGCCTGGCGGATACCGCGGTAGGCGTTCTCCAGAACCGCGAGGTAGAGCCCTTCTTTTCCGCCGAAGTAGTAGTAGATCATCCGCTTGGTGGTGCGGGTGCGTTCGGCGATCTCGTCGACCCGGGCCCCGGAGTAGCCGGATTCGGCGAACACCTCGGTGGCCACCGCGAGCAGTTCTGCACGTGTGCGCTCGGCGTCGCGCTGGAGTTCTGCTTTCGGCTTGGCTGCCACGATCGGCAGCTTACTTCGTGCACGATCGTGTACGTTCCAACCGGTCCACGGCCGCCGCAACACGCTTGTCCAATAATGAACCGTTCGGTACATTGATGTGATGCAGACCTCGATCGCCACCGTATCGATATCCGGATCACTCGTCGAGAAACTGCACGCGTGCGCCGCAGCGGGTTTCGACGGTGTGGAGATCTTCGAGCCCGATCTGATCTCCAGCGACCACTCACCCGAAGAGATCCGCGCTCTGGCCGCGCGGCTCGGCCTCTCGCTGTACCTCTATCAGCCGCTGCGAGACCTCGAAGGCGTCGACGAGGACACCTTCGTTGACAATCTGCGTCGCACGGCCGCGACCTTTGCCACCGCACAGCGCCTGGGCATCGATCTCGTCCTGGTGTGCAGCAACGTCGCCACCGCGACCATCGACTCCGACGAGACGTCGGCGCAGCAGTTGCGCCGGATCGGCGATCTGGCGGCCGGATACGGCATCCGCATCGCGTTCGAGGCGCTCGCCTGGGGACGTTTCGTCGACGACTACCGGCGGAGCTGGCGCATCGTCGACCTCGCCGATCACCCGAAAGTCGGTCTGTGTCTGGACAGCTTCCACGTCCTCTCGCGCGGCCACGATCCCGCGGCGATCGAGTCGATCCCGGGCGACAATATCTTCTTTCTCCAGTTGGCGGACGCACCGGCACTGTCGATGGACGTGCTTTCGTGGAGCCGCCACCATCGGCTCTTTCCAGGTGAGGGAGCCTTCGATCTGGCCGGCTTCGTCCGTCACGTACTCGCCGCCGGATACAACGGCCCGCTCTCGCTGGAGGTCTTCAACGACACGTTTCGTCAAACCGATCCGGCACGCACCGCCGTGCATGCGCTGCGATCACTGCTCTGGCTGCAGGATTCGCTCGATCTGATCCCGATCTCGGATGCCAAGCCGCCCAGCGGATTCGACTTCGTCGAGATCAAGGCCGAGGACACCAGCGAGGTGGAGGTCCTCCTTGGGCAACTCGGCTTCACCCCGCGCGGACGTCACCGGAGCAAGCCGGTTTCGCTGTGGGCGTCGGGGAAAGCGCGGGTGGTGCTCAATGAACAGCAGGCGCGCGACGAAGTGCCCCATGTGGCGGCGGTGGGGCTGCTGGTGCCCGACGCGGACGCGATGTCGCAGCGGGCCGCCGACCTCATGGCGCCGGTCGCCTACCGTCGCACCTACGCCTCCGAGCAGAGTTTCGGAGCGGCGCTCGCCCCCGACGGCACCGAGTTCTTCTGGGTCGACGAGCCCCGGGACGGTGCGCCGTCATGGGTCGACGAGTTCCGCGACGGGCTGCCCCACGTGGCGGACGACATCGTGTCGATCGACCATGTGAACCTCACCCAGTCCTGGCGGTCCTCGCAGGACACCACGCTGTTCCTGAGCAGCGTGTTCGGCCTCACCGCCGACACACCCACCGAGGTGCCCGGTCCCACCGGCCTGGTGCGCTCGCAGGTGCTACGCACCGTCGACGCCTCGATCCGCCTCCCGCTGAACGTCGCACCGCACGCGCTGGAGGATGCCGGGTCGGGGCGCGCCGCGTTGCCTCGCCACGTCGCGTTCGGGTGCCGCGACGTCATTGCGGTGGCGCGCGCCGCGCACGCCGCCGGACTGGAGTTCCTCGGCGTGCCCGACAACTACTACGACTACCTGCGGGGACGTTTCGGCCTCGACGATGCCGTCGTCGACCAGCTGCAGGCGCTCGACCTGCTCTATGACCGCGGCCCCGGTCCGGCGGGCGGATACTTCATCCACTTCTACACGCGCACAGTGGGTTCGGTGTTCTTCGAGTTCCTCCAGCGGTTCGACCACTACGACGGGTACGGAGTGGACAACGCGCCGGTCCGGCTGGCCGCGCAGCGTGGTCGGTAGTACGCAGATCCCGATCTCGTGAACAGCGCCATGCCGCACGTCGGTGCAGTTCAACCTAGCGCTGGGGTGAACAGTTCACCTTCCACGGAATGCAAAACCACGCTGAGACGCACAAAAACGTTGCGTTAGAAGGGGTTTCCGTGGGCGATCATCGTGTCGACGACGGGGGCGAACCATCGAAGTCGACGTGCCGTCATGTCGGCGATGTCGCCACCCTCGACGGCCCAGTCGTCCATCGCAGACCACATGACCCGCCAGTAGCCGTAGGCGATGATCGAGGCCATTACGTCATCGACGCCGTCGTCGCGGAATCTCTGGGAGATGATCGCCCGCCACTCGCGACTACGGTTCTCGACCATTTCACGCACACTGCTGTCACCTTGGTGCAAGAGGATCTGTCGTCGGAGCGTGTCGGAGTCCAGATCCACATCCGCGAAGCCGGCGATGATCGCGGTCTCGACTGCTGTCTTGGAGTCACTGGTCTCGGCGGAGATTGCCGCGTGTAGACGATCGACGAACGGTCCCGACCGGTGCCAGATCAGGTCCCCTTTGGAAGGAAAGTGGAGGAACAAACCCTTTCGCGAGATACCTGCCGCGGACGCGACGTCGTCCATTGTCACCGAGTCGAAACCCTTCTCGGCGAACAGCTTGGCCGCGATGGCAACGACGTGGTTGGGGGCGATCTTCGGCGGTCGGCCTGGCTTGGCTGGCATCACTTTCTCCGTGTGGGAATTTATTTCTTACACTGAGTGTACTAATAGATGGTAAGCAATGTATAGGGGCGCGACGCGCTCGCGCAGAGGGCGCCGGTTCCCGGCAAGGAGGCTCCATAGTGGACACGACATTCGACTACGTCATCGTGGGCGCAGGTGCGGCAGGCAGCATTCTGGCGAACCGGCTCAGTGAGAACCCGGCGACGAGTGTGCTGCTGATCGAGGCAGGCAGCGACAACCCGCGGCCGATCACCGCCGTACCCAAGGCGTTCTTCTTCACCGCCTATGACCCGCGCACCTCGAAGTTCTTCACCAAGCGATTTCCCACTGATCACGAGACGTGGGAACGCGGACGCATGCTCGGAGGATCGACGGAGATCAACGGCATGGTCTGGAATCGCGGCTGGGCGCCGGACTACGACGCCATCGAAGACGCCGGCAATCCCGGCTGGAACTGGGACGCATTCGTCAAGGCATTCAAGGAAATCGAAGACCACGAGCTCGGCGAGTCGCCCGTGCGTGGTGCCGGTGGACCGGTGCATGTCTCACGCGCGTATCCCGGTGACCTGACGACGGAGCGGCTGTTCGAGGCAGCCAACACCCACGGACTGGCAACGGTCGAGGATCTCAACGGTAGCGACATCGAACGAGTCGGCTACACCTCGTCGAACATCCGTAACGGTGCACGTGTCGGCGCCGATTCCGCGTTCCTCAAGCCCGCTCTCAAACGGCCGAATCTGACCGTGCTCAAGCACACCGAGGTCGACCGTGTGCTCCTCGAAGGCACCAAGGCCGTGGGAGTCATCGCACGGACCAAGGGACAGTCTCAGACGTTGCGCGCGCGCAACGAAGTGTTACTGGCTGCCGGCGCTCTCGACACGCCGACCATCCTCGAGCGTTCGGGCATCGGCAACCCCGACGTGCTGAAAGAAGCAGGCGTCGAGGTTGTCGTCGCCAGCCCGAAGGTCGGCGAGAACCTGAGCGAGCATCGCGGTGTGTCGTTGATGTACCACACGGTCGACACCCCCAGCTACAACAAGGAACTCAGTAACCCGGTCCGGCAGCTCTGGACGGGCTTCAAGTATCTGTTCAGTCGGCAGGGCGTGATCTCCTTCGGCGGATACAACGCACTCGGGTACTTCAAGAGCGATCCCGCACAGGAGCGTCCGGACGTCTACGTGATGTTCACGCCGATCTCGCTCGACCCGACGAAGCCCGAAGTGCCCACGCCGGCAAAGACTCCGGGACTCATGATGCTCGTGTTCCCGGTTCGCCCACAGAGTCGCGGCTCGGTTCACATCACCAGCCCGGACCCCGATGTGCGGCCCACGATCGTGACCAACTTCCTGGAGGCTGAAGCCGATCGCACGACTCTTGTCAATGGAGTACGTCGTGCCCGAGAGATCCTGCACACCGAGCCGCTCGGTGCGCATCTGCTGCGCGAAGTGGCCCCGGGACCCACGGTCGACAGCGACGAAGCCATCGTCGAGTTCGGCAAGACCTACGGTGCCTCGGGCTACCACACATTGGGTACCGCCTCGATGGGTCCGGACGACGATGACGTGGTCGATTCCGAGTTGCGTGTTCGGGGTGTCGACGGTCTTCGCGTGGTGGACGCATCTGTCTTCCCGCATCTGACCGCAGGCAACAACAATGCGCCGACCATGGCCGGTGCCTGGATCGTCGCGGACAAGATCATCGCCTCGCAGAGCTGAATTGCGTTGTCGGCCCGGGAGAACCGGGCCGACACTTCCGCGTCACGGACTACTCGGTTGCACAGGCAATCGCTCGGAGTATCGTCCTGTCGACGATCTTCTGCCGCGGCCGCCGAGCCGGCTTTCCAGCGGCGCGCTCGTGGGCATCGATCCGCTTCCAGCCGTCGAGCCCAATCGGTTGCGTGCCGGCAGCCGTGAGCAGGTCGTCGAGATCCGAGGTGTCGCGTGTGGGCGCGGGGAGGACCCCGGCGACGAGGTCATCGAGGATCGCGCGCGCGGTCTCGGTGGCGCATTGGCGGTTTTGGCCTATGCCGCCGGTGGCGCCACGCTTGATCCACCCCGCGACGTAGACCCCTGCCAGAGTTTGATCCTGTGAATCATGCACGCGGCCGGCAACATTCGGAATCGTGCTCGTCGTCGTACTGTAGGGCACGGTATCGATGCCGTGGCTGCGGTAGCCGACGGCCCTGATGACCAGCGACGCATCGAGTTCCACGGCCTCCTCGGAAGACGCAACCACAGCGCCGGCGCCGCTGTCGCTGTACTCGTTTCGTCCGACTTCAACCGCTTCCAGGCGTTGGTCGCCGAGCAATCGTCGAGGTGAACTCAGGAACGTGAACGTGATACGACGGTGCGCTCCCCGGGCAGGGCGTTCGGCAACCTGATGGGCCAGCCGGATTTTGGTCTCGATGGTCGAATCGATGGAACCCGCCTCGACTGCGCGCTTTGTCGCCGGATCCAGTGAGAGTTCCGCAGCGTCGATGATCACATCCACGTCGTCGAGGTTGGTGAGCGCCAAGAACTCGCTGTTGGTGTAGGCGGCTTGCGCGATCCCGCGCCGACCGAGAATGACGACGTCTTCGATTCTCGACGAACGCAACGCCTCGAGGGCATGGTCCGCGATATCGGTTGTGGCCAGTATCGCCGGGTCTCGAGTGAGGATCCTCGCCACATCGAGTGCCACGTTGCCATTACCGATCACCACCGCCCGCGAACCGCTCAGATCGTAGTGGTCATCGACATGATCGGGATGGCCGTTGTACCAGGCAACGAAATCGGTTGCGGCGACGACGCCTTCGAGGTCTTCCCCGGGTACTCCGAGAGTACGGTCACCCGACGCCCCGGTCGTATACACAACCGCATGGAAACGCTCGGTCAGTTCCGCGTGGGTGATATGCGTGCCGACCTCGACATCCAAGTGATAAGTGAAGTTGCGTTTGGCGGCAACGGCTGCAAACGTGCGCTCGACGTTCTTCGTTGCCGCATGGTCGGGGGCGACTCCCGCTCTGATCAGACCGTAGGGCGTCGGAAGTCGGTCGAACATGTGGACGTGTACACGCGGATGCCGTACGAGTTGCTCGGCTACGTAGAAGCCGGATGGACCGGCGCCGACGATGGCGACCTCGAAGTCTTCGTCGGGAAGCTTCGGCGGCTTCGACGGTTCCATGATTCCCGAGTCGACGGGGTGGTCGCGGTAGTAGGCGGCGTTGATCTCCAGATACGCCTCGTCCCCGGCCTCGAGCGCATCGTCGGGAACGATCGCTTCCACCGGGCACTCATCGATACAGGCACCGCAGTCGATGCAGGTCTGCGGATCGATGTAGAGCATCTCGGCCACAGCGAAGTCCGGCTCAGAAGGCGTTGGATGAATGCAGTTCACCGGGCAGACGCTGACACAGGACGCGTCGTTGCAGCACGGTCGGGTTATGACGTGAGCCATGTTTGTTTCGTACTCCTGGAATCGCTCGCCGTGAGTCGCTCAGTTCATGCGCTCGAGAACCATCGCCATGCCCTGGCCCCCGCCCACGCACATCGTTTCCACGCCGATGGAGTGATCGTGCCACCGGAGTGAATTGATGAGAGTCGTGGCGATGCGCGCACCGGTCATACCGAAGGGGTGTCCCACGGCGATGGACCCACCATTGAGGTTCACGCGTTCCTCGTCGATTCCGAGGTATCGGCAGGATGCGATGACCTGCGCTGCGAATGCTTCGTTGATCTCGAACTGATCGACGTCGGCAAGGCTCATCCCGGCGTTCTCGAGTGCCTCGTTGGTGGCCTCGACCGGGCCCAATCCCATGATTTCCGGGGAAAGCGCGGTCAGTCCGGTGGACACGATTCGCGCCAGCGGTGCTATTCCGAGTTCACGAGCACGCACGTCGCTCATGATGATCAGTGCCGCGGCACCGTCGTTGAGTGGGCAGGCGTTACCCGCCGTCACCGTGCCATCGGGACGAAACACAGGTTTGAGCTGCGACAACTTGTCCATGGTGGTGCCCGGTCTCGGGCACTCGTCGACCTCGACCTTGGAGCCGTCTGCTGTTGCGATCGGGGTGATCTCCCGTGCCCAGAAACCGGCCTCGGCGGCCAGCGCATAGCGGTTCTGCGAACGGTGCGCGAACACATCCTGATCGTGCCGAGACACTCCGGCCATCTCGGCGACGTTCTCGGCTGTCTGACCCATCGCGATGTAGACGTCGGGAAGTCCGCCGGATGCCCGTGGGTCCACCCACGCGTCGTCGACGCCCGTCGCCCGCGTGCGGGTCCGCGATTGCGCGTCGGCAAACCTGGGGTTGAGCCACGGGTTCGCCGTTCGGTCGCGGGGGTCGGCATCGGCACTGACCGGGGGACTGTCGCTGGTGCCGCGCCGCGACCGGCTCACCGTCTCCACTCCGGCCACGACGAACGCGGAACCCTCGCCTGCCCGGATGGCGTGCATGGCCATACGGGCGGCTTGGAGACTCGACGCGCAGTAACGAGTGACCGTCGTACCCGGAGTGTTGTCCCAGCCGAGAAGGACGGAAACGACGCGTGCGAGATTGAATCCCTGTTCGCCTCCCGGAGCTCCGCACCCCACGATGAGGTCGTTCACATCGTCAGACGACATCTGCGGCACCTGCTCATGTGCCGCGGTGATAGCCGCAACACACAGGTCGTCGGCACGCTCGGTGGTGAGTGCACCCTTGAACGCCCGTCCGACCGGCGTGCGTGCGGCTGCCACGATGACAGCTTCAGGCATGGAGCCTCCTATATAGCTTAATCATATATCACTATAGACACAGCGCCGCCGGGACGAGCAAGGTGCGCCGAGCACTTCACCCCGAGCGCCGGCGACGGCAAGTACTGTTGTGCAGTTATGGGCAAGCCAACCTCTGCAGGATCAGACACCGCGCGGTCACCGCGTGCGTCCGAGAGAGTTGCTCACGAGTTGCGCCGACGGATCGTGGCAGGCGAAATCGCCGAAGGCTTCCCGTTACCTCCCGAAGCCGAGTTGCTCAAAGAGTTCGGTGTGTCTCGACCGACCCTGCGAGAGGCACTCCGCGTCCTGGACTCGGAGTCATTGCTCGAGGTCCGACGCGGATCGCGCGGGGGAGCCCTGGTGTCGACGCCGAATGTCGAGACAGCTGCCCGGTACCTGGGCGTGGCACTCGAATACCGTGCAGCGACCATCGATGACGTCTTCGCTGCGGCGTGCGCATTGGAAGGCGCGTGCGCAGCCATACTCGCCAGAACGCGCACTCCCGATCAGGTGGCCGCACTCGACGCCGCGGTGTGCGCTGAACGTGACGCCGCTGACGATGAGGCGGCACTGATCACCCGGCAACTCGAATTTCACCGGTTGATACTCGAATTCGTGGACAACGTGACACTACGAGTGCTGGTAGGGCAGTTGCGCGACATCATCGACGTGGCGACGCGCCAACACCTGGTCGAGCCGGCTCTTTCCGCTGACACACGCGCCGAAGCCGGTCGCCGCGGTATCCGCGCTCACGCCAAGTTGGTCAAACTCGTCGAGGCACGCGACGCGTCTGCAGCCGAGGCACTCTGGCGTCGACAGGTCGCCGCCACAGGTGCGTACCTCAAAGAGTCCGGTATCGGCGATTCGGTACTGGATCTATTGAGCTGAACGCGCTGCTGCCGACATCCGCTCGTGCAGTACGCATTCCTCGAAGAAGGCGATAGTCCGCAGGTGGTATGGCCGCGCGGTGTAGCCGAGGCTCATGTTGTGACCGCTGTCGATCTGCTGTTGCACGACAACGCGCGGCGCGGCGGTGAACAGACCGGCGAACTGCTCGGGTGTGTTCGACCAGTTCACCTCGAGTTCTGCGACCGTGATCGACACCGGGACAACCACTCGTGACGCCGTATGTGCCACCCGGTCAGGCCAATCGAGAGCCTCGCCGGTCTCGATTCCCGGTATCACGGCGTGCGGACGCACTCCGGGGTCAAATGTGCCTTCGGGATAGAAGTACTCGTGCCCCCAGTGCGTTCGGCGTGACGCGGCGCGATCAGGGTCGGTCTGCAGCGCCTCGGAATAGTGGGAACCCACTCCGCTGATCTCGATGCCGCACAGCGGACGCCCAGACGCCTCGGCGGCCATCGTCACGGCCACCATCGATCCGAATGAATGTCCCATCAGGGCGATGGGTGACGTTTCGGCGACTGTCGCGTCGAGAAACTCCCACAGGAGGGCAGCCTGTCCGCTGAGGGTTGTCTGCTCGTCGGTGACCTTGTCCGCGCCGCCACGGTATCCGGGGCGGTCGACCGCTATCACCGTGTGGCCGAGTGTGCGGCCGAGTTCGAGTAGCGAAACGTCGCTGGTGGTCTGCCCATCGAAATAGCCCGAATGGAGTCCGCCGCCGTGCAGGGCGAGGATCGTGGTCCGGGGGTGATCGACCTCGGCTATGCGTGCGCTTATCGTCAGACCACTTTGTGTGGCGTACTCAACGTGGCGGGTTGTCACCAAATCTCCTCACGAGGGGACGTTTTCGTGTCTCATGAAAGCACGCTAACGTAATAGCTTAATGATTACCCTGATAGTAGGTCGCGCTGGCGACCCCGAGGAGAGGTGGGCGTTCGGTGCCGCTGGAACGTGATCTGTTGGCAGGGATACGTGTTGTCGAGTCCGCGTCATTGCTGAACGGCGATACGCTGGGCATGTTGCTCGGCGATCTCGGGGCCGACGTCGTAAAGCTCGAGAGTCCGGGACGCGGCGACTATCTGCGCGACTTCATGGGTCAGATCACCGAGCACAACAGCCCCGCGCACCTACAGGTCAATCGGAACAAGCGGAGCGTTGCCATCGATGCGCGCACCGATGAGGGACGAGAAGCGGTGTGGCGCCTACTCGAAGGCGCCGACGTCTTCGTGGACGGGAACGCCGGCGGGGCGCTCGACAGGCTCGGCATCGGTTACCAAGCGCAGCGCGAGCGCAACCCCGGAATCGTCTATGCCAGCGTCTCGGGTTTCGGAGTGTTCGGACCGTACCGAACCATTCCCACTCACGGCATGTTGATGACGGCACTCGCCGGCGCCAATCCGATGGCTCGTGGTGACGACGGACTCATGCACCCACTGCCACCCCCGGGACTCGGCGGCACCGAGCGCGGGGGAGAGGCCACAACCGCCGCAGCGGTTCACGCGGCATTGCATATCTGCGCAGCGCTTGTGCGACGCTCGCGCACAGGTGTCGGCTGCCACATCGATGTCGCCGGATCCGACGCGGTGATCGCTCAGGCCCTCGTCGGAGTCATATACGCGCTCAATGATTCTCGGTTGACCGATCGCAGCTCACTGCCGACCTTCGATGGCACCGAGTGGACCGGCGCCAAGTATCAGTTCTACGAAACCGCGGACGGCAAGGTGGTCATGTTCGCGGCGATCGAGGACAGATTCTGGAACAACTTCTGTCGCGCCATCGACCGTGCCGACCTGGTTGACGACGATGCCACGTCGACGGGCGGAGTCGACTTCGGACGTGACGAGACCGCCCTGCGCACCGAACTCAACCAGATCTTCGGCACCCGAACCCAGCAGGAGTGGGTTGAGCTGGCGATAGCGCACCGATTCCCGCTGGGACCCGCACCCGTCACCATCGACGAGGTAGCCGCGGACCGCCACATCCGTGCGCGCGCCGCCATTGTCGAAGGAGTCCACCCCGACGCCGGGCCCTTCACATACATGGGATCCCCCGCGATGGTCGATGGCGAGGGTTTCGATGTCGCGCGCCCGGCCCCGGCACTCGGGCAGCACACCAGGGAGGTGCTTCTCGAAATCGGCTACGCCGAGCACGAGGTCGACGACATGATGGCCCGCGGAACCGCAGGGTGAGCAGCACGAGCGCGCGCTATCGGCTGGTGCGCACCTGTGATCGGCGAGATCGCACCGTCAGAACGTGATGGATACGCTGTCAGAAGTGGGTCGCGCCTGGCAGCCGAGAATGTAACCGTCGGCGATATCGTCGTCATCGAGCACGTCAGACGGAGGCATCTCGACGTTGCCCGACACGACCGTGCATGCGCACGAACCACATTCGCCCGATCTGCATGAGTAGGGAACGTCGAGACCGTGGTCGAGCATGACGTCGACGAGCGTCTTGTTGCGGGGCCAGGCAATCTCATGATCCTCGCCATCGAGGTTCACGGCGAGTCGGGATGGCGGCGACGACTCCTGCTCCGAAATCTCCTCAGCGGTACCTGTTTCGGTGTCAGGCTCCGCGAACGGGTCACCGGACAGGGATCGGAACACCTCTGCGTGTAACAGATCCTGGGAGACCCCGGCGATGTCGTATGCGCGTCGTACGGCGTCCATGAACGGAGCGGGGCCACACATGAACGCGTGGCGGTGGAGATACGGCGCGACCAGTGATGCCAGATTGTGTGGGTCAGGCAACCCTTGGACGGACTCCAAGAGATGAAGGACGAGCAGGCGCCCCTGATGCTGCCTCGACAACGCGTCGAGTTCAGCGCGGAAGATGATGGAGTCGGGATCGCGGTTGGCATACACCAACGTGACCGATGGGGCACCCGACAGCAATGCCGATTTGACTATCGACATCATCGGAGTGATGCCACTTCCTGCGGCAAGCAAGAGTAGTTCGGCATCAAGATCGTGTGGCGTGAACAACCCGGCCGGGGCGAGAACCTGGAGCTCGTCGCCGGGACCGACGTTGTCACACAGCCAATTCGATGCGTAACCGGTCGATGTCCGCTTGACTGTTACCTTCGGTGGCTCGCTCGCCAGCGGGGTGCTGGCGAGCGAGTAACACCGGGCAACCGAACCCGTCTGTTCGCTCGGCACACGCACAGTGACGAATTGTCCTGCACGATAGGTGAAGTCGCCGCCTTCGACGGCCGGACCGCCGAAGACCAGCGAGGATGCATCCACCGTCTCTTGAATGACGTCGGTGACGGTGACGGTGACGGTGAGTACACGAGTGCGGGCACGGGTCGTCATGTAGTACGCATTCTGTGGACGGTGGGTGTGGGGACGGCAGAATCAGAGACTGGCAGCGGCGCTCGGGCCGGTGTCCGAGTAGATCTCTGCCGCTCGCATCGCTCCATCCTGGTCGTCGGGGTAGAAGCGAGTTGCCCACTTCCGTAGCGTGCGGAAACCCTTGCCCTCCGCGGTGGCGAGCCCTGGCGGTTCGGTGTAGCGCTGGTACTTCCAGATGTCGAGGTCCGCGAGGAACTGGTTGTTGGCCAGCCGCAGGCGGCGGTCCATGCTCTCGGGAACCTCGCGCGATGTGTCGCCCTCGGCCTTGTTCAGCCACACCATGTGGAAGATGTCCGACGTGTCGTCGTCGACCGGTGTGACACATACGCGGGTGCGCTGGTTGTCAGGCCCCCAGAAACGTGAGGTGCCGATCGAGATGCCGACGTTGACCGAATTGACACCGCCCTTGACCATGCCGTCCGGCGTCTGGACGGTTGCCTGCTTGCCGGCGCCGAAGTCCATCAGGAAGTCGGAGAAGAAGTGGTAGTCGTCGTATTCCTGGCGGACGAACTCTGGGGTGTTGGCCGCACGATGGACGAACTGGAAGTGCGCGAAGTCGACGCCGTTCTCGATGACGAACTGGGGGTGAAGCGCAAGCTTCTCTCCGTGGATGGTGGCTTTCGGGTACGCGACGTAGTAGTCGTCGGCGGTGACATCGTCGTCATACAGGTCGGTGAAGATGTCAGGCACGTCGAACAGCGGGTCGCGGCCCTCGACGTCGTGCCACATGAAGATGCCCTCGTTGACCTCAACGGCCGGGTACGAAGGAATCTTGCGTGCGCGGTTGGGCTTGTCCTGATAGGGGATGCAGACGTTGCGGCCGCTGGTGTCCCACTCCCAACCATGGAAGTGGCAGATCAGGCGGTCCCCTTCGACGCGGCCGCCATATCCGAGGTGGGCACCGAGGTGTTCGCAGTATGCGCTGAACACGTGTAGCTCACCGCTCTGGGTGCGCCAGATGTTCAGATCCTTGCCGAAGTAGTGCTTCGGAACGATCTGACCGGGCTCGACCTCTTCTGAGAAGCCGATCTGGAACCACCCGGTGGGTTTCATGGAGAGGGCCATCTTTGCCATCGTCCGTCACCTCGAGTCTGATAGGGCTGTTTCTTATGGCGTACAAAACCTACCAAGGCATCGGGCGTCAACGCAACGCCCATCGGAAGATAAAGTGAAATAAGGTAGATGATTCTACGGCGGTGGCCTACCACGCGCGAAGCTTCACCCCAGACGGAGGACGAGTGTGACCACGACAGACCGGGTCGACGAATTGACGGACGTGATCGAACTCAGGCAGACCGGCGATTCGGTGTTCGTCGGCCACCCACGACGGTTTTTGTTGCCTCGGGTGTTCGGTGGGCAGGTCGTTGGACAGGCGGTTCGTGCTGCCGGCGCAACCGTCACCGATGGCAAGCGGTCGCATTCCGTACACGCTCACTTCCTGCGCGCCGGACGGGCCGACGAGCCGATCGAGTACCGCGTCGAGAGCAGTCGGGATGGGCGAGCGTTCTCCGGTCGCGCGGTCGACGCCTATCAAGGAGATGTCCGGATCCTGAGCGCACAGGTCTCCTACCACGCACACGAGGTCGGGTTCGAGCATCAGCATCCCGCGACCGCCTACGCCGACCCGCACGATCTCCACGGCGTGGACACCCTCGCGCGAACGACGTCCGACGAGTGGCCGATGTTCTACAGCGAGTGGCCCGCACTCGACGTCAGGCCGGTGCCGCGAGGGCTACTGGCGGACGAGAAGCCGTCCACCACGGGAGTCCCGGCACGCAGCCAGGTGTGGTTTCGCGCCCGTAATCGGATCAAGAGCGACGATCCGGAGGTGCACAACGCGTTGCTCGCGTGCATCTCCGATCTCACGCTCCTGGCGGTATCCGTTGCACCTCAGGGAATTACGGCCGTGCACCCAGGAGTTCAGATGGCGTCGCTCGATCACGCTGTCTGGTTCCACCGCGATCTTCGCGTGGACGACTGGCTGCTCTTCGATCAGGAGTCACCGATCGCGACCAATGGACGTGGACTGTGCCGGGGCAACATCTATGACGCGGATGGCCGACACGTCGCCTCGGTCGCGCAAGAGGGATTGATTCGCCCGTTGCCCGAACACGAAGCCTAAATAGCTATATTATTGAGACCTATGGATGCTGACCCAAGCGTCCGCGATCGAGGAGGTACAGCCGTGGCGCAACTGCCTGACCTGTCCGTGTTGCCAGAAGTCGGCGTGCTGGTGGATGGCGAGGTGAACACGAGTCCTGACGGCGCCCCTGTCGCCCACGTCTACGCGGCGACCGGCGAGACAACGGGCGAGGTCCCTCTCGGCGGACCCGGTGACATCGACCGCGCTGTGGCCTCGGCACGCGCGGCGCTACCCGGGTGGAAGGCGCTGACCGCAGACCAGCGACGTGACCGGCTTCTCGCTGTTGCCGACGCGATCACCGCTGCCGGCGCAGAACTCGCGACCCTGAACATCATCGACAACGGCACGCCCTCGCTCATCGCCAATGCGCAAGTGGGCTTCGCAGCCGACTTCTTCCGGTACAACGCGGGCTGGGCGGACAAACAGCAGGGAGAGGTCATCGCGACCTGGCCGGCACCTGCTCTGGACTATTCGTTGAACGAACCGTATGGCGTGGTGGGGGTCATCATTCCGTGGAATGGTCCGGTCACCGCACTGGGGCAAACCGTCGCGCCTGCGCTTGCCGCGGGTAACACGGTCGTCGTGAAGCCGCCGGAACTCACGCCGTACAGCGCACTTCGCATGGGACAGATCTTCCTCGAGGCAGGCATCCCGCCAGGTGTCGTCAATATCGTGCCCGGTGGCGCGGACGCGGGATCAGCGCTGGTGACCCACCCGGACGTGGACAAGATCCATTTCACCGGTAGCGCCGCGACGGCGGCCACCATCATGCGTGATGCCGCTGAACACACCAAACCGCTCGGACTCGAACTCGGCGGCAAATCGGCCGTGGTCGTGTTCGACGACGCTCCGGTGGATGTCGTGGTGGGCGCCGCACTCGCGGGCTGTATGAGCTTGTCAGGTCAGGGATGCATCCTCGGTACACGCATGCTCATTCAGCGAGCCCTGTACGACGACGCGGTCTCGGCCATCGCCGCCGCGGCGAAAGGCCTGCCCCTCGGCGACCCGGTCGAGCCGTTCACCATGATGGGCCCGGTCATCTCACAGCGGGCATATGACCGGATCACGGGAATCATCGAGGACGCCGACGCGTCGTCGGCGAAACTCGTTGCAGGCGACGAGGAAATCGGCAGCGAGCTCGACGGCGGCTTCTACATACGTCCGACGATCTTCGCCGACGTCGACCCCTCGTCGAGTCTCGCGCAGAACGAGGTCTTCGGACCCGTCCAATCGCTGATCCCGTTCGACACCGAGGCCGACGCGATCGACATCGCGAACGGGACCACCTACGGACTTGCCGGCTACATCTACACGAACGACCTCAAACGCGCTCACCGCGTAGCCAGTGCCCTCGACGCCGGAAACATCTGGGTCAACGGCGGATTCGGCATTCCATCGTCAGCGCCCTTCGGCGGCAACAAGCGCTCGGGCATCGGACGGCTCGGTGGGATCGAGGGAATACGGGAATTCAGCCGCCCGAAGAATGTATGGATCGACATGAGCTGACCGTGCTCAGCCTGAAGAAGTCTCGACGCCGTGGGCGGGGTCGCGACACATCAACAACCGCGACACATCGTCAACCGCGACACATCGACAACCGCGACACACCGACAACCATGAGGAGAGTACGTCAGTGACCGTCTCGCAAGAACAATCCACCGCGACGCGGTTTCCACCGCAGGGACACTTCGGATGGCGGACGATGTTGGGCCCACATCAGCCCAGTCCGGCGGCGATGCTCGACACCCGTGGCTACTTCGGACTCGTCCCTGAGGGCACCTTCCTTTACGGAAACCTACGCGCCGACGACGGCGACGATGGTGCGATGTTCGAGGTGACCCGTCGAATTCCGGCTCGAGACGATCGCGGAATGAGCGGGTTGGTGGTGCAGTCCACCCTCAACGACGACGGGGTTTTCCATATCGATCCGATCGGCTTCGCCGCGGCGACCAGCCTCGGCGTCGTGCGCGAACTGAGTGAAGACGGAACGCAGGCGTCCTGGACATCGGCGCCGGGCGTCGACGGTCCGCCCTGGCGCGTGACGATGACCGAGGACACCATGTCGTGGGTCGAAGAGGGGCTTGTCAAGGGACATGTAGAACTGCCCACTGGTGGCCATCAAGACTGCCCGTAGGCGGTCACGTGGGGGTGCCCGGTGGCGGCCATGAAAGTGCCCA
>NZ_JBSFQI010000014.1:0-117636 GCF_053588635.1 Gordonia sp. NPDC003425 | reverse complement strand
AGGGAGTCGATGTCGGTGAGTCCGCCGTCGGCCCAGTCTTTGCGGGCGTGATGGATTTCCACGCGGGTGGCCGGTTGGGTGCAGTCGGGTGCCGAGCACATTTCACCGCCGTCGGAGGCGAACGATGCCAATCGTTGTCCCAGGGAGGCCAGTCGACGTGACCGTCCGAAATACAGTGGCACCGCGGTGTGGTCGGCGAACACGGCCAGATATTGCTGTGAGCGGGCGGCCATGGTGATGACGTCGGAGATCGGGAGCAGCGCCCCGGAAGCAGTGGTACCCAGCCCGGCCTGGCGGCGCAGGTCTTTCTCGTCGATTTTGATGATCACCTGCACGGGCAGTCCCCGGTGACTCTTGCCGAGCGTCCCCTCGGCGAGCACGGCCTTCAGCAGGGCGTGGAGCGCGTCGTGGTTGCGTTGTGCCTGCGACCGGGTGTCGCGGCCTGCGGCGTCGGCGAGTTGGCGCGGGTCGGCATCCCCGACGGGTCCTCGTGGCGATGCGTCGTCGTCGGGATTGTTGAGGCCCGGCTTTCCCCACGCGTCGAGGACCACGTCGAACATGGCTCGGGTCTGCGGGTCGAGGTGACCGTTGAGTTTCGACATCAACTGGGTGTCTTGACGGTTGAGCCACAGGTTGCGGCGGCGGGCTCGGTCATTGTCGTCGCTGAGTTGGCCGTCGGGATCGAGGTGGGCGAGTAGCCGCGCCCCGACCTGGCTCAATTCCGACGGGCTCAGCGTCGCCGCGTAGTGGCTCATCGTCTGCTCGGCGGCCACTCGCACATCGTGGGGTGTGGCGGCGGGGATCTTGTCGAGGACGTCGAGCACCACCAGTGCGTGTGCCATCCCGGCGCTGCCGTCGGCGCACTTGTCGGCCAACGTCGGACACGACGGTGCCAACAGTTGCCCGGTGGCCGAATGAAATCGGGCGGTGTGTTCGAGGAGCCGTTTGCGACGTACCGGTTCGGTAATGCGTAACGCGTGGGAAAAGAACGCGATCACACTGCGGAATCCGCGTTTGCGGGCGATATCACGATCCGAGATCTCCACCAACGCCCGGCTGCCCACCGCCGGAATCCTGTGGTGAGCCCGTTCGAGTTCGGTGGCCGCGGAGACGAGTTCGTCATCACTCCACGACGACACATCGGTGGCCGCGATCTCATCAAGCACCGCATGCAACCGGGCAATGACCTCCGGTGCCGCCGACATGAACCTCACCCCCAACCCATCGCATCGAACGTATGTTCTACAATAACACACTCCGGCGACAGGCGACACTGCCACTTCACCGTCAGCGACGATTGACTCTGCCCTAACGTCAACCGGCAGAGTGGTGCTCATGACGGAGAATGAGGGGCAGGCCACGGACCTGTCGATCGATGCGGTGACGGAGTGGCCGATCCGAGACCTTGCCAGGGCGACGGGACTCACCAGTCGAACGCTCCGGCATTACGAGCAGATCGGCCTTCTTCTCCCGTCTCGGGTGGCAAGCAACGGATACCGCTTCTACGGAGACGCCGAGATCTCAAGGCTCTATCGAATCCTGTCGCTGCGCGCGCTCGAACTTCCCCTCGCCACAATCCAACTCGCGCTCGATGACGAGATCTCTCTCACCGACGCCATCGAAACTCATCTCGCGCTCCTCACCGAGCGCCGAGACAGAACCAACGAACAGATCGACGTCGTCCAACAGACGCTCGACACGATAAAGAAGGGCCGATCCATGTCCATCGACGAAGTCTTCGCCGGCGTCGACCAGAGTCAGTACGAGACCGAAGTACGTACCCGCTGGGGTGACGAGGCATGGGAACGCACCGCCGAGCGACGCGCCGCGATGACTGACGAACAGCGGAAGGCCGACGACAAGAAGAGCCTCGACGTCAACGCGGCTTTGCGGACCGCGGCCGAGGGCGGCGAGGACCCGAACGGCGCGCGCTTTCAACGCTTGGTCGCCGACCATCATCGGTGGGTTACCGCGCATTGGGGAGGAAGGGAACCCGACCGCGAGGCCTACACCGGGCTCGCCGAACTGTATGTGGCCGATCCGAGGTTCGCCGCAGCCTATGGCGGTGCGGACAACGCCGAGATCATTCGCGAGGCAATCCGGATCTGGTCCGGAGCCAACCTCGAATGACCGGATGATCCTACGACAAGCGTCGACAACGTCCTGATCTACACCGGCTAGCCGACGCTCACCATCTCATAGTCGCCGACCTTCTCCGCGAGCGCTGCGAGGTGCTCGTTCGCGTCACCGAGGAGATGACCGGTCGCGGTGAGTCGCGCGGTGTAGTGGCCCACCGGATACTCGTCGGTCATGCCGATGCCGCCGTGCATCTGGATCGATTCCTGCCCGATGTGGCGTCCCGACCGGCAGATCTGCAGCTTGGCGCGGCTGTAGACGGTCGGGTCGGTGATGTCGTCGGCCAGCGACGCGGTGGCGTACAGGCTCAGGCTACGGGCGAGTTCGAGGGAGACGAACATGTCGGCGGCCCGCTGGGTGAGTGTCTGGAACTTCGACAACGTCACGCCGAACTGCTTGCGCGACTTGAGGTATTCGGTGGTGAGCTCTAGCGACCGCTCCATCGCGCCCACCGCCTCCGCGCACAGCGCGGTCTGGGTGAAGATCTCCGCATAGCCGATCGCCTCGGACTGGTCGCCTGAGCCGAGATCGATGGCGGGCGTGTCGGCGAAGGTGATCTGCGCGCCGCGTCGCCCGTCGTAGGTGGTGAACCCGGTGACGGTGACACCGGACGCGTCGGCGTCGGCCAGGAAGAGGCCGACGGTGCCGTCGTCGCGGCGTGCGCTCACCACGATCTTCTGCGCCGAATCACCAGCGATCACAGGGTATTTGACGCCGTTGAGGGTGACACCGTCGCTGGCGCCGGTGGCGGTGGTGCTCACCGCTGCGGCCGGCCAGCGGTCGTCGGTCTCGGTATGGGCGAAGGCGAGCAGCAGTCGGCCCTCGGCCACCTCGGTGAGCAGTTGCACGCGGCGGTCGCCGGAGGCGACGCGGTCGATCACCACGCCGGGCAGCAACGCGCCGAACAGCAGGGGTTCGGGTGCCAGACTGCGACCCACCTCACCCATCACCGCGGCCACCTCGACCGGGCCCGCGCCGAAGCCGCCCGCGTCCTCGCCGAAGGGCAGCCCGAGAATGCCGATCTCGGCCAGCGATGCCCACACCGAGGGCTGCCAGCCCGCTTCGCTCGCGGCGACCGCACGCAGCTTTTCCACGTCGTAGGACTTGAAGACGTCGCGCGCGGTGTCACGCAACAGTGATTGCTCTTCGGAGAGCTCGAAATCCATGGGATGACTCCAGATTCGGGTGGCCTGCCGGCCGTTGGTGAGTGGGGGCTACAGGCCGAGGATCGACGACGAGATGATGGTGCGCTGCACCTCCGACGAGCCGCCGTAGATGGTGACCTTGCGGTAGTTGAGGTACTCGGGCGCGCTCAGCTGCGCCCATTCGGGTGTCCCCACTTCCGGTGCGCGCACGGCCAGGCCGCGCGCTCCCGCGATGTCGGCGATGAGTTCGGTGACAGACTGCTGCAGCTCGCTGCCGCGCAGTTTGACCAGCGAGGAGACGGGGTTGGCCTTGCCCTCGGCCGACGACGACACCACCCGCAGCTGGGTCAGTTCGAGGGCGAGCAACTCGTTCTCCATCTCGGCGATGCGGGCCGCGATGAGCGGGTCGTCGAGCAGGGTGCCGCGCGAGGTGGGGGTTTGGCGGGCCAACTCCTTGGCCTTGGCGATGTGGGTCTTGGTCCAGCCGACCCGCGCGATGCCGGTGCGCTCGTTGCCGAGCAGGAACTTGGCGTAGGTCCAGCCCGCGTTCTCCTCGCCGACGAGATTCTCGGCGGGCACGCGCACGTTGTTGAAGAACACCTCGTTGACCTCGACGCCACCGTCGATCAGCTTGATCGGCCGCAGCTCGATGCCCTCGGTCTTCATGTCGATGAGCAGGAAGCTGATGCCGGCCTGCCGCTTGGGGGCGTCCGGATTGGTGCGCACCAGGCAGAAGATCCAGTCGGCGTACTGGCCGAGGGTGGTCCAGGTCTTCTGCCCGTTGACCACGTAGTGGTCGCCGTCGCGGACGGCGCGGGTCTTCAGCGAAGCCAGGTCCGAGCCCGCCTCGGGCTCGGAGAACCCCTGACACCACCAGATGTCGAGGTTGGCGGTGGCGGGCAGAAAACGTTCCTTGAGCTCCTGTGATCCGAACGTCGCGATCACCGGACCCACCATGTTGACGTTGAAGGTCAGCGGGTCGAGCACATGGTTGAGACTGAGCTGGTCGTGGTAGATGTTGCGCTGGATCGGCGTCCAGTCCTTGCCGCCCCATTCCACCGGCCACCCCGGCGTCGCGAGTCCCTCGGCGTTGAGGATTCGCTGCGTGGTGATGAGGTCGTCGGGCAGGACCGCCGTGCCCGACGCGACACGCTCCCGGATGTCCTCGGGAATCTTGGTGGTGAAGAAGGAACGAAGTTCCTCACGGAACTCGAGCTCATCTGAATCGAACTTCAAGTGCATGTACTAGTCATACCCGGTGAAGCGGTTTGCGCGAAAGCCCAGAGTCGAAATCATGACCTCGGATCGGCGTGTTCAGTCGGCGACGCAGCATGTCGCGGGCGCGGGGACGGCACCGTCTCCCGTGGTGCCGCGCGACCGGACGGTGACCACCGCCCCGACCACCGCGAGTGCCAGCACGTAGCCGACGTAGGCCACCGCGGTCTCCTGTAAACCGATGTGCGACACGATGAGTCCGGCGATGACGGCGGGCACGCTGAAGGCGACGTAGCTGGTGATGAACACCGCCGAGAACACCTGTCCGCGCTCGGCGGCAGGCGTGCGGGCGCTCAGGTTGTCCAGCGCTCCGAGGAAGGTGGCCGCAAATCCCGACCCGGCGATCACCGACCCGACGATGTACACGACGAGCACCTCGCTGAGAACACCGGACAGTGAGATCACCGCGCCAACCATCAGGGCGACGTAACCGTAGGCGAGTTTGGTGATCGGTGCCCGGGCGGTGATCACCAGCGACGTGACGGCGCCGGAGGCGAAGAAGACGAAGAGCAATGCCCCGGCGGCACCGTGGTTGGTGACCTCGAAGATGCGGGCGACCACCGACGAGCCGAGCGACAGGTACAGGCCGCCGAGCGACCAGGTGGCCACGAAGGCGGGGATCGCGAGCAAGAACGGGCCGCGCAACGCCGCCGGTACCGATGCCTGCGGTGCCAGCGTGCCCCACAGGTGCCGTCGCGAGGTGAAGCCGACTCGCTGAGAGGTCTCCGGCACCACCAGTAACGCCACCATAGCCACCGCGAACAGCGCCAGGATGACCTGGTAGACGAGGAACCGCGGTGCGGGCGCGTACTGCACGAGCAACCCCGTCACCGCGACACCCGCGGCCAGTCCCAGTGTGGGTGCTGCGCCGGTGATCGCCGAGCCGGTGCCGGGCGTGGGTGCCATGTCGACGATGGTCGCGGTCAGGGTGCCGATGGCGGCGCCGGTGGCCAGTCCCTGCAGGGCTCGGGCGGCCATCAGCACCCCGACGTCGTCGGCGACAACGAACAGCACCATGCTCGCGATCAGCAAGGCCAGCGCGACCGCGAGAACGGGGCGTCGGCCGATGTGATCCGACAGCGATCCCACGGTGAGGAGGCTGACCAGCATCGCAACCACATAGATCGCGAACACCACGGTCAGCGTGAAGGACGAGAAGCCCCACAGTTGTTGGTAGACCGGGTACAGGGGCGAGGGCGCGGCCGAGGCGAACAGCACCATCACCATCGTCGCGGTCACGATCCAGAACGCTCGATGCGGATGCAGCCGACGCGGCGACCGGCCGACACCGGGCGAAGGTATGGATGTGGCCACAACCCCTCCTAAAGCAATGGACCCTGCGTTAGTGGTCAATGTAATAGGAGACTGTCGCTAAAGCAATGCTGTTTGCAATAATGGTTCACATGCCTCGGAGTTCATCCCTCGACAACGCAACCGCACAGACGCCGTCGCGCCGTCCCGGCGGACGCAGCGCCCGCGTGCAGCAGGCCGTGTTCTCCGCCGTCGGGCAACTCGTCGGCCGTGGTGAACGAGAGACCATGACGATCCCTCGTGTTGCCGAGGTGGCCGGCGTCAATCCGACGAGTATCTACCGCCGCTGGGGAACGATCGGTGACCTGATCGAAGAGGTTGCGGTCGCTGCCCTGACGCAGGGCGAGGACCTTCCCGACACGGGTGAGCTCTCCGGAGACCTCGCGGAGTGGGCACGCATCATCGCCGCCGACATCGGTCGCCCGAAACGACGCGCCTATCTTCGCGCGATGGTTGCCGCCCGCGACGACGTCGTGGAGGAGTGCCCGTGCTGGTCGATCCGGCGGGAGCAGGCCGCCGAGATGGTCGATCGCGCCCGTCGGCGCGGCGAGTCGACGCCTGAGGTGTCGACGATCCTCGACCATGTCATCGCACCGCTCTACCACCACGCGGTGTTCGCCATGGCGATCGACGACGACTACGCGACTCAGCTCGCCGATGACGTGATGCGGAGTGTGCGGCTTGCAGGCAGTTCTGCGGTGTCGAGAGTCTTGGAGTAGTACTCGCGCAGCTTGCCGCCGGCTTCGAAGGTTGCGAGGATGCGCATCGCATTCGATTCGACGTAGTTGAAGCTGAATCGTGCTGCGACGATCGTGAGTGCGAGTACCACAGCGGCCGACGCGACGAAACCAACGATGCCCAGACTGCCGGGGGCGAGGATGCCGAGCCACCTCGCGCAGCGCATCAGTGGTTCGTGGAGTAGATACATTCCGTAACTGAAGACACCCAGGGCGACGAGTGGACGCCAGGTCAGCCACCGCGGCACAGATCCGGTCGTCATGACTATGGACGAGATCAGCGCGACCGATGCCACACCGAGGGCCAGGCGCCACAACTGATCGGTGGTGTCAAGCGGGTCGCGCACACTCGCGACGTAAGAAACTGTCGCCAGCGAACCGAACGCGAGTGCGCGTCGCGCCCAGGCTCGGCGCAACTCGACGCCGCCGGCCACTGCCACCGCGAGAGCCATCCCCATCGCGAAGATCGCCGACATCCCCAGCGGACCGAACCAGACGCTCCACCTGTCATGCGGAAACGTGCGCACCGCCCAAAGCAGATACGCCACACCGACAACGGTCAGCACTGCGGGGAACACCGACATCCGTACGAGGCGCATCCGCGTCCGCGCGAATCGCCCACGCCGCGGAGAGTGGGGTGACAATGGCCATGAGCACGTAGAAGTGGAATTCGACAGCGAGTGACCACGCGGGGCCATCGGTCCAGAAAATGTAACGGTCGCTGTAGACGTGGAGCATCGTGAGGTGCAGGAACAAGTCCTGCCACTTACCGGGAAGGCTGGTGTTGGTGGCAGACCACACCACCACCACGACGATGAAATAGAGCGGCAGAAGGCGCACGGCCCGCCGCAACAGCATGTCCTTCCACGTGGTGGAGTTGCGCCCGGCGATCGCTGCGCGAACCGCCGGCAGGTAGAGCACAAAAGCACTCAGGACGAAGAACAATGTCACTGCCGCGTCGGCGAACACTTCGAGTACGTGATTGAGGTGGATGTCGCCGGCGCTGGGGTGCGCGAGTGTCAGAAGCTGGTTGCTGTGCACGTGCGTCACGATCACAACCATTGCTGCGAGCGCGCGTAGCGGATCAAGCGGAAACCGGCGTCGCAGTGCGGGT
Organism: Gordonia sp. NPDC003425; assembly: GCF_053588635.1. NCBI lineage: Bacteria > Bacillati > Actinomycetota > Actinomycetes > Mycobacteriales > Gordoniaceae > Gordonia > Gordonia sp. NPDC003425. The sequence goes on along the minus strand of NZ_JBSFQI010000014.1, from coordinate 109,918 downwards.
GCTACCGGATCGAAGCGGGATACGGAAGGAATCGTGCTCATGCGAGGCTCCCGTCCGGCAGCGCGGCAGGTGCGGTCACTGCGGTTGGTCCGGATCGTGACAAGGCAACGGACTCGTCGGTCTCGGGAACAAAGGCGCGCATCGTGCCACGCGGGGTGACGTGCCATTCATGTTCCCCCATAAGCTCTTTGACCTGAGCGACACGGGCAACGAGGTTCTTCCATTCGTTGTAGAACGGCGATGCGACGACGATGTACCAGATGAACCACCCGCGCCGGGCTCTGATTTCGGGTACCGACAGACGCCAGGCGAACAATATCTGGATGGGGCCCGCGGCCAACGTGTACAGCGTGGTCAGCAGGAAGAGCGGGGACGACCACGACAGGGATCCGTCCCGCCACCACAGGAACGCCAGGACTCCGATGATCATGGGTGAGATCCACGGATACACTTCGCGCCACGCGAACAGGACAAACATGCCCATCCGCTGCCGGTGCGTCACCGAGCGGCTCAACATCGCTGCCGGAAACTGCCGCATGGACACTTGAAACCAGCCCTGCGCCCACCGCATTCGCTGGCGCCACAATGCCGACAGACTCACCGGAGCGAGTTCACGGCTGATCAACCCGGGGTCGCTCACGATGCTGGCACCGTCGAGGATCGACCGGATGGAGGCATCGATGTCCTCGGTGAGCCGGTCGACGCGCATGCGGACGCGGCGCAACGTCGACGCACGCCAGTAGCCGTTGGATCCTCCGAAGATGCCGAACCTGTGCAGGCTGCTGCGTCCTGGGTGACTGACCGCGTAGATCTGCTCGAACTCGATGCTGACCGCCCGTGCGATCAGTGACTCCTCGCCGTTTCGGACCACGCAGTGTCCCTGGACGACGTCGGCCCCTTCGGCTATCCAATGCCAGGCACGGGTGAACGAGCCGGGGACCGGGTGATGGTCGGCGTCGAAGACTCCGATGAACTCGCCACGCGCGACTTGCAGTGCCGCATTGACATTTTGGGCTTTGGACGTGCTGTCGGCGATCTTGAGGATTTCCAGTTCCGGGTGGTCGTGGACGAGTTGCCGCAGCTCGGCTTCCACGGGTAGGTCAACCGGCGAGTTGTAGGCGAGGATCACCTGCAACGGACCCGGATAATCCTGACCGAGTACGTGGGAGAGTGTCTCCACGATGGTGTCCGCTTCGTTGGGGAGATAGGCCGCGACAATCGCCGTGGCCACTGGAGGCGATGTCGTCGGTGTCGGCGGGAGCGTCAAAGGCGTTAGCGCATGCAATGATTCGGTCCAGATCAGAATGGCGGTGAAGGCGAGGGCCACCACCACGCTGACATAGAAGATGGTTGCCGTGTCAAAGCCCAGTGCGTACGTCAGCCGCATCACGAGGAATGGTCCCACCGTGCTGATGCACAGCACCGCCAGGATCTGCAGGGGAAGTCGGAGGTGTACGGGAAGCTTCCACCACTGACGTGGGAGGCCTGTGGACCGAGGCACACCAGATCGCGTCTGGTGAGTGACTTCTGCGCGGATTCTGCTGCAGTAGAGATGATTTCGGACACGTGTTCATCGCTGACGAGATCCGGGATGCGTGAGTACCCTGCTCCGAGATCGACGCGATGCACCGATCCGTCCGTCAGCGCCCATGGCACATTGGTCAGGGTCTCGCAGATCGCCGAGACTCTGCCCCTGAGTTCTCGGGTGTTCTTGGCGCTCATCAGTGCCACCACCCCGTGTAGGTCGTCGTCGACCCAGACGTTCTCGAGGTGGAGCAGGCTCGCCGCCACCTCCTGGCGCAATCCCTGTGCGAGCTGTGCCAAGAGGGACGGATCACGAAGTGCGCCATACTCATTCGTGTCACCGGGAGTGAGGACCACCAGGTATCGCGGTCGTTCTCGTTTGTGTGAATCAGAAACGATGGGTCGTCCGAGATGGGTGACCAGAGCCTCGACGACCTCTACTTCTTCGTCGTCGGGGGAGATCTTGTGGTGGCGTGGAAGGCATGGGCCAGGCTGCGTCATGGCTAACGACCTCGAGAGATGTGTGAATTTCGCGGAGATTTCCGAGGGGATCGGCACTGAGCCTCGACGTACGAACTTGCGCTGTATGGCCGACATTAGCGGCTCGACGTGATGTGTGTCAGCGCGCGGAATGTGCTGTGGTACGAACGTACGACCCCTCCCTGGACAATTGATTATCAGCAGATTTCCTGGCCGTGTCGACAACCCTCCCCGAAGTAGCGTGGATGTCACGAGCCGCCACTGCCAAGTGCGCGACAGATGCACGAAAGCGATTGCTGTGCAGAGCAATACATGACCGAAACGTCGCTTGGGACGTGCCGGGATGTCCGGCCGAAAATCGAATCTCGACCACGTGATGTGAATCGTCCCGCGATGAATCGAGCGTGTGATCCAATTCATTAGTGGGCACAACAATAGGACAGATCAGTGGTGCGAATACCCGACAAATGGAGGTGCGTGGCGTCGGCCGACTGATGCGCCGACGGCGGTGCGTGCCCGCCGCGGTGCCGCACGACCGCACGACCGATCCCTACGCCGACCGATCCCTACGCCGACCGATCCCTACGCCGACCGATCCCTACGCCGACCGATCGCTCAACGATCGACGACGGATATGCGACGCAACTCGCCGATGACGTGATGCGGATGCGGCCCACCCGCTAGGCTCTGCCCGCATGAGACACGTACACGCGTTTCGCGACGACGCGCTCGGCGAGTACGACGGTGTCGGCGTCGCGGCCGCGATCGCATCGGGGGAGATCTCCGCGCGCGAGGCGGTCGAGGCCGCGCTCGACCGGATCGATGCCGTCGATCCGGTGCTCAACGCGGTCGCCGTCGACGACAGGGAGCGCGCCCGTAAACGTGCGGTCGACGACGTGTTCCCGGGCGGCTCGTTCGCCGGGGTGCCCGCCATCATCAAGAACAACACGCTGTTCGCGGGTCTGCAGACCCGGCAGGGGTCGGCGGCGGTGCCCGCCACCCCCGCGCAGAACAACGAACCGTTCACCGATCAACTGCTGTCCACCGGTGTCAACCTGGTCGGGGCATCCACTCTGCCGGCGTTCGGGCTCACCGCGACAACCGAATTCGTCGACCGCGAACCCACCCGCAATCCCTGGGACACCGACTATTCCTGCGGCGCGTCGTCGGGCGGTTCGGCCGCGCTGGTGGCCGCCGGTGCGCTGCCGGTCGCACACGCCAACGACGGCGGGGGGTCGATCCGTATCCCGGCCGCGGCGTGCGGGCTGGTGGGGCTCAAGCCGAGCCGCGGGCGGGTGGAGGCGTCGCCGGAGGGCCGGGCCATGCCCATCGACCTGATCTCCAACGGCATCGTCAGCCGCTCGGTGCGCGACACCGCCCAGTTCCTCGCCGACGCCGAACGTTACGCACCCGCGGCGTCGTTGCCGCACGTCGGCCTGGTGGAGGGGCCCGGCACCCGGCGGCTGCGCATCGCGATGCTCACCGAGCCGCTGACCGGGCAATTGCTCGACGACGACACCCACCACGGCGTCGCCGCGATCGCCGACCTCGCGCACGATCTCGGGCACCGTCCCGAATTCATCCCGATGCCGGTCGATCGCAGCTACGTCGACCAGTTCACCCAGTACTGGGCGATGCTGGCCTTCGCGATCGATCACTTCGGAAAACGCAGCTTCGGCAAGGGATTCGACCGGTCGGCGCTCGACCCGTTCACCCGCGGCCTGTCGCGGAAGTATCTGCGCAGGTTCTGGCGCACACCGTCGGTGATCCGCGGGCTCAACAAATCCACGGCCCAGTTCCGCGAGGTCTTCACACGGTTCGACGTAGTGCTCAGCCCGACGCTCGCGCACACCACCCCCCGCATCGGATACCTCGACCCCGCAGGGGATTTCGACGAGATCTTCGAGCGTCTCGTGCGCTACATCGCCTTCACCCCGGCGAACAACACGTCGGGCACGCCGGGCATCAGTCTGCCGCTGGCCGACACCTCCACCGGGTTGCCGGTGGGTATCCACTTCTCCGCCGACCTCGGCAACGAACGCACCCTGATCGAGCTGGCCTTCGAACTCGAAGCCGCACAACCGTTCCGCCGCATCCAGGACGGTGACACCGACGACGGGGCCGCGGCCCGAAAGTAGGGGAAGGAAATCGTTCCCCTGGTTCTGCGACCTTCCGCTGGCTACAACTGGGGGACGATCACGAAAGTAGGGGAAGACGGATCTTCCCCTACTTTCGACGACGCCTGCACCCGCTGCACGACCGCCTAGTGCACGACGGCCTTCTCGGCGCCGATGCCGGTCAGTGAGCGAACCTCCATCTCCGCGTTGCGTTCCGGGGTGCCGCGATCCGACGGGTTGCTCAGCGTGCCGATGATGCCCAGCGCGAAGGCCAGCGGGATCGACACGATGCCCGGATTCTCCAGCGGGAACCACGCGAAGTCGGCGCCCGGAACCATCGAGGTGGCCTTGCCGGACACAGCGGGGGAGAACACGATCAGGATGAGTGTGGAGGCCAGGCCGCCGTACATACTCCACAGCGCACCGCGGGTGTTGAACCGCTTCCAGTACAGCGAGTACAGGATGGTGGGCAGGTTGGCGGCTGCGGCGACCGCGAAGGCCAGCGCCACCAGGAACGCCACGTTCTGCCCGTTGGCCAGGATGCCGAGCACGATGCCCATCACGCCGAGCGTCACCGCCGCATACCGCGACACGCGCACCTGGTCGGCGTCACTTGCCTTGCCGCGCTTGATCACACTGGCATAGATGTCGTGCGCGAACGACGCCGACGCGGTGATGGTGAGACCGGCGACCACCGCGAGGATGGTCGCGAACGCCACCGCCGAGATGATGCCGAGCAACACCACGCCGCCGAGTTCGAAGGCCAGCAGCGGTGCCGCCGCGTTTTCCTTGCCCGCCGCGGCGAGAATGCGGTCGGGGCCGACGATGGCGGCCGCGCCGTAGCCGAGGATCAGGGTGAACAGATAGAAGGCGCCGATCAGGCCGATCGCCCAGACCACGGAGCGTCGGGCCTCCTTGGCGGTGGGTACGGTGTAGAAGCGCATCAGCACGTGCGGCAGACCCGCGGTGCCGAGCACGAGGGCGATGGCCAGCGAGATGAAGTTGATCTGTGACTGCAACGACCCGCCGTACTTGGCGCCCGGCGCGAGAACATCACGGGCGGCGACCTTTTCGTTCGACGAGCCGGAGATCGCGTGCTGCGCCGAGCCGAGGATGTCGGAGAAGTTCATGCCGAAACGGCCCAGCACCATCACGGTCATGAACGCGGCACCTGCGATCAGCAGGATCGCCTTGATGATCTGCACCCAGGTGGTGCCCTTCATGCCGCCCACCAGCACGTACACGATCATCAGCGCGCCGACCACGGCGATGACGATCGACTGTCCGGTCCGGGATTTGACGTCGAGCAGCAGTGCCACCAGCCCGCCTGCGCCGGCCATCTGCGCGAGCAGGTAGAACAGCGACACCGTCAGCGTCGAGATGGCTGCGGCCAGCCGCACCGGCCGCTGCATGAGTCGGAAGCTCAGCACGTCGGCCATGGTGAATTTGCCGGTGTTGCGCAGCAATTCGGCCACCAGCAGCAGTGCGACGAGCCACGCGACCAGGAAGCCGATCGAGTAGAGGAAGCCGTCGTATCCGTAGACGGCGATGGCGCCGGCGATGCCGAGGAAGCTGGCCGCCGACAGGTAGTCGCCTGCGATGGCGATGCCGTTCTGCGGGCCGGAGAATGCGCGGCCACCGGTGAAATAGTCTGCGGCGGTGGAGTTGTTGCGGCTGGCCTTGATCACCACGAACAGGGTGATGGCGACGAATCCGACGAAGATGGCGATGTTGGCGACCGGATTGCCGACGGCGGCCGATGCGGCGAGGTGCAGGGTCATCGGATCGTCTCGCTTTCCATCTCCGAGCGGAGTACGGCGGCCTTGGGATCGAGTTCGCGGTTGGCGAACGCCACGTACATGCCCGTGATCACGAAGGTGGTGACGAACTGCAGCAGGCCCAGGATGAGGCCGACGTTGATGTTGCCCCACACCGGTGTTGCCATGAAGTCGTGGGCGAACGCACCGAGCGCCACGTAGAGGCCGTACCAGATCAGGAAGAAGGCGGTCATCGGGAAGACGAAACGACGGTGGGTGCGGCGCAGTTCCTGGAATCGGGGGCTGCGCTGGATCTCGATGAACTGCTCACCCGTCGGCGATGGCGCCTCGGGTGGCGATTGGTCGGTGGTGGACACGGGTTCCTCCGAAGGATCGGTGTGATGGGTCTACCCGCTGAGCATCCGATGCGACGTGGATCACACACAATGGGGTGTCCTGGGTCACACGACGAAGCCGTCCGAGTGTGCGGTAGACGGTCGATGTGGTCCGACGAGCGGTCGGCGGGTTAAGCACCCAGCCGCGCGCCTGCAGGTTCGATCCGCGATGCCGGTCTACCCGCGCGGCACCCGCTCCACACCCATCCCGAGACGCTCGGGTACGTGCATCCGGGCGAAGATGCGCGAGAGGTCGGCGGGACGCCTGCTCCGGGTCGCCAGGCTGACCAGCATCATCGTCGCGAAGGCCAGCGGTACCGTCAGCGCGGCCGGGTAGCCGATGAGCACCGCTGCCCAGCCACCGGCCACGTTGTTGTCCACCACGCCGGCGATCGCCAGCGACGCGGCAGTCCCCGACGACGCGCCGCCGACGAGCAGTCCGGCGATCGCACCCGCCGGTGTCAGCCCGCGCCACCAGATGCCCAGGATCAGCAGCGGGCACAGTGTCGACGCGGCTACCGCGAACACCAGCCCCACCGTTCGCGACAGTTCCAGGCTCGACGCGGCCAGCGAGAGCCCGATGGCCGCGACCCCGCCGATCACGGCGGCCAGCCGGAAATCGCGCACCCGGCCGGGCAGCACGTCGGTGGCCAGCGCCCCGGCGACGCTGACCAGAAGTCCCGACGACGTCGCCAGGAACGCCGCGATGGCACCCGCGGCCACCAGCGCGGCCAGTAGTTCACCCACCACGCCGCCGACCGCCGCGCTCGGCAGCAGCAGCACGGCGGCGTCGGCGGTGCCGGTGATGAGCAGTTGCGGCACGTAGAGCCGCGCGAACACGCCCAGCAGCAGCGGAAACAGATAGAACAGCGCGAGCAGCGCGATCACGGCCAGCGCGGTCCGTCGCGCCGACCGGCCGTCGGGGTTGGTGTAGAAGCGCACCAGCACGTGCGGCAGACCCATCGCGCCCAGAAAGGTGGCCACGATCAGCGAGTACACCGCGAACAGCGGATGCGGCCCGCCGAATCCACCGCCCGAGGCGATCCATTTCTCGCCGGTCGACGGCGCTCCGGCGACCACCGGTGTGGCCGCGCCGGCGTCGAGGTGGATCGTGCTGCCCGCGGCCAGCACGTGTTCGCCGGGCGCCTCGATGCGCGCGCCTGTCACGTCGCGTCCGTCGAGGCGGCCGCTGACGGTGATCCCCGCCGTCTCCGACACCGTCACCACCGTGTCGGTGGTGACGTCCACCGTGGTGGCCGTGGTGACCCGCGGCGGCACCGGGTCGCCCATCGGGTGCCGGTCGGCGGCGAACACCACCACCAGGGCGAGTGCGGGCACCGCGATCGCGGTCAGTTTGAGCCAGTACTGAAAGGCCTGCACAAAGGTGATCGAACGCATCCCGCCGCCCACCACGTTGACCACCACGATCGCGCCGACCGCCAGCGCACCCACCCACACCGGCACGCCGAGCAGGATGTTGAGGGTGAGGCCCGCCCCCTGGAATTGCGGGATCAGGTAGAGCAGGCACACCACCACCACGACGAGCATCGCGGTGAGCCGGGCGGTGCGCGAGCCGAGGCGGAACTCCGCGAAGTCGGGCACGGTGTAGGCGCCCGACCGGCGCAGCGGCGCGGCCACGAACATCAGCAGCCCCAGATACCCGGCGGTGAATCCCACCGGATACCACAAGGCGTCGGCACCGTACTTCGCCACCAGTCCGGCGACACCGAGAAACGATGCCGCGGAAAGGTATTCGCCGGAGATCGCGGTCGCGTTCCAGCGGGCACCCACGGTGCGGGAGGCCACCAGGAAGTCGGAGGTGGTGCGTGACGCGCGGCCGCCGTAGGCGCCGACGGCCACGGTGGCCACCGCCGCGGCCACCAGGGCCAGCACGGTGAGCAGTTGTGCCCCCGTCGTGGTCATCGGCTGCCGGATTCCGGGTGAGCGTCGGGTTCGTCGTCGACGACACCCATGAAGTCGCGTTCGGCCTGCTCGGCCAGTCTGATGTAGAGCCGGCCGGTCAGATAGAGCACCGGATACAGCAGCAGTCCGAGCACGATCCAGTTGAGCCGGACGCCCAGCACGGTGACCTCGCCGAGATCCGGAAAGACGATGCCCAGCAACGGAATCGCGACGATCAGCAGGGTCAGCGCGGCACCGAGGCGCAGCGCCAGACCCAACTGTGCCCGCATCAGGCCCCGCACCAGCGCGTCGCCCACCTCTGTTTGCTCCTGCACCTCCACGCGCGTGCGCACCATGCGCGCACCCCGCCGTTGCGCGAGCACCACCCGCTTCCGCCGCGGCGGTGGCTGCCCGGTCACGACTCACCGCCGGCCGTCGGTGACTTGTAGGTGCGCAACGGATCGCGGATGAGCCGGTCCTTGAGTTCGCGCGCCTGACGACGGCTCACCGGCAGTTCCACCGCCTGCGACGACCCGTTGGCCCGCACGCACACCACCGTCGCCGACCCGGTGTTGCGGATACCGCTCACCATCGGCAGCGCCACCAGATAGGAGCGATGCACCCGCGCGAAACCCTTGTCACGCCAGCGTGATTCGAGGGACGACAGCGGAATGCGCACCAGGTGCGCGCCGGAGTGTGCATGCAGCCGCGCGTAATCGCCGACCGCCTCCACCCACGAAATGGTGTCGCGCGGCACCAGGGAGGTCACCCCGGCCATCTCGACGGGAATCACGTCGTCGCTCTCCTCGGGTTCGGCCGGCGACGGCTGCGCGGCGAGCACCCGGGCGACGGCCTGGCCGAGACGTTCCTCGCGCAGCGGTTTGAGGAGGTAGTCCACCGCGCCGACGTCGAAGGCGTCCACCGCGCGGTCGTCGTGGGCGGTGACGAAGACGATGGCGGGCGGGTCGGCGTATCTGGTCAGCACGTCGGCCAGCTCGATGCCGGACAGGCCGGGCATGTTGATGTCGAGGAAGATCGCGTTGATGCGGTGCAGGTTGAGTTCGCGCAGCGCCGCGGTCGAATCGCCGGCCCGGTAGACCTCGCCCACCTCGGACTGGCGGCCCAGCAGGTACGCGAGTTCGTCGAGGGCGGGCGCCTCGTCGTCGACGGCGAGCACGGTGATGGTCATGGTCGGTGTGCCTCCTCTGACACCTGCGCCCGGATGCCGGTGCGGAACTTGGGAACCCGCATACCCACCTTGGTGCCGGCACCCACACCCGTCTCGACCACCAGACCGTAGTCGTTGCCGAACGCGGCGCGCAGCCGGTGGTCCACGTTGGTCAGACCGACGCGCGCGCCGTCGGTCTCGCGGGCGGTCGACGCGGGGTCGAGGGCGTCGATGTCGCCGGAGCGCAGCAGTTCGGGGTCCATGCCCACCCCGTCGTCCTCGACGGTGATCACGCAGTCGGTGCCCTCGTCGCGCGCGATGATGGAGATGGTGCCGCCGCCCTTGCCGGCCAGTCCGTGGCGCACGGCGTTCTCCACCAGCGGCTGCAACGCCAGGAAGGGCACCACCACGCCGAGCACCTCCGGCGACACCTGCAACCGGACGTCGAGGGCGGTGCCGAAGCGCGCGCGCTCGAGGGTGAGGTAGCGGTCGATGTTGCGCAGTTCGTCGGCGAGCAGGGTGTACTCGCCGGCCGCGCGGAACGAGTAGCGGGTGAAATCGGCGAAGTCGAGGATCAGTTCCCGCGCGCGGTCGGGGTCGGTGCGCACGAAGGAGGCGATGGTGTTGAGCGCGTTGTAGATGAAGTGCGGGCTGATCTGCGCGCGCAGCGCCAGCACCTCGGCGCGGTCGAGGCGGGCGCGCGAGGCGTCGAGGTCGGCGAGTTCGATCTGACTCGACACATACCGCGCCACCTCCGCGATCGCACCGAGCATGCCAGGGCCCGGTCGGATGGTGGTGGCCGCCACCAGCACGCCGACACCGTTCTCGTCAGCGATCAGGGGTTGCGCGATCAGCGCCCGGATCGGGGCGTCGGTGCCCACCGGGTCGGCGACGAGGACGCGGCGTAGCCCGGTGGCCGCGGTCTGTGCCGCGGTGTCGGCCACGGCGAGCAGTTCGTCGTCCCAGGGTTGCGGATCGCCGTCGTGGGCCAGCAGTGCCGGCCGGTCGTCGTAGAGGGCCACCGCCTCGGCGGCGGTCAACGTGCGCAGCGGCGGCAGCGCGTCGCGGGCCGATTGCGCCGACAGCCCGTTGCGTAGCGAGCGCGCGGCCAGCGACGCGGTGTGCAGCGCGGAATGCACCGCCCGCTCGGTGGGGGTTGCCACCACCCGCCGGGTACGGACCAGCACGACGGCGGCGGCGACGGCGAGCGCGGCGAGAACCGCGAGCACCGTGATCGTCACACCACTAGACATCGCGCAGGCCGCCGTTCATGCGCTCAATGGTGCCCGGCCACGATGTCGTGCAGGCCGCATTCGATGATCTCGCTGTCCGTGTCGGGGTCAGTACCCCAGCCATTCGCCCTGGCTGTAGCGCAGAATGCGGGGGTCCATCAGCGTCGACGGTGTCACGTCGATCGGACCGCGGTCGAGCGGGAACACCCCCGCCGCAGTCAGTTCGGCCGGGCTCAGGAAGCGCAGCGGCCCAGGCGGATCGAGACGCAGTGGGGGAGCGGTGTGCGGAGCGGCGAGGAAGAATCCCCAGTCGCCGAAGGAGGGCACGTCCACGTGGTAGGGCGTGATGGCCAGGCCCGCCGATCGCAGCGTCGACCCGATACACCAGAACGACTTCGGTGCGAAATACGGTGATCCGGCCTGCACCACGATGCGCCCTCCCGGCGCCAGGTGGGCGGCGACGAGCGAATAGAACTCGGTCGAATACAGCTTCGCGGTGGCCGACTCGTCGGGATCGGGCATGTCGACGATGATCGTGTCGAAGGTGCGGTCCGCTCGGCGCAGCCAGCCGAACGCGTCGGCGTTGACGATGTGGGCGCGCGGATCGTTCATGGACCCCCTGTTGAGCCTCACGAGCCGGGAGTCGTTGCGCGCCAAGCGAATCATCTCGGGGTCGAGTTCCACCAGCGTGGGATCGACGTCCGGGTAGCGCAGCACCTCGCGAAGCGCCAGGCCGTCGCCGCCGCCGAGGATGAGCGTCGACCGGCGCGGTGCGGTGGCCAGCACCGGATGAACCAGTGACTCGTGGTAGCGGTACTCGTCGATCGAGGCGAACTGCAGGTCGCCGTTGAGGTAGAGCCGGGTGTCGGGGCCGTTCGGGGTGCGCCGTTCGGTGATGACGATGTCCTGGTAGTGGGTGCGTTCAGCGGTGACGATCGGGTCGCGGAACAGGGCCTGCCGGGCGGTCACCTCGAAACGGTCGGCGTAGACGAATGCGGCCACCAGCGTGCCCACCACGGCGATCGTCACTCCGGCCAGGGCTGCCAAAGCGCGGCGATTCAACGACTTTCCGAACACGACGAACACCAAGAAGCAGCCGGCGGCGGCGTTGACCAGTCCCACCACGATCGCGCCGCGGAGCTGACCGAACACGGGGAGCAACACGAACGGGAAGCACAGTCCGCCGACCAGCGCGCCGATGTAGTCGGCGGCGAAGAGGTCGGCCACCGCCGACCCCGCCTCCTGCTGTCGGATGCGCTGCAGCAGCACCATGAGCAGCGGGATCTCCGCCCCGATCAGGAGCCCGAGCACAAAGGCGACCACCACCAGCGCCTGCGTGTAGAGAGCCAGATAGGCGAACGCCGCATACAACGCGAGCACCGAGAGTCCGCCGAGCAGTGCGAGCGCCGATTCGATGGCGGCGAAGGCGATGACGGGCCGGTTCTGCAGCGGTTTGGCGGCCAGCGCGCCGATGCCCATCGCGAACACCATCACCGCCAGCACGATCGACGCCTGCGTGGCGGTGTTGCCGATCAGAAACGAGCCCAGTGACACCAGCGCGAGCTCATAGACCAGTCCGCAAGCGGCGCAGACGAAGACCACCCCGAGCAGCCCCACGCGGGCGAGCCGGGAGTGGGTCGGGGTGGCCGCGGGCGCGGTGAGCTCGCCGGTGGTCACAGAATGGATGCGGCGACGATGAACGCGATCGCCACGTGGGAGATGCCGTGCACCCACACCGCGGGATGGCTCTCGGGTGAGATCACCAGATCGCCGAGTTTTCCGGGGGTGAACAGGTCGACGACGAAGAACGTCACGCACATCACCACCAGTCCGATGAGGGTGTAGATCAACGTGTAGGTGAGTCCCACCGCGAGCCGCCCCTCGCTGGCCACGATCGCCGCGGTGACGATCACCGCAACCGCGATCAGGTTGGCGCCCACCAGGATTCCAGCGTTGCGGTTCCGGTCGGCCCAGAGCTGATGTCGCAGATTTCCCGGGGTGAGTGCATCGATCACCGCGAAGGAGATCAGCATGAGGAACACGCCGACACCGGCGTAGGCGGCGGCATAGTAGGCGTTGGTGACGAGGGCGTCGACCGAGATCATGTGCACGCTCCGGTGTTTGGTGGGTCGGGGATGGTCGCAACAGGTGTTCTCATTTGCCGGTACCGCTTCCGCCGCCGCGGTTCGAGCTGCCCGACCCCGAGAAGTCGGGTGTGGGAACCCAAAAGCCGCCGACGTAGTGGTGATAGTGGTTGTATCCACTGGTGTAATCCCGGCTGACCATGACGCGTGTCTTGTCGGCCGCGTACGGGAACAGTCCGATGAGGTAGCCGGGGTACTGCAGGAATTCGGTGCCCGCCTCGTTGCCGGCCGCGTTGTCTCCGGCGCGCTGGTCGGTCGGCTGCGCGACCGAGGAGATCTGGGTGGCCACCACGCTGGGCGAGCCATCGGCGATGTAGGCGTCCACATCGGACTCGTCGAGGGCGGTGTCGCGTTGATAGTGCGATGTCACGTACGCGCGGGCATCGCCGTCGGCGCCGCCGCGGATGGCGTTCACACCACACGACCCGACGATGGCCAGCGCCGCCACCACCACGATGACGGCGATGAGGATGTTGCGGGTTCGCCGGAGCCCGCGCGTGGGATCCTGCTCGCCGGGCGGCGGGTGCGCGCTCACCGACGCACCGCCGGGGCCTCCGGGTCGAGGTGGCTCGAGGTCAGCACCACTTCACCGGCCTGCGGATAGGTGTGCCAGGTGCGCCAGGAGACACCATCGGCGTCGGCGTCGGCGATCACCGCGGTCACCGCGAGCGGATGGCCGGGGAATCGGCCCAACAGTGCGGGCAACCCTGCGTCGGTGTGCGCGGCCACCTGCGCGGTCACCTGGTCGACGACGCGCGCGATCTCGTCCTCGTCGAGCGTCTGGATTCGGGATGTGAACACGTAGCCGCGCGATTGGTACGACTGCGGCAGCGCCGACGGGGTTCCGGGCAGGCAGGCGACCGTCTCGCAGAGGTCGTGTCCGCCGTCGGTGAGGATCACCTGATGGCTGGCCCCGAGCAGCCGGATGGACAGCGACACGGCGCCGAACCGGTGGTCGGCGACGGCGAGTGGTGTGCGCGGGGCCGCCGACAACGAGAAACCGAGCTGACCGGCGCGGGTGTCGACGAAGGCCACGTCGAGGTCGGCGTGCGCCCTCATCGCTGTTCGGGTGCGGGATTGGACGGGAAGATGCGGTACTCGGCGTGGCCGAGCACTTCGCCGCGCGCGCACTCCCAGGAGCCGCCGAAGTCCTCGAAGGACAAGCGCTCGTCGCCCGCCGCGTAGTCGTGGTAGCGCATCCGTCCGGTGGGAGCGAGGCCGGTGGTGCCCGCGGAGGTGAAGTTCGCCGAGCCCGCCTCGTCGGAGAAGTAGCGACGGCCGTCGAGGTCGATGGTCGGGGGTCCGGGGACCACGGTGACGCCCTGCAGCTCCTGCCAGAGCACCACCTCGAGGTCGGGATCGTCCTCGACGGAGATCCACGCCTTGCGGCCCAGGCCGGTGTCGAGGAAGTTCTCAGTCCAGGTGAAACCGTCCTGGGTGAGCCGCAGGGTCCCGCGAACGGCGAAGGTCTCCCCGCGGATCTCGATCAGATCGCTGGGTTTGAGGGCGCGGGGGTTGCCTCGGATGGCGTCGTCGTCGGCGCTGGAGAAGGGATCGCCGGGGCGGTAGGTGCGGTTGCGCAGCGCGTCTGCCTCGGCCTGACGCAGCCGCCGCTGGCCGAGCACGTTGAAGATCACGACGACCGCGATGATGAGCAGCAGCGCGATGACGATGATCAGCAGAATCTCCACGAACCCGACACTAGCCGCTACACCTGGCCGGAGGGGACGGGCTGTCTTCGCCCCGAATGACGTCTCGTGAAGTGCCCGCCCGGGGCGTCGGCGGGCGGGGTGTCGCGGGGGAAGGGTGCTGCTAGCGTTGCCCTGATCGCCGGGGGTCGGGCCCGGTCGGAGTTGTGGGGGTGGGCGTGGCGGTACTCGAACCGGGTTCGGTGTTCGCCGGGTACACCATCGAACGGCTCCTCGGTGCCGGCGGTATGGGTGAGGTCTATGTGGCCCGCCACCCCCGGTTGCCGCGGCGGGACGCGCTCAAGGTGCTCGCCGCACAGTTCGCCGCCGACGAGCAGTACCGTCGACGATTCGAGCGCGAGGCCGATCTCGTCGCCGCCCTGTCGTATCCGGGGATCGTCACCGTCTACGACCGCGGCGAGACCGCCGGTCGATTGTGGATCGCGCTGGAGCTGATCGACGGCCCCGACATGAACGTCGTGCTGAGCCGGGCGCCGCACGGGCTGCCGGCCGCCGAGGTGTCCCGGGTGGTCGACGCCGTGGCCGAGACCCTGGATTTCGCCGGTGCCCGCGGACTGGTTCATCGCGACGTGAAGCCCGCGAACATTCTGACGTCGTCGGGCCGGGTGCTGTTGAGCGACTTCGGCATTGCGCGGATGGGTCCCGGCAACTCCGAGCTGACGCAGACGGGGATGGCGCTCGGCACGCTCAGCTACGCCTCGCCCGAGCAGATGAGCGGCGGCACCGTCGACACCCGGGCCGACCAGTACTCGTTGGCGTGCACCGCATTCCACCTGCTCACCGGCGATCCGCCGTTCACCGGGAGTACCGCTGCGGGTGTGATCGTGGCACACGCCACCATGCCCGTTCCGAGTGTGGTCGCGGCGCGACCCGACCTCCCGCCGGCGGTGGATCAGGTGTTCTTCCGCGCCATGGCGAAGCGGCCCGATGATCGGTTCCCGTCGAGTCGGGCGTTTGCCGCTGCACTGAAATGGGCACTGAGCCAACGAGGATCGGACGCCACGCAGGTGCGGGTGCCGGGGCCGGCCGGCGCACCCCACGCCGGACCGTCGTCTCCGGCGTTCGCGAGCACGGCACACGCGGCGGGTGCTCGTCGGGAAGTGTTCGGTCCCACGCAGCACCGGCCCTCGGGTGGGCCGGCGTCGGTGGGCCGCAAGCGCTCGCCGAGGCGGTGGCTGATCGTGGCCCCGGTGCTGGCGCTGGTGCTCGTGGTGGTGGCGGGTGTGGTGTCGTGGCAGGTGTTCGGCGGCTCCCCCGGACAGGATCTGCCACACAAACCGGTGACGCCGCAATTCGCCTCGCTGGCAACGCAACCGACCAAACCGGTGTGGACCTTCGCGCCGAAGGGCACTCTGGGCGTACCGCAGGTGGTCGGGGGTGACGAGAAACTGGTGTTGTTCCTCGTGTATCAGGACGGGTACCGGCTCACCGCGGTCAATGCCGACACCGGTGCACCCACCGGCGCCCCGCCGGTGGTGCTGCCCGTCGGATCGGCGGACCGTCCGATCTCCCTGCATTGCGCGGTGAACGAGCCCGCGACCGGCGCAATCTGCGCGTGGGCCGAGGGCGGTTCGGCTGACCGTTCGCGACTCGTGGTGATCGACATCGCCCGCGGCGCAGTCACCGCCGACGTCAGCGGCTCGTCCGTGCCGACGGTGCTGGCGGCGGGTGAGCGTCTGGTGGCGGTGATCGGTCGGGGCTCGTCGACCCTCGTCGCGCGTTCCTATGACGTCTCGGGCGCATCGGTTGCCGAAGTGCCCCTGGTGCTTACTCAGGGGTATGGCCCGGGCAGTGTGGTCATCGACGGCCCCACCCCTTATCTGAAGGTCGACACCCCGATCTCGACCGGTGCCCTCGGAAACAAGCTGAGTAGCAAGGTGATTCGCCTCAGCGATGGCAAAGTGATGGCGACGAGGGACTTTCCACTCGACAATCCGTCCGTTCTGAACGCATTTCCGGGCGGTTTCGCTTTCTCGCAGGCCGGTAGCCGAGCAGAGATCTTCGACGCCGACGGCACCAAGACCGCCGACATCGACGAGGGCTGGACGCTGGCCGTGCCCCAATCCCTCGACTTCCGCGACAACCAGACGATGGTGGTCAGCGCGATGTCGTTACCGGTGGCGACGAAGGGCTCCGAAGTCGGAGCCGTCGACCCGTCGTCGGGAAAGATCATCTGGCATCACCGGGCAGCCGATTCCGGCACCGTGAAGGGAACGTCCACCGCGGTGATCGTCGGCCATGAGGTGTTCGATGCGTACTCCGGTGATCAGATCGGCGAGCGCATCCCCGACTCGACCGATCTGCTCGGTACCGACGGCCGGCGGCTGGCGTTGCTGCGCACGTACCCGTCGTCGGTGATGACCAGCGGCGCGGGCGCCGGCTGGGAGTTGTCCAACCTCGACACCGGTGAGGTGGTTGCCGCGGTGGGCGGCAAGCTGTACATCGGCGGGCAGCGGGCGCTGTGACGAAAGCCGCCCGGACACAACATGTCCGGGCGGCCGGGTCACGACAGCAGTGACAGGGGGATCAGCTGTTGTCGGACGACTCGGTGATCTCGATCTGACGGGCCTGAGCCGGTGCGGCCTTGGCGAGTTCGAGCTTCAGGACACCGTCGGTGAGGGCCGCGGACACCTTGTCGCCGTCGACCTCGCCGGGCAGGGAGAGCCGGTAGTCGAACTTGCCGGTGCGACGCGTCTGGTGACGGATCTCGCCGGTGCGCTCGGTCTCGGTGGTCTCGCCGTGGACGTGGAGCACGTTGTCGTCGAGTTCCACCGTGATGTCGTCGCGCTTGATGCCGGGCAGTTCCGCCTCGACGATGTAGGCGCCCTCGGTCTCCTCGACCGTGACGGCCGGGGTCCACGCAGTCTCGAACCGCGACGGTTCGACGCCGGCGAAGGCGGTGTCGAAAAGGTCGATCAGGCCACGGTCATCGAAGAACCGGAACGGGCTGAACACCGACGGAGCGGCGGTGCGACGGACAGGAACGAAGCGAGCATTGGTTGCCATGACTGGTGTCCTCTCATCTCGAGCGGTTGTGATTATGTCAAGTTGAGCGTAGCACGATCAACTTCTATTCCGGAAGTCGATGACCGGCGGTCGCGGGGTGTTGGGTGGCGTGCGGGCCGCGGGGAGCAGAGTGTGTAGACATGTCGAGCGATCCCCTCGAGGAGCTCCCGCCGGGCAGGTGGGCCGAATATCCCGACACCCTCGCCGACGTCCTGCCGTGGATCGTCGGCGGATTCGGTGTCGGGGGCGCCCAGTACAGTGGCACGCCGCCCACCACCGCCCTGCCCGCACTCGACGGATCCGACGTCGTCTTACTCCTGGTCGACGGCCTGGGTGAGAATCAGCTCGCCGCGCATGCCGACGCCGCACCCACCCTTGCCGGCCTCCGGGCCGGGACGCTGCGTGCCGGGTTCCCGTCGACCACCGTCACCTCGATCACCAGCCTGATGACCGGTGCGCCCGCCGCCACGCACGGGATCATCGGCTACAGCTTCCGGCCCGAGGCCGCGGTGCGGGTGGGCGATACGGCGCGTGTGCTCAACGCGCTGCGCTGGACACTCGACGCCGGGAACGGGCCGTCGGCCCTCGACATCTATCCGACGGGGCGCGTCGCGCCGTCGGCCGGTCGCGCCCTCGCCGATCTCGGGGCGGCCGGCGTGCGCACCTTCACCGTGATGCCCGGTGTGTTCCGCGGAACCGGATTCACCCAGGTGGCCTTCGGTTCATCGGCCCGGTACATGCCCGCCGCCACGCCGGACGAGTTGCGTGCCGGCGTCGCCGCCGCGTTGACGCGTGCGGTCTCCCGGTCGCAGTGGCCACGCTTCGTCTACACCTATCTCTCCGACCTCGACGCCGCGGGCCACATGCACGGCCCGGGGTCGGAGGCCTGGCTCGCGGCGCTACGAACCGTCGACGCCTTCGTGGCCGACCTCCTCACCGACCTGCCCTCTGGGGTCGCGCTGGTGGTGACCGGCGATCACGGCATGCTCGCGGCAGGCGAGGTGATCGACCTCGACGCCGCAGACGACCGGGCCGACGACCTCAACCGCGCGGTGGAGGCGATCGCCGGTGAGGCGCGGGCGCGGCACGTCTATGCGGTCGAGGGCGCTGCCGCCGACGTCGCCGCCACCTGGTCGGAGCTGCTGTCGGGCGACGCCACCGTCGCCACGCGCGAACAGGTACTCGACGAAGGCTGGTTCGGTGCCGGCGACCTCCCGCCCGGACGCGTCGGCGACGTGGTGGCCGTCGCGGGTGGGCGCACCATTCTGGGCAGGTCGGTCGACGAGCCGAACGAGACGCGAATGGTGGGCCATCACGGCGGGTGGACCGCCGACGAGTTGCTGGTGCCGCTGCTGTTCGCCCGCGGCGAGTGACCGGCGTGTTCGCGCGCCGCGGACAACGCGGCGCCGACCTTGCACTCACCATGGTCGAGTGCTAAAACGGTCATTGGCACTCACGTACGGTGAGTGCTAGGTCGGGACGGTGAGATCGGCACCTGACACGCCGGTCGTCCGTCGCGGGCACCGATGTTCCGGCCATACCGAACCTAGTGTCACCCCCTATCGGAGGATCACTTACCCATGGCCAAGCAAATCGCGTTCGACGAAGAGGCCCGCCGCGGCCTCGAGCGGGGTCTCAACAGCCTCGCCGACGCAGTCAAGGTGACGTTGGGACCCAAGGGCCGCAACGTCGTTCTGGAGAAGAAGTGGGGCGCCCCCACCATCACCAACGACGGTGTCTCCATCGCCAAGGAAATCGAGCTCGAGGACCCGTACGAGAAGATCGGTGCCGAGCTCGTCAAGGAAGTTGCCAAGAAGACCGACGACGTCGCAGGTGACGGCACCACCACCGCCACCGTGCTCGCCCAGGCGCTCGTGCGCGAGGGTCTGCGCAACGTTGCCGCCGGCGCCAACCCGCTGGGTCTCAAGCGCGGCATCGAGAAGGCCGTCGAGGCCGTCACCGAGTCGCTGCTCAAGAGCGCCAAGGAGGTCGAGACCAAGGAGCAGATCGCTGCCACCGCGGGCATCTCGGCCGGCGACGCATCCATCGGCGAGCTGATCGCCGAGGCGATGGACAAGGTCGGCAAGGAAGGCGTCATCACCGTCGAGGAGTCCAACACCTTCGGGCTGCAGCTGGAGCTCACCGAGGGCATGCGCTTCGACAAGGGCTACATCTCGGGCTACTTCGTGACCGACGCCGATCGTCAGGAAGCCGTCCTCGAGGACCCCTACATCCTGCTCGTGTCGAGCAAGATCTCGACCGTCAAGGACCTGCTGCCGCTGCTGGAGAAGGTCATCCAGGCCGGCAAGCCGCTGCTGATCATCGCCGAGGACGTCGAGGGCGAAGCCCTCTCGACCCTGGTGGTCAACAAGATCCGCGGCACCTTCAAGTCCGTCGCCGTCAAGGCTCCGGGCTTCGGTGACCGTCGCAAGGCCATGCTCGCCGACATCGCCATCCTCACCGGTGGCGAGGTCATCAGCGAAGAGGTCGGCCTCTCCCTGGAGACCGCCGGACTCGAGCTGCTCGGCCAGGCCCGCAAGGTCGTCGTCACCAAGGACGAGACCACCATCGTCGACGGTGCCGGCGACGCCGACGCCATCGCCGGCCGCGTGGCCCAGATCCGCAGCGAGATCGAGAACAGCGACTCCGACTACGACCGTGAGAAGCTGCAGGAGCGCCTGGCCAAGCTGGCCGGCGGTGTTGCGGTGATCAAGGCGGGCGCGGCCACCGAGGTCGAGCTCAAGGAGCGCAAGCACCGCATCGAGGACGCCGTCCGCAACGCGAAGGCTGCCGTCGAAGAGGGCATCGTCGCCGGCGGTGGCGTGGCCCTGCTGCAGTCGGAGCCCACCATCGACGGACTCACCCTCGACGGTGACGAGGCCACCGGCGCCAACATCGTGAAGGTTGCGCTCTCGGCCCCGGCCAAGCAGATCGCCATCAACGCGGGCCTCGAGCCCGGTGTTGTGGCCGACAAGATCCTCAACTCGCCGAAGGGCACCGGCCTCAACGCCGCCACCGGCACCTACGAGGACCTGCTGGCCGCCGGCATCAACGACCCGGTGAAGGTCACCCGCTCGGCGCTGCAGAACGCTGCGTCGATCGCGGCCCTGTTCCTCACCACCGAGGCCGTGGTTGCCGACAAGCCGGAGAAGAACCCGGCCCCGGCGATGCCGGGCGGCGACGAGATGGGCGGCATGGGATTCTGATCTCGTCTCCGACGAGGATGGGATTCTGATCTCGTCTGAAGACGAGGATGGGATTCTGATCTAGCTCAGAACTCAACGCTCACAACGCGTTACACACCGAAGGCCGGTCACCCACGCGGGTGGCCGGCCTTCGGCGTGTGTCGTGTCTGATCGTCGGGAAAAGAGCCGATGCTGATACAACCGCGGCCACACAGCAGCTTCGCGACAATTATTGTCCTGAATGCCCGCACACGCCGCGGTTGTATCGCGGGGCCTCTCCCAGATCTGACACCATGGACCCCATGAGCGATCCGATCGCCGAGCACGTCAGCCTGCCCACGGTCAACAACCTGCGCGACCTCGGCGGCCACGCCACGACGGACGGGCGAGTGGTCCGGCGTGGCCAGGTATTCCGGTCCGCGGCCCTGGACAAGATGTCCGACGACGACAGTCGGGCGCTGCTCGGGCTCGGTGTGCGCACCATCTACGACCTGCGATCAGCGGCCGAGGTCGAGGCGTCACCGGACCCGGCCGTCGCCGACGTCATCGCCGTTCATCTCGATGTGCTCGCCGACGCGGAGGCGATCTCGGTACCCGCCAACCTCGACAAGGTGCTCAGCGACCCGGAAATCGTGGCCGCGGCCAATCAGCGCCTTGCGGGCGGCGAGGGGGTCGCGGCGCTCATCGCCTCCTACCGAGAACTGGTGGAACTGCCGAGCGCGCGCACCTCGTACCGCGCCCTCTTCCGCGGCCTGCTCACCGAGGCCGACGCAGGGCTGATCCATTGCACCGCGGGCAAAGACCGAACCGGTTGGGCCGCTGCATCTTTCCTGACGCTCCTCGGTGTCGAACGTGATGCGGTCTACCACGATTACCTGCTGACCAACGACCTGTTCCTGCCGGCCATCGCGCCGGTCTTCGAAGGATTCGCCGCAGCCGGCGGCGACCCGGACCTCCTTCGGCCACTCCTCGGCGTCCAGGAGGCCTACCTCGACGCAGCCTTCGCCGCGGTCGCCGACGGATACGGCAGCGTCGACGGGTACTTCACCGAAGCATTGGGCATCTCGCCCGATGAGCAGCAGGCCCTGCGCGAGAAGTACCTCGACGTCTGAGGCGACGCTGTCGGGTGGTTTCGACAAGCTCAACCAGCGAAAACACGCGCTCAACCTGCCGTTGAGCGTGCCCGGATCAGCGTCGAGCGTGCCCAGAATCGCGTCGAGCGTGCCCAGAATCCCGTCGAGCGTGCCCAGAATCCCGTCGAGCGTGCCCAGATCCGCGTCGGGCGTGCCCAGATCCGCGTCGGGCGTGCCCAGATCCGCGTCGAGCGTGCCCAGATCCGCGTCGAGCGTGCCCGGATCCGCGTTGAGCGTGCCCGGATCCGCGTTGAGCGTGCCCGGGGTGGTTTCGACAAGCTCAACCAGCGGGCGGGCGGCTCAACCAGCGGGAGGTGGTGAGGTCCGTCCCCGTTGAGCGTGCCCAGATCCGCGTTGAGCGTGCCCGGATCCGCGTCGAGCGTGCCCAGATCCGCGTCGAGCGTGCCCGGGGTGGTTTCGACAAGCTCAACCAGCGAAAACACGCGCTCACCCTCCCGTTGAGCGTGCCCAGAATCCTGTCGAGCGTGCCCGGACCCGCGTCGAGCGTGCCCAGATTCCCGTCGAGCGTGCCCAGAATCCCGTTGAGCGTGCCCAGATTCCCGTTGAGCGTGCCCGGGGTGGTTTCGACAAGCTCAACCAGCGAAAACACGCGCTCACCCTCCCGTCGAGCGTGCCCACAACCGCTTCGAGCGTGCCCGGCGGAATCGTTTCCGACGCGACGTTGTTGGATCGCAATGTGAGTGGCTCCATCAACGTCGA
Source organism: Gordonia sp. NPDC003425 (assembly GCF_053588635.1). NCBI lineage: Bacteria > Bacillati > Actinomycetota > Actinomycetes > Mycobacteriales > Gordoniaceae > Gordonia > Gordonia sp. NPDC003425. Next base: position 87,446 of record NZ_JBSFQI010000014.1, on the reverse strand, counting down.
CATCTGGTCCGATATCGCCTGCCCGTGGTGCTACATCGGGAAGCGCAAATTCGAGGCCGGCCTGGCGCAGTTCGACGGCGCCGACGATGTCAGCGTCACGTACCACAGTTTCGAGCTCGCACCCGACACCCCGGTCGACTTCGACGGATCGGAGATCGACTTCCTCGCCGGACACAAAGGCATCGCCCCCGCGCAGGTGCAGCAGATGCTCGACCAGGTAACCGCCATCGCCGCCGATTCCGGCCTCGACTACCGATTCGACGTCCTCCAGCACACCAAGACACTCAAGGCGCACGAGTTGCTGCACCACGCCAAAGCCGAAGGCCGCCAACTCGACATGGCCGAACGGCTCTTCCGCGCCTACTTCACCGAAGGACGTCACCTCGGACAGGTCGACGAGCTCGCGGACCTCGCCGCCGACATCGGCCTCGACCGCGATGCCACCCTCGCGGCACTCGAGTCGGGCGTCTACGCCGACGCGGTGGCCGCCGACATCGACCAGGCGCGTCGCTACGGCATCAACGGTGTCCCGTTCTTCGTCGTCGACGGACGATACGGAGTGTCGGGGGCGCAACCCCCCGAGGTCTTCACCGAGGCCTTGAGTCGCGCGGCATCGGAGCGGAGCGATGCCTGACCACGGCACCGCACCCGACGCCGCCGCAACACTCTCCGCCGCAACACTCTCCGCAGACGGCTCGCCGCAGGCCGCGTTCGCGATGATCGGCGGCACAGCCGAAATGGTGTGCTCCGACGGCGTGTGCGCGGTACCCGTCACCGACGAACCGGAGTCGAACTCACTCGAAGCAACCGAGTGATCTGTGCCCATCGGAGTTGATGATCGGGACCCGTGCCTCGGTTCATTCGCCATCTGGGCGACAATGGCGATATGACCGAAACACCTGGTGCCCCGAGCCCGATCCGAACCCTGCCGAACCTGCGAGACCTCGGCGGATACACCGGACTCGACGGCAAGGTCACCGCCCCCGGTGTGCTCTACCGTTCCACCGATTTCAGCTTCATGGCCACCGTCGACCTGGCCCCCTTCGAGAATCTCGGCATCCGGACGATCTACGACCTGCGTTCGGCCGTCGAACGACGCGCGCAGCCCGACCCCGACATCCCCGACGTCAGCGACATCCATCTCGACGTTCTCGCCGACGCCACCACCGCGATCCCGGGAAACCTCCAGCACGTCCTCTCCGACCCCAAGACGGTCGCGCTGGTGTCGAAGGAACTCGACGCCGACAAGGCCAAAGAACTGATCGCGGGCACCTACCGGCAACTCGTCACGCTGCCGAGCGCGGTGTCGTCGTACACGGGGTTCTATCAGGGTCTGCTCGGCGAGTACGCGGGACCGTCACTGTTCCACTGCACCACCGGCAAGGACCGCACCGGCTGGGCCGCCGCGTCGTTCCTGTCGCTGGTGGGGGTGTCCAAGGACGACGTCTACCACGACTACCTGCTCACCAACGATCGCCTGGTACCCGCGCTCAAACCGCTGTTCGACGAGTTCGCCGAAGCCGGCGGCGATCCCGACGTGCTCAAGCCGGTTCTCGGTGTCGACGCCTCCTACCTCGACACCGCGTTCGCCGAGGTGGAGGAGAAGTTCGGGGATATCGAGGGCTACTTCGTCGACGGACTCGGCCTCGGCAAGGACGCGCTGCACGCGTTGCGGGACAAGTATCTGGTCGCGGCCTGATCGCTGAAAGGTAAGCGGCTCAACGGAACACGATGCACGTGGTGGTTCCGTGCGCCACCAGCTTGCCGTCTGCCCCGAACACCTTGCCCTCGGCCGTCGCGGTACGCCCACCCACGTGGACCGTGCTGCCGACCCCGGTGAGATCCCCACCGTCGAGCGGTACCGAACGGATGTAGTTCACCTTGAGTTCCAGCGTGGTGTAGCCGACGCCGGCGGGCAGCATCGTATGCACCGCGCAGCCCATCACCGAGTCGAGAAGCGTGGCGCAGATGCCGCCGTGCACGGTGCCGAGCGGATTGGCGAAATCGGGCTTCGGCGTCACCACGAACTCCACCTCGCCGGGGTCGATACGCGATGCGCGCATCCCGAGCAGCCGGCCGATGCTCGGGTGATCGTCGTCGGTTTTCGCCTGCCACGCGCGCAACAATTCGAGTCCCGACAGTGAGCTCGGATCGGTGGACGGGGAGTTCCGCAAAATGTCGGTCATGACTATGTATGGTTGCATAGAACCACTCGATTATGAAGGTCTACATAGGAGATGTGTCGACGATGAAGGGCGAATCCGGCGGCGCGGATGGCCGGGAGTCCGAGAAGTCCGAATCGCGGGGGCCCCGTGAGCGGATGATCACGCACGCTGCCGACCTGATCGGCCGACGCGGTGTGGCCGGGACCTCCATCGGCGACGTGATCGCCGCCAGCTCCGCGCCGCGAGGCTCTATCTACCACCACTTCCCGGGCGGCAAGACCCAGCTGATGACAGAGGCGGTTCGTCATGCGGGAGAACACATCTCCCGCAGGCTCAGCGATCGCACGACGGGCACGCCCGCCGATACCGTCACCGCGATCGGAGACGTGTGGCGGCGCATGCTGCTGAGCAGCGACTACGAGTTCGGCTGCCCCGTCCTGGCCGGCGGACTCGCCCGGCAATCCGAGCCGCAGGTGGCCGACGAGGCCGAGCAGGTCTTCGGCCACTGGCTGCGACTGATCGCCGCCCGCCTGGCCTACGAAGGCGTGGAGCCGCAGCAGGCCGACTCGCTCGCCTACCTCGTCATCGCATCCATCGAGGGCGCGGTCGGCCTGTGTCAGACCCAGCGCAGCGTCGAACCCCTCGACCGCGTGATCGCGCAGGTCGCCCAGATGTGCGACGACGCCGCAGGGGGTTGATCCGCACTCGGCTAGTTAGTCTAGGCTGACCTAAGAAACGTGCGGGTGCGGTGTTGCGCGCCCACCGTCGAACGAGGAGGCCATCGATGTCGTCGGATGTGGCGATCGAGATCTCGGAATTGGCCAAGGACTACGGCCAGGTACACGCCCTGCGCGGAATCTCTTTCGACGTCGGGCGCGGCGAGGTCCTCGGACTGCTCGGCCCCAACGGGAGCGGCAAGACCACCACCGTCACCCTGCTCTCCACCCTGCAACGACCCACCTCCGGCACCGCACGGATCTGTGGATGCGACGTGGTGTCGCAGGCGGCCCGGGTGCGCGAACTCATCTCGCTCACCGGCCAGTACGCCGCACTCGACGAGGCGCTGACCACCACCGAAAACCTTTCTGTCTTCGGCAAACTCACCGGCCTACATGGCCATCCGCTCAAGGCGCGGGTCGACGAACTACTCGAGATGTTCGATCTCGCGTCCGTGCGCACCCAGCGCGTCGGCACACTGTCGGGAGGCATGCGCCGACGCGTCGACATCGCCAGCGCACTGGTCACCCGGCCAGAGGTGCTGTTCCTCGACGAACCCACCACCGGACTCGACCCGCGCAGCCGAAATGCCGTGTGGGACACGGTGTCGACCCTGCGAGCCGAGGGCATCACGGTACTGCTCACCACCCAGTACCTTGAAGAGGCCGACCGGCTCGCCGACCGCATCGTGATGCTCGACGACGGCCGGGTGGTGGCCTCCGGCACACCCGGCGACCTCAAACAACAGGCGGGAGCGGCGGTCTGCGAGGTCACCCTCGCCGACCGCGACGACACGTCTCGCGTCCTGGCCGTGCTCGACGGCCTCGAGGTGATGGAATCACCCGAGTCGGCACGCTCCACCGCCGCGAGTCAGGCGCATCCGCGCATCGTGGTCCGCGCCCCCGAGGGTATGGCCACCGTCGCCGATGTCATTGCCCGACTGCAGGTGTCACACGTTGACGTCGTCGACGTCGGGCTGCGGCAACCGTCTCTGGACGAGGTGTTCCTGCAATTGACGGAGAGTCGCTGATGGCCACCGCACTCGATGCCGACGCCACCAGCACCCGTGCGGGCAGTGCCACCCGCACATCGGTCGGACTCGTCGCGGCCACCGCGACCCTCTCGGCGCAGAAGATCAAGGCGGCGGTGCGCTCGGGCGACGCCGTCCTCGCCTTCCTCAGTCCCGTGGTCTTCTTCGTCTGCTTCTACGTGCCGTTGCACCGCCGCTTCGAGCTGACCGGCGGCGACTACGCCCAATTCCTCACCCCCATCATCCTGCTGCAGGCGTGCCTGTTCACCGCCATCACGGCCACCGAGACCGCAGGCAAAGATGCCCGCGCGGGCGTGCGTGAACGCCTTGCGTCGCTGCCGATCCCGCGGATCGCGCCCACCTTGGGCCGGATGACGTGGGTGATCGTGCGACTGATTCTCGCGCTCGCCGGTGGCCTCGCGATCGGTTCGGCACTGGGCTTCGGGTTCGACGGTTCGGCCGCGCACACCCTGCTGTTCTTCGTGCTGGTGATCGCCTTCGGCCTGGCACTGAGCATGTTCACCGACGCACTCGGGACAGTTGCGCGCAACTCGGTGGGAATCGCGAGTGTGCTGATGATCCCACAACTCATCCTGGTGATGGCCTCCACCGGACTCGTTCCGGCAGAAGGCTTTCCGGAATGGATACAGCCGTTCGTCCGCAATCAGCCGCTCTCGGTGTACGCCGACGCGCTGCGCGGGCTCGCCGCACCCGGCAATCCGGATCTCACCGCGGTGCTGCTGTGGACGGCCGGGCTGCTGGTGGCGGGATGGCTGGTCATCGTGCAGACCGGCAGGGCGCAGGTGAACCGTTGAGCCACACCACCAACCATCACACCGCCGACCAGCGCAGCGCCGGCCAGCGCAGCGCCGACGCCACGTCGGCCGCATGGCCACGCCGCCGGTCGGTGTCGCTGCCGAGACAGGCCGCGGTGCACAGCGGTGCGTTGCTACGCACCTGGGCACGCGATCCGGGCATCGTGGTGCAGTCGGTGGCCTTCCCCGCGTTCATGCTGCTGATGTTCCAACTGGTGCTGGGCAAGACGGTCACCGCGATGGGCGGCGGCGACAGCGTCTACGGCAACACCGGACTCGTCGCCCTCGTCGGAGCCATGTTCGGCACTCTGGCCACCGCGATCACCCTGATCCACGAACGCGATTCGGGCCTGCTCGCACGGCTGTGGACGCTACCGGTGCCGCGGTCGGGGTTTCTCGCCGGGCGACTCCTCGCCGAGGGTCTGCGCACCGGAATGGCGACGGTGATCCTGTTCCTGGTGGCGGTGCCGCTGGGCTTCCGCTTCGAACAGGGCGTTGTCGCAGGTATCGGCGCGATCCTGGTGCCCATCGTGTTCGCGATCGGGTTCGCGGTGCCGGTGCTGGCGCTGGCCACGGTATCCTCCGGGCAGGCCGCCATCCAGCAACTCGGCGGCCTGTTCCTGCTGATGTTGTTCTTCAACACCGGATTTGCGCCGGTCTCCGAGTATCCGGGGTGGCTGCAACCGGTGGTGCGCTACCAGCCGATGAGTCCGGCGATCGACACCATGCGCGGCCTCACCGAGGGCGGCGCGGTAGCCGTGCCGCTGGCGTGGACACTGGCCTGGACAGCAGGACTCATCGTCGTGTTCGGGCCGCTCGCGGTGCGCGGCTACCGGCGGGCCGTACAGACCAGCCGGTAGCCACGCTCCCGGAGCCCCAGGTCAGGCCGGGGATCGAGCCGGCGTCACTGACGAGATCAGTTCCCCCAGCGGCACATTCAGCGACGACGGCATCCGCGCGATGAGCGCCAGCGCCACATCGGCGGCAGCGCGCGCGGTGGCATCGTCGATCACGTCGGGCCGGTGATCGAGTTCGAGGTGCAGTGCGTCGTCGGCGTCGAACTCGAAGGCATACGCCAGCGGGTAGTTCGCCACCCCGGTGAACACCGACCGGCAGCTCACGTCGAGCCCGTCGGGAATCGCCACCCCGCGGTGCGGCGCGTCGCGCACCGACGCCATGACCTCGGCGACCGGAAAGCGCCCGCCGGCACCGCGAAGCGCGGTCAAGATGGTGCCGTAGTCGACGCCGGCGAACTCCATCGACGCGAAGATCCTCGCCGCCGAATCCCGCAGCGCGTCGCGGACGGGGGCGTCCGGATCGAACCGGAACCGTTTGGGAATGATGTTGCCGCTGTAGCCAACCCGATCGGGGGTGTGCGCCGGATGGCGGTTGTCGGCGGGCACCACCAGCACATGGTCGGCGGCGCCGGTCACCGCGTACACGCTGAGCGCGCAGACCGTCAGCAGCAGCGTGTTGATGGTGGCACCCACCTCCGGCGCGACGGATGCCAGCGCGGCCACGTCGGCGGGATCCACCGGCACGCTGCGGCGAGAACCGGCGCCGTCGTCCATCGGAGCGAGCCAACTATCGGCGGGGGAGTCGGTGGGCAACTCGCCCGACAGCGGATAGCGCACATCGTCGGCGGCCCACGTGTCGAGCGCATGCCGCAGGGCCGCCGCCACATCGGGTTGTGCAGCAGACGGTGCGGATACCCGCATATCCCGATCCGTCGGCCACGATCCGTGCAACAGGGCGGTGATCAGGGTCGGCCACGACGTGGCGTCGACCGCGAGATGATGCACCACCAACACCACCGCCGTACCGCCGTCGGTGCGCACGTAGACGCGGGCACGCAGCGGCGGTTGTGCGGTCAGGTCGAACGGAGATCGGGTGAGTGTCTGTGCGTCGCGATCGATCTCGGCCCGGGTCCACGCTTCGGGCCGCCCGGTTCCGGAAACCACCGACTCCGACGGCAAAGTGCCCCAATCCCAAGTGATCTCGGGGGTCGACCAGCCTCCTACAACATTCGCGGGCACCCGCCGCGGCGTGCCGTCGGCATCGACGATCACCGACCGCAACACATCGCAGTGATCGATCAACACTTCGGTGGCGGCCACCATCTCCCAGCTCGACCGGCCGCCGTCGATATCGAAGACGAGGCCGATGTTGTGCGACACCGACGCCGGATCGAGCCGGTAGATCTTCCACATTCGTGCCTCGCCCGGTTGGAATCCGGGTTGCGCGGGCAATGCTGGCGCAGCGGTCTGGTCGGCGGCGCCGGCGTCTGCGGTGCCCAACCCCGACCGGAGTAGGCGTCGGCGCATCAGTTCGTGGCGTGCCTCGTTGAATTTGCTCACCCCCCTACACTACGGGGGATTGATTAGGCTAACCTCACTTGGAGTGCCGATCGGCACGATGCCGTCCAGCAGTCACGTGTCACCGATCCATCGCCGGAGGGATGAATGACCAGCGCCACGCAGATCGCAGACGACGAGATCCGTCGTCTTCTCGCCGACCACATCGCCGACGACATCGACGAGGTGACCGACGGCGACGACCTGATCGAGTTCGGACTCAACTCGATGGGCATGATCCGCATCGCCTCCCAGCTGCGCGAACGCGGATACGACGTCAACTTCGCCGCGCTCGCCACCGACCCCACCGTCGCCGCGTGGAAGGCGCTACTGTCGCGGCGCGCCCCGCGGGTCGCGACGGCCGCCGAGATCACCTCCGCTGCCCGCACCCCGGGCGTCACCGGCGACGACGAGTCGTTCGAGCTGGCCACCATGCAGCACGCCTACTGGGTGGGTCGCCGGGACGAGCAGTCCATGGGCGGCGTCGCCGCTCACCTCTACGCCGAATTCGACGGCGCTGATCTCGACCCCGAACACCTCCGGACCGCCGTCCACGACCTCGTCAACCGTCACCAGATGCTGCGTGCGCGTTTCGGGGAGAACGGCAGGCAGGTGGTTGCCGACGAACCCTCGCCCGCCGTCTTCTCGGTGCACGACCTTCGCGATCGGACACCGGAAGATGTTGCCGCAGAACTGGACCGGCTCCGTCACGTCAAGTCACATCAACTCCTCGACGTCGCCGCCGGGCACGTCTTCGACGTCGCCCTCACTCGCCTTCCAAACGGCCGCGGGCGCCTGCACGTCGACGTCGACATGCTGGCCGCCGACGCCATGAGCTACCGCACCCTGATGGCCGATCTCGCCGCCTTCTACACCGGCCGCGGCGATTCGCTCGCACCGATCGGCTACCAGTATCGCGACTACCTGGCGCAGAAGCGTGAGGTCAACGCCGCCGAACGCGAAGCCGAACAGGCCTGGTGGCGCGAACATCTCGACGAACTGCCCGACCCTCCGCAGCTACCGCTGGTACCCGAGGCGCAGCGCGCCGACCCGCACCTCACCACGCGACGCAACTACCACGTGACGCCCACTCAGAAGGCCAACCTGATGCGCGCCGCCCACCGGCGCGGCGTGACACCCGCGGTGGTGCTGGCCGCGGTGTTCGCCGACGTCGTCGGCCGGTGGTCCACCGCACAGCGCTTTCTGCTCAACCTGCCGCTGTTCAATCGTGAACCGTTCCACCCCGACGTGTCGAACCTGGTGGGGGACTTCAGTAGTTCGGTGATGGTCACCGTCGACACCACCACGCCCGGCTCGTTCCTCGACTTCGTGAAGTCCTTGCAGGGCAGTTTGCATGCGAGCGCGATGCATTCGGCGTATCCGGGTCTCGACGTGATCCGCGACCTCGGTCGCTATCGTGGTGAGGCGGTCCTCGCCCCCGTGGTCTACACCAGCGGACTCGACCTCGGTGAACTGTTCGCACCCGAGGTGCTCGACACCTTCGGCGATCCGGTGTGGATCGTGTCGCAGGGCCCGCAGGTGGCGCTCGACGCCCAGGTGGTCGAACTGCGCGGCGGGCTGCTCGTCAACTGGGACGTGCGCGAACACGCCTTCCTCCCCGGGGTGATCGACGCGATGTTCGCACGCTACAGCGCGATCCTCGACCGGCTGCTCGCCGACGACGCCGACTGGGACGCGCCGCTCGACCATGAACCCGACAAGGCGCAATTCGATCGGCGCCGAGCCGACAACTTCCGGCCCGCCGAGCGCTCACGGAAACTGTTGCACCAAAGGTTCTTCGAGGTGGCGGCGCACACGCCCACGTCGGTGGCGACTGTGCACCTCGACCGCAACGGGGCGATCCGCGAACGCAGCTACGGCGAACTCGCCGATTCCGCGCTGCGGGTGGCCGCCGCGCTGCGCGCCGCCGGGGTCACGCCCGGCGACACGGTGTCGATCCAGGTGCCCAAGGGTCCCGATCAGCTCACCGCGGTGCTCGGTGTGCTGGCCGCCGGTGCCGCCTACCTCCCGATCGGGATGGATCAGCCGGCGGCGCGTCGCGCGGAGATGGAACGCACCGCGGGGATCGCCGCGGCCATCGTCGGCGACGCCGGGACGCGCGAGTCCGGGTCGGTGCCGGTGCTGCCGATCGCGCAGGCCGCGGACCACGACGTGGATTCTGTTCCCCCGCATGCGGGTTCCGACGATGCGATCGCCTACATTCTGTTCACCTCCGGGTCGACGGGCACGCCCAAGGGTGTGGCGGTGTCGCACGGCGCGGTGATGAACACCCTCGAAAGGTGCCGTGATGCGTTCGGTGTCACCGCCTCCGACCGGTCGATAGCCCTGTCGGCGCTCGAATTCGACCTCTCCATCGAAGACACCTTCGGACTGTTCGACGTCGGCGGTTCGGTGGTCACCATCGACGAGGCCACCCGCCGCGACGGGCAGCGCATCGCAGCACTCATCAACACGTTCGGTGTCACCCAGCTCTATTGTGTCCCCGGCATTCTCGACATGATCCTCACCGCCGCGCAGGGCACCGACAGCCTGCGCACGGTGCGCACGGTGGTGGTGGGCGGCGACCGGGTGGGCGTCGACCTGCCGCGCCGCGCGTTCACCCTGTGCGCCGACGACGTCGTGTTCGCCGGGCTCGGCGGCTGCACCGAGACGTCGATCCACCACACCCTCTGCGTGGTGCCCCGCGACATCCTCGACGGCGACATCCCCGGTTGGGCCAACGTCCCGTTCGGTCGTCCGCTGCCCGGGGTGGGCTGCCGGGTGGTGGCCGCCGACAGCGGGCTGGACTGCCCGAACTGGGTGGCCGGCGAACTCTGGGTCGCCGGAACCGGATTGGCGGAGGGCTACCTCGGTGACCCGGTGCGCACCGCGGAACGGTTCGTCGATTACGACGGGCACCGCTGGTACCGCACCGGCGATCTGGTGCGCTACCGCGACGACGGCGAGATCGAGTTCCTCGGCCGCATCGACAACCAGGTGAAACTGCGCGGCTACCGCATCGAACCGGGCGAGGTGGAGGCGGCGCTGCGCAGCGTGGACGGCATCGCCGACGCGGTGGTGGTGATCAACAGCCGCCGCGGTGCCGCCCGCCTGTGCGCACTCGTGGTTCCCGCTGCGAATGCTGAGCGAGGTACGAGCGAGGGTATCGAGACCCTCGCCGAGCGCGCCCGCGACGCGCTGACCCGCACCCTGCCGAGCTACATGGTGCCCGAACTCGTCGAGGTCGCCGACACGATCCCGCTGACCGGCAACGGCAAGATCGACCACACCGCGATCCTCGCTCTCACCGAGAGGCGTTACGCCGCCGATGATTATGTGGCGCCACGAAGTCCGCTCGAACGCGCGCTGGCCCTCATCCTCGGCGACGTGCTGGAGGTGCAGCGTGTGGGCATCGACGACGACTTCTTCCGCATCGGCGGCGACTCGGTGCGCGGCACCCTGGCGGTGGCACGCGTCATGGAGGGCCTCGACACGCGGGAGGTGTCGGTGGGGGATCTGTTCCTGGGCCGAACCGTCCGTGGCCTGGCCGACCGGATGATCGCGCGGTCCTCCGACACCACGCGCCTCGATGCGGTGGCACAGATCTACTGCGAGATCGCCGACATGACCGACGAGCAGGTGGCCGAAATGGTCTCCGCAGAACAGGGGCAGGCATGACCCACCCGACCGACACCGCAACCGTCACCCCGACCATCCGCGAGAAGGTCCCCGACTGGCCCGACACCTACGCGCAGCGTTACCGCGACCTCGGGTTGTGGGAGGGCACGACCTTCAGTGCCGCACTCGACGCGTGGGCCGACCGTTTCGGTCCGTCGACCGCCGTGGTCGACGGTGACCAGCGAATCACATACCGGCAGTTGGCTGATCGGGCCACCGAGGTTGCCCACGGGCTGCGCGCGCTGGGCGTGCGCACCGGCGACGCCGTGCTGCTGCAGCTTCCCAACACCTCCGAGTTCATCGTCACGTGGTTTGCGCTGCAGCGTCTCGGCGCGGTACCGGTGCACACCCAGCCCGGTCACCGTCACGCCGAGATCGGACACCTGGCGCGCGCCACGGGGGCGGTGGCATACGTGACCACCGACGTGTTCAACCGGTTCGATCACCGCGGCCTGGCACACCAGATCGCCGAATCCGCACCGTCGCTGCGTGCGGTGGTGATCGTCGGCGATCTCGGCGAGCACGCCGCCGACCCCCGTTTCCACTCCTACACCGCACTTTTCGGTCACGGTACCGAAACGATCGACGAGAGCGTCGCGTCGTCGGACATCGCACTGCTGCTGCTCTCCGGCGGCACCACCGGCATGCCGAAACTGATCGGCCGCACCCACGACGACTACCAATACAATTCGCGGGCGGCCGGCGAACGCAGCCGCCTCGACGCGACCAGCGTGTACCTTGCGGTCCTGCCGATCGCGTTCAACTACACCTGGAACTGCCCGGGTATCCTCGCCACCCTGCGCGTGGGCGGCACGGTGGTGCTGGCCCCCAACGCAGATCCGTCGGTGTGCTTCGACCTGATCGAGCGCGAAGGCGTCACCATGACGGCCATCAACCCGCAACTGGTGCCGCTGTGGCTGGAAGAACGCGCACGCACCACGGCCGACCTGACTTCGCTGCGCATCATCGAGATCGGTTCGGCCCGGCTCTCCGACCACGAGGCGCGACGCATCGTCGACGAGTTCGACGCCACCCTGCAACAGATCCTCGGCATGTCCGAAGGACTGTTCTGCGCAACACATCTCGACGACACTGCGGACCTGCTGTGCACCACCCAGGGCGTCCCGGTGTCGGAGTACGACGAGATCCGCGTCGTGGACGCCGACGGCAACGAGGTGGCCAACGGTGAGGTGGGCGAGCTCACCGTGCGCGGCGCGTACACGTTGCGCGGCTACTTCGACGCACCCGAACACAATGCGAAGTCCTTTACCCCCGATGGGTTCTACTGCACCGGCGACCTGGTGCGACGCCTCGACAGCGGCCACCTCATCGTGTCCGGACGCATCAAGGACCAGATCAACCGCGGCGGTGAGAAGATCGCGGCCACCGAGGTGGAGGGTGTGCTTCTGATGCACCCCGACATCCGGTCGGTGGCACTGATCGGTGCGCCCGACCCGATGCTCGGTGAGCGGACCGTCGCCTTCGTCGTCGTCGAGCCGGATGCCGAAAAGTCGCCGACACGAAGGACTCTCGCCCGGTTCCTCGGCGATGCGGGGCTGGCCGCCTACAAGTCGCCCGACGTCGTCCGCATCATCGACGAGATGCCGCTCACCCCGCTGGGCAAGATGGACAAGAACGCGTTGCGCCCGCTGCTGGAGGCGGCCACGGCCGGTGCGCCCGCCGGACGGGTCTGATCGGTATGGAGACCCTGTCCGCCCCGGAAACCACGACCCCCGGCACCGGAGACGGCACCCTCGCGCAGATCCTGCGCGAGGCCGCGGCGGCGCACGGCGAACGCTGCGCGATCGCGTCGGAGACGGGTGATCTCACCTACCGGCAACTCGACGAGCGGGTACGTCACCTCGCCGAGTTGCTGCGTGAGGCCGGCGTCGACGACACCGGCGCGGTGGCGGTGTACCTGCCGCGGTCGGCCGACGCCGTCGTCGCCATTCACGCGGTGACCGCCGCCGGCGCGGTGGTGGCGCCCCTCGACGTCGTCGACCCGCCCACTCGCACTGAGGAACTGGTGCGCCAGGCCGCGCTGACCCACGCCGTCATCGCCGTCGAGAGCGTCGACTCCGGCCCGTTCGAGGACGCGCAGATCCGCACGCTCGACGACCGCCTCGCGCTGGCCACCTTCGTATCGACGGGGCCGAGTCCCTGGGTCGCCGACCACGGCCGGGCACGTGAACCCGGCGGGTATCTGCTGTTCACCTCGGGCAGCACCGGTACCCCCAAGGGTGTACTGCTGGCCGGTGGTGCAGTCGCCCATTTCGTCCGCTGGGCCGCCGCCCGTCTCGACCTCGGTGTCGGCGACCGGGTGGCCGCACAGGCGGCACTGACCTTCGACCTGAGCACCTTCGACATCTTCGCCACCGCCCTGAGCGGTGCCACCGCGGTACTGATGCCGGAGTGGCTCAAGGCATTTCCCGCCGACACGCTTGACTGGCTGACCGACAACGAGATCACCGTCCTCTACGCGGTACCCACGCTGCTGCGCGGACTGGTCGCCGCCATGACCGCTGCCCGGCGCACCGTGGCGTCGCTGCGTACCGTGGCATTCGCCGGTGAACCGTATCCGCCCGGCGCACTGCAGGATCTGCTCCACACGCTCGACCACACAGCGGTGCACAACTGGTACGGGCCCACCGAAACCAACGTGTGCACCGGTGCCGACATGCGAGCGTGGCGACCGGACCAGCCGGTTCCGGTGGGCACCGCCATCGACGGTGTGTCGACGTGCCTCGTAGACGGCGAACTGGTGGTGGCCGGGCCCACCCTGCTCACCGGCTACGTGATCGACGGCGCGCTCGTCGACCCCACCGTGCAGGTGACGTTCCCCGACGGAATCCGCCGCCGCGCCTACCGCACCGGCGACCGGGCCCGCACCGACGACGCCGGCCGGCTGATCCTCGGGGGCCGGGTGGACGACCAGATCAAACGGCACGGCTACCGCATCGACCTCGCCGGCATCGAGACCATCGCCGTCACCGCCGCCGGACTACTCGGCGCCGCCGCGGTGACCACCGGCGGCGACAACCGCATCACGCTGTTCGTCGACGCCGGAGCGCCGGCGAACTCGCCGGCCGCGGCCGCAGCGGTCAGCACCGTCGACGCGGCCCTGCGTGAACGACTTCCGGTGACCGCACAACCCGACGACATCCGCTCCTACTCACCACTTCCCATCAACCGCCGCGGCAAGGTCGACCGCACCAAGCTCGCCGAGATCGCCGCAGACGAGGAGAATCGATGATGACCCCCACCAATTCGCAACTGACCGAACCGATCTCGGTGGACGAGGTGTGCGGGATCGTCGCCGCCGCCATTTCCCGGCGCCACGGCCGCGCCGAGACCGTCGAACCCGACACCGAAGTGCTGCTGACCGGCATGCTCGACTCGCTCACCCTGGTGACCATCGTGGGCGACCTCGAATCGAGGGTGGGCCGCAAACTGCCCGAAAACCTGGTGGTGGCACGCAACTTCCGTACACCGACCACCCTGCACACCGCCGTGAGTTGCGCGCTCGCCGAGGAACCGCGGTGACCGCAACCATCACCGCTGATCCGACGACGATCGCCGAGCGGGTCGCCGCAGAACTCGCCGAGCAGGTTTCCCGTATCGCCGGCGCCGACTACCGCGACGCGTGGCGCATCCTGGTGGCGTCGCCGACAGTTGCCGGCGCGCTGACGGACTCGTTGTCGGGTACGCGTGGCGGCGGCCGGGTGACCAATGCCGTGGCGGTCGTCGAAGGCATCGGCCGCGCCGGGGTGCCCGCCGGGCTGTGCTACGCATTCGCCTCGCAACTGTTCGGCATCCAGTGGCCGCTGAGCCTGGTCGCCCGGCGCCCGCTCGACGAGTACGCCGATCGCCTCGTCGACGGCACGCTGGTGCTGTGTCATGCGCTCACCGAGGACACCGGGGGATCGGATCCGCTGTCCATGCGCACCTCGGCCACCCGCGCCGACGACGGATCGTGGCGGTTGCAGGGACGCAAGGCATACGTCACGGCGGCCCCGGTGGCCGACCTGGTGCTCACCTTCGCGCGGACCGACGCGGCCCGTCATCCCTTCGCACTGAGTTCGCTGCTGGTGCCCGCCTCCCGCGCCGGGATCACCCGGTCGGAGCCCTTCGCCAAGACCGCGCTGACCGAAGTGCCCATGGGTGCGGTCGATTTCGACGATGTCCACATCTCCGACGACGACTTCGTCGCCGACGAGGGATCGGGTCTGGCCTTCCTGGCGGCGACCACCACCTGGGAACGGGCGCTGCTGATGAGCTACGCGGTGGGCATCATGGCGCGCACGGTGTCGCGGGTCAGCGCCTGGCTCACCGAACGCGAGCAGTTCGGTCACCGGCTCGGTTCGAGTCCGCTCGTCGCCTCGCACGTCGCCGACCTCGCGATCCTGGCGCACCGGGTACGCACCCTGGTCTAC
The DNA here is from genome assembly GCF_053588635.1 of Gordonia sp. NPDC003425. Taxonomy (NCBI): domain Bacteria; kingdom Bacillati; phylum Actinomycetota; class Actinomycetes; order Mycobacteriales; family Gordoniaceae; genus Gordonia; species Gordonia sp. NPDC003425. The sequence goes on along the minus strand of NZ_JBSFQI010000014.1, from coordinate 72,254 downwards.
GACATGGCCCGGCGCATCGACGACGAAAACACCACGCTCAGTTCGCTGTCCACCGAGGCCGCCGCGGTCAAGATCTCCTGCGCCCAGGATCTGCTCGCGTTCGAGACCACCGCGGCACCACTGTTCGGTGCGCGTGCCGTGGTGGCCAATTCGGGCTACGCCGTCGACGCGTCGGGTGCGGTGGCCGCCTCCATCTACGCGGGTACCAACGATCTGCTGCGCATCATGATCGCGCGCGATCTCGGCCTCCCCGTGGAGAATTGAGAAACGAGGACTGACATGACGACGTTCACCCTCTCGCCCCGCGACACCGCACTCGGCCTGGTCGACGACATCGCCGCCGACCTCGAGGCCCTCGCCGACCCGATCGACCGCGGTGAGGTCGCCCCCGACCGTGCCTATGCGCTCATACGGGAGTCGGGCCTGCTCGGCGCGATGATCCCCGTCGAATCCGGCGGTATCGGACTGGATTTCGCCGGCTACACCGAGGTGTTGGCGAAGCTCGGCGCCGCCAACGGAGCGATCGCGTTGGGCTACAACATGCACAATGTTGCGATCGGCTCCCTCTTCGAGGCCGACCCGGACGCGTTGGGGGACAGGGGCACCCAGTTTCGGGACTGGGTGATCGAGGAGGTGATCGGTCGCGGCGCGATGTTCGCATCCGCCGCGTCCGAACCCGGCAACGGGGCGCGGTTGCGTGGCCTGAGCACCACCTATCGTGTCGAGTCCGAGCATGGCGAGTCCGGCTACTACGTGCTCGACGGCCGCAAATCCTTTGTGTCACTGTCGGGGGTCGCCGACCACTATGTGGTGACCGCACGACCGGCCCGCCCCGACAACGATTTCGCTGCCGACGACGACTTCGAGGTCTCGCACTTCGTGGTGAGCGCCGGCGATCCCGGTGTCTCGTTCGGAGCCGAATGGAACGGTGCGGCACTGGCCGGCACCTCGACCGCGCAGATGCGGCTCGACGCGACGACGATTCCCCGCAACCGTCTGTTTCTCGGCGTCGAGGGCATGTCGCTGTTCAAGGCTGTCCGCGAACCGCATTGGATGGCGGCCGGCTACCTGGGTGCCTATCTGGGACTGGCCACCTCCATCGTCGACTTCGTCACCGGACGCGTCGGTGCCGACCCGACACGACGCGACGATCCCGACACGGTCACCGCCCTCGGCCAGATGACCGTGGACCTGCAGGCCACCAGGGCCCTGACGCTGACGGCCGCGCGGGCGGTGACCGAGCAGCGCTCGCAGACGTCGACGAACGCCCTGATCTACGCCGCCAAGTTTCACCTCGGGACCACCGCGCAATCGCTCGCGGCGCGGGCTGTGCAGGTGACCGGTTCGGCCGCGATGGCCGCCGATGCGCCGATGCAGCGGCTGCTGCGGGAGGTGCAGTTCTGCTCGATCATGCCCGCGAAGCCAGCCGACTGCCTGTCGTTCGTGGGACGGGGTCAGTTGGGTGCCAACATGTTCGACGTCACCGCGCAGAGGTGGTGATCGGATGCCGACGCTCGCCCACACCCGCGGAAGTCTGGAATACATCCGCTACGACGGCCACCCGGACCGGCCCGCCGTCGTCTTCCTGCACGAGGGACTCGGGTCGGCGGGACAGTGGGGTCGGCTGCCCGCACTGCTGCATCAGCGGGCGCAACTCACCACGATCGCCTATTCGCGACACGGATACGGTGGGTCGTCGGGTGACGGTCCCGGCAATGCGCGCTACCTGCACGACGAGGCGACCACCGTGCTCCCCGACGTGCTCGCCTCGCTCGGGGTCACCCGCCCGATTCTGGTGGGCCACAGCGACGGCGCCACGATCGCCGCGCTCTACGCCGCGCGATTCGCCGCCGCCGCAGCGGTTCTCATCGCACCCCACGTGATCGTCGAGGAAGCGACTCTGGCCGGGATACGCCGCACCGCAGGCACTTTCGCGAGCACGGTGCGACCCTCGCTGGCGATGTTCCACGACAACCCCGACGAGGTGTTCGCGCGCTGGTCGGGGGTGTGGCTCTCCGACGAGTTCGCCGCCTTCGACGTCACCGCCGACATCGCACGGATCAGAACGCCGATGCTGGTGCTGCAGGGCGACGGCGACACCTACGCCACCCCGGCGCAACTCGAGCGCATCGAGCGCGCGGCCACGGCGCCGGTCGAGACGCGGCTGCTGGCCGGCCGCGGCCACCACCCCCACCTCGAGAACGCGGACGAGATCTGCACCGCGATAATCGATTTCGTCTCACATTCGCTGGTCGAGCCCCACCCGCTGGTTGAGCCCCCCTCGCTGGTTGAGCCCCATCCGCTGGTTGAGCTTGTCGAAACCACCCCCTCGCTGGTTGAGCCCGATCCGCTGGTTGAGCCCGCGTCGCTGGTTGAGCTTGTCGAAACCACCCCCCCGCCGGTCGAGCCCACGTCGCTGGTTGAGCCCGCTCCGCTGGTTGAGCCCCACCCGCTGGTTGAGCTTGTCGAAACCACCCACCCACCCGAAGGAGTAAGCCCCATGTCCGACACCGTGCACGACGCCCTGCAATCCATCCTCGCCGAGGATCTCGACCTCGACGTCGCCGACGTCGACGAGGATTCGCGACTCATCGACGACCTCGGCCTCGACTCGGTGGCCATCGCCATCGGTGTGGTCGCGATCGAGGAGCGGCTCGGTGTCAAACTCACCGAACGCGAGATCTTCGAATCCTCCACCGTCGCCGACCTCGCGCAGTGCATCCGCGCGAAGCTCACGAGCGTGAGCACCTAGGCCGGGCCCCGATGTCAACGACGACCGAAGCCCTCGCCACTGCGGACCCAACCACGACGAGCCCCACCACTCCGACGTACTCCGACCTCCTCGACGACGTCTTCGACGAGCGGGTAATCGCATGGACCGAACAGGCCGAACGTGACCTGCGTTTCCCGCGGCCGCTGCTCGAATACCTCGGCGACGCCGGGGTTTTCGCCCGCAAATGGGATCACCGCACCACCACCGACCTGGCCGACCATTTCGCACTCGGCCGCCACCTGGGTTCGCTGGGTTCGGCGGCGATCGGCGTCGGGGTGAGTCTGCACGACTCGGCGATCGCGATTCTGCGCCGCTTCGGCCGCACCGACCGGCTGCGCGACCTCGCCGAACGGGCGATCACCGCCGACGCGGTGCTGTGCATCGGTGCCTCCGAGGAATCCGGTGGCTCCGACCTGCAGAACGCGCAGACCACCATCACCGCCGAGAACGACGGCTACCGCATCGTCGGCCGCAAGAAGTTCGTCTCCCTCTCACCGATCGCCGACCACATGCTCGTCGTGTGCCGCGACGTCGGCGACACGACCGGCACCGACGAGTCGCACGGCAACGTGGCGTTGGCGGCTGTTCCGGTGTCGCAGGTCGAGGTGGGCACCCCGTACCGCAAACTCGGTGCGGGACCGCTCGATACCGCGCCAGTCACCATCGACACGTGGATTCCCGCCGACGCCCTCGTCGCCCGGCCCGGAACCGGCCTGGCCGTGATCAGCTGGGGGCTGGCGCACGAACGGCTCTCGGTGGCCGCGCAGATCGCGGCCGCCGGCGAGGTGATGATCGGGGTGACGCTCGCGCGGATGCTCGATCGCACCCAGTTCGGCAAACGTCTCTACGACCATCAGGCACTGCGCCTGCGGCTCGCCGACCTGCAGGCACGCATCGACGTGCTGCGGTATTCGCTCGACGGTGTCGCCGCGCACGGCCGGATCAACCTCCGGACCGCCGCAGCGCTGAAGGCCACCGCAGCCAATCTCGGCGAGGAGGTGGCCTCGGAATGCCTGCACATCTTCGGCGGCATCGGCTATCTCGAAACCGAGACACCCATCGGACGCTGGTGGCGCGACATGAAACTCGCCCGGGTGGGCGGCGGCACCGACGAGGTGCTGTGGGAACTCGTCGCCGCGGCGATGAAACCCGACAACGAACGCTACGAGAAGATCTGCTCGGGTACGGAGGAACAGTCATGACCGCAACACCCACCCTGAGTCCGGTGGAACTCGCGCCGCCCGACCACACCTACCTGCACATGGACACCCGCAGCAGACCCATGCAGTGGGCCATGCTCCTCGAGGTGACCGACACCGACGCACCGCTCACCCTCGACGACGTTCGTGCGCGGGTTGCCCAGCGCGCCGCCCGGCACGACATCTTCCGCATGGGAATCGCGCAGGGTCGTTGGCGCCCACCGCACGTGGTGGTGTCACCGACGATCGATCCGGTCCGTCAGGTCGGTGCCGCGCAGTACACCGACAGCGCCGATCTGCACGGTCAGATCGCCGCCGAACTCGAAACCCATCTGCGGCGACCGGATCCGTTCTGGCACATCACGCTCTACAGCCCGCGCACGGAGCGCGGGGGATCCCAGTTCGTGCTCCTGCGGGTGCACCACAGCATCTCCGACGGCATCGCGGGGGCGGCCTTCGCCGCCCTGCTCGCCGACGGCTCCGACGAGGAACTCGCCGAGTTCGACCGCTTCGCCGACAGTCCGCGCTTCCACGTCGCCGACGTCGACGCCGACGACCTCGGTCGGGCCAAGGAGGCGTTCGAGGGACAGTGGGCCGCGGCCCAGGAGGCCCGGGGCTGGCCCGCGCTCACCCGATCCGGTCGCCGCGAGGTGGGCCTGCACAGTGTGGCCACCCGCGACCTGCGACGCCTGGCACGACGCCATCAGGCGTCGGTGCACGAGTTCCTGATCGCGGCGATCGGCACCGCCATCAGCAGCGCACCGCCGCTGGGGATTGGCGACGACGCGCGACTGGCCCGGGTCACCCTTCCGGTCACCCTCGATGCCGACTACCGGCACACCGGCAACGCGGTCTCGGTGTCGTTGCTGAACCTGCCGATCGACCAATCCGACCTCGACGCGCAGATCGCGCACAGCAGAAGCGAATTGGGGCTGATCGACAAGTCTCGTCCCGAGTTGGCACTGGCCGCCACCGACAACGCGCCCCGACTCCCGTGGCCGCTGCAGCGTGCCGCGGTCAACGCGTCGATGAAGAAGATGAGCCCCGATCTGCACATCGGCGTCAATCCCGGATTCTCGCGGGTCCGGTCGGTGCTGGGTGCACCGATCGAACGTCTCACCGCGCTCTCGCCGCTGGCCGGCTACTCGTTCTCGGTGACGTCGCTGGTGCTGGGCACCCGCACCACCTTCGGTGTGGTCACCGACAAGCAGGCGCTGCCCGGATACGCCGACACCTTTGTCGCCGCCCTCGACAAGGTGCTCGCCGGGGCGGCGGACTGAACTGCGCCGGGAATGCTCGACTTAGGGTTCCCTATCCTGACGTGATACGGTCGGGGGAATTTCCGATTCGGGTCACGTGACCAATTCTGGCCCGGGTCTGTCGGGTGATGAAATGACGATCGGTGGAGTGATGCAGGAGACGGCATACCAGGAGGGCGCCTACGCCCCGGGCACCCAGGATTACGGCACGGACCCCAATGCCGAGTCCTATTCCTATCCCGCCCAGGAACCGACCGAGGCGCCCAAGCCCAAGGCGGGGATCAACGTCCCGACGGTGCTGGCGTCGGCGGGCATCGCCGCGGTGATCTCCGCACTGATCGTGACCATCGGCGTCGTCGGACTGATGGTTGCCGATCGCGATAGGACGGCTGCCGCGGCCGCAACCCCCACTGTGATGAATCTCGGTGCGGCGCAGAATGTTCCGAATCAGCAGCAGGCGACGCCGGGTGCTGCGGCACAACCGAACGCCCCTGCCGCCGCGGCACCGGGCACCCAGGCGCCGGCCGCCGAGCAGGTGCCCGAGAGCGGCGGCGGCGGTGACAGCGGTCCGGTGCAGACGCAGCCGCAGGCCCAGCCTCAGGCAGCGCCGCAGCAGAACACCGGTGCGACAACCCAGAACGCGGCCCCGGCGGCCGCCGCACCGGCAGCGCTGACCCCCGGACAGCTCAACACCAAGGTCAATCTGGTGATGAACCCCGGTGCGTCGCGTGCGGCGCGCGCCGACGAACTGGTCAGCGGTGAACGCGCGCTGAGGCAGATCGATCTGGTGGCCCAGGCGAAGGCGAGCTACGGCAACGTCGGCTTCAGCTACACCGTGGTCAACCCGGTTCAGGTCAATGGCACCACCATGACCGCTCCACTGAAGATGTCGATCGTCGGCCGCGGCTCCAAGACCATGCAGCTCACCTGGAACTGGACCGGCAGCAAGTGGAAGCTCTCGGACAAGAGCGTGTGCGACGTGGCCGGTCTCGTGCTGCTGCCGTGCAGCCTGTGAGCGGGGGACGTCACTCGATGCATGCGAAACGCCATGTGGCGGCTGTGGTCGGCTGCCTGCTGCTGGTCACTGCGCTCGTCGCCGGGTGCGGCGGATCGTCGGACGACTCCAACGCCGGTGCGGTGCAACTGAATCTGCCCGACGGGCGGTCGGTGACCATTCCCGACACCCCCAAGCGGATCATCACCCTCGGTGACCAGTGGACCGACATCGCGCTCGCGTTCGGCGTCACCCCGGTCGGCTACTACGACTACACGAAGAGCTCCACCGGCAAGTTGCAGCCCTGGTACGACGACAAACTCGACGACTCCACCTTCCTCGATCCCACGAAGGGCACGGATGTGGGTGCGGTGGCCAAACTCGATCCGGACCTGATCTTTGCGCCCGGGTTTGCTGCCGACGACCCGCTGTTCCAGAAGATCTCCAAGCTCGCGCCCACCGTCGGATCGATCAGCGGCCAGGAGGTGGACCCATGGGAGGACATGGTGACCGTGATGGGAACCGTGCTGCATCAGCCCGACAAGGCCAAGCAGATCATCGACAAGACCAACTCGTCGGTTGCCGCGGTGGCTGCCGAATACCCCTCGCTGAAGGGCAAGACCTATAGCCTCGCGTTCATGTACGGCGCCGATCAGCTTTCGGTGTTCGGCGACCAGAACGACGGCGCGGCAAAGCTGTTCACCGACCTCGGCATGGTGATCGCCCCGGCGCTCGCGGCGCAGTACCGCAAGACGGGCCAGCCTCGTTTCGGGCTATCCACCGAGAACGTGCCGATGCTCGACTCGGATCTGCTGGTGGTGGCCACCACCAACGACCGCGACACCGAACGGCTCAAAGGCCTTGCCGGATACAAGAATCTGAAGTCGGTGAAGACCGGGGCGGTGGCCTTCTTGACGCAGGCGCAGATCACCGGACTCAACACACCGTCGCCGAACTCGATCGTCTCCACCCTCGACCTGCTCAAGCCGGCACTGGCCAAGGCGGCCGCTGCCTCCTGACGCGCGGACCGAAAGTAGGGGAAGGTTATCCTTCCCCTACTTTCGTGCCGTTCCCCTAGGTACAAGTGGGGGAAGAAACCAAAAGTGGGGGAGGGTTATTCTTCCCCTACTTTCGTGCCGGTCGCCTGGGCGCGACTGGGGGGAGGTAACCGAAACTAGGGGAGGGTTATCCTTCCCCTACTTTCGTGCCGGTCCCCTAGGTGCAAGTGGGGGAAGAAGCCAAAAGTGGGGGAAGGACATCCTTCCCCCACTTTCAGCAGCAGCAGCAGCAGCAGCCAGCCCGCCCCGCCCCCGCCCCGCGCCGCCCGCGACAGCCGTCACACCAGGCTGTCGTCGACCACGTCGTCGGCGTCGTCGACGCCGAAGGTGGTGAAGGCGGTGTGCCGCGGCAGGCGGTAGGCCTCACGGCCGAGCACCGCGTTGAGGATGCGCGCGTTGCGCACCGCGCCGATGTCGAGGTTGGGCGCCGACACCCCGTGGCTGTGCAGTTCGGCATTGGCGACGAACAATCGGCCCGCCACCGCCGGGTCGGTGGTGGCGATCGAGTGATCGATCTCGACCACGGGCCGGCCGGATGCGTCGCGCCGCAGGTACGGCACCACGGGCGCGAGGAAATCGGCCCGACGATCGCGGTAACCGGTGGCCGCGATCACCAGGTCGGTCACATGGGCCAGGGGGGTTCCGGTGTCGCAGTGGCGGCCTCGCACACGCAGTTTGCCGTCGCCGAGCACGTCGACGCGCTCCACGGCCGCGCCGTTGCGCAGCTGAACCGGCCGCGGCTTGTCGGTGAGCTGCCTGCGGTAGAGCAGATCGTGCAGTCGGTCGAGGGTGTCGGTGGAGATGCCCTTGTGGAACTGCCAGTGCGTCGGGACCACCTCGTCGCGCTTGGCCTCGGGCAGGCTGTGGAAGTAGTCCATGTAGGCCGGCGTGGTCATCTCCAGCGACAGCTTGGTGAAGTCGAGCGGGGCGAACCACGGGGTACGCGTCCACCACCGCACCGCCGGGCCGCCGTCGAGGTTCTGCTCGAGCAGGTCGATGACGATCTCGGCGCCGGACTGGCCGGAGCCGATCACCGTCACCGTGTCGGCAGCGTGTGCCGCCTCCTGGTGATACAGGTACTCCGAACTATGCACCACCGCAGGCGATGTCGACGACAACTCGGCCGGGATGTGCGGCTCGGTGCCGATGCCCAGCACGATGTGACGCGCCCGGATGGTGGACGTGCCCGCAGGGGTACTGATGGCCACCGCGAAGGAATCGTCCGCCGCGTCCCAGGTCACCTCGTCCACCGTGGTGGAGAACCGCAGCGAATCCAGCCGGCCGATCGACCACTGCAGATACGCCTCGTACTCGACGCGGGTGGGAAAGAAGTCCTCGCGCACCAGGAACGGGTAGAGCCGGTCGATGTCGGCCATGTAGGCGAGAAACGACATCGGGTGCGTCGGATCGACCAGCGACACCAGGTCGGACAGAAAACTCACCTGCAGTGTGGCGTCGGGGAACATCAGTCCCGGATGCCAGCGGAATTCGTCACGTGAATCGACCACCAGCACATCGAGGTCGTCGATCGTCGATGCCAGCGCGGCAAGACCGAGGTTGAACGGTCCGCAGCCGATGGCCAGGATGTCGACGGTGTCAGTGTCCTTCATACTTCCTCATCTCGTGATGATCGTGGTATCGCCGAAGCGCGTCTGCGACGTCTCGACTTCCATTCCGACCCTGGTGATCTCGTCGAACAGCGCGTCGATGCTCTGCTCGCTGGTCTCCGGGTTGAGCAGGGTGAGCTTGAGGCACACCGTCGGCACCGCCTCCCCGCGCACCCGCACCTCGGTCCGCCCGATCAGCGCGGTGCCCGAACTGATCAGCCTGCGCCGCAGTTCGGCGTTCACCGTGTTGGAGTCCTGGCAGCGGTAGCGGAATACCACCGTGGTGAGTGTCACCGGTGCCACCATCTCCAGTTGCAACTCGGTGGCGATGCGACTCTCGGCGTATCGCGCCAGTTCGTGGCAGGTGTCGAGCATCGACCCCAGCCCGCCGCGCCCGAACGCGAGCAGTGTGGCCGCCACCTTGAGCACGTCGGGACGCCGGGTGGTCTGCAGGGTGAGCCCGAGCAGACCGCCGTAACCGGCCTCCTCGTCGTCCTCGGGGTTGAGATACGACACCGAACGGTTCAGCGACGCGAAACGACTCTCGTCGGCCAGCAGCAGCACGCTCGCCGCGGCCGGTTGCCAGCCCACCTTGTGCAGATCCAGCGTCACCGAATCCGCACGGCCGAGCCCGCCGAGCAGCGGCGCCAATCTCGACGAGAACAACGCACCGAATCCGTAGGCGGCGTCGACGTGCAGCCAGATCCCATGTCGCCGTGCGATGTCGGCGACCTCCGGCAGCGGGTCGACGGTGCCGAAATCGGTGGTGCCCGCGGTCGCCACGATCGCGACGGGTGTTTGAGAGTCCGCACGCTCACCGATGGCCGCCTCCAGCGCCTCGGGAATCATCCGGTGATCGGCGTCGACGGCCACCGGGATCACCGCCGACTCGCCCAATCCGAGTGCGGCACAGGCCCGGTTGATGGAGAAGTGAGCCACCGACGAGCAGAACACCACCGGCCGCACCAGATCTCGTACCCCCGCGCGCCGCACGTCGATTCCCCGCCGGCGGGCGGTCTCGTCGCGGGCGACGAGCATGGCGAGCAGATTGGAGTACGAGCCGCCCGGTCCGAACACGCCGCCCGACGTCTCCGGAAGCCCGGCCAGACGTGCCAGCGATGCCACTGTCCAGCGTTCCACCGCGAGGGTGGCCGGACCCGAATCATAGGTGTCCAGTGAGGCATTGGTGGCGCTGGCGAGTGCGTCGGCGATCACCGCGACGGTCAACGGCGGTGGCTGCAGGTGCGCGGCGCACAGCTGATGGGTGAGGTCGAGGCCGTAGCGGGCGATGAGGTCGCCGAGTGTGGTGAGCGCACCGGTGGCGCCCATCCCGGTCTCGGGGATCGTCGGTGCGCCGAGTTCGGCGGCGATCGCGAGCATCGTCTCGTCGGGTGTGCCCACCGGCAGCGGGTCGCCGTGATGGCTCACTGCGGTGGCCGTGGCGAGATCGGTCAGGCCCCGCCCTACCTCCGACCACCCCGACCCGGGACGCGCAAACAGGGTCATGCGATCTCCTCTGTGAACGTGAATGTGTGGACGCTGCTTGCTGTGTCGCGGATCCGGGTCCAATCGGTCACGACGTCGACGTACCCGCCGACCGCCCAGAGCGGTGCCTGGTCCTGAAAATGCGGGGTGCCGGGCGCCCCGTCGGCGCCCAGCGGCACGATCCAGCGGCTGTGGTCGCGGGTGTCGAGATCCCACACGTAGCGGGCGGTGGAACCGAGATTGCAGGTGTGTACCCCGAATCCGACGGCCGCGGCGTTCGCGAAGACGCATTCGGCGTCACCGGCCAGCGGCAGCCGGTCGGGACGTACCGCGCGGGACAACTCGGGATGACGGGCGGTGGCACCCACCAGATCGAATCCGTGTACCGGCGCCAGCGTGTGCACCTGCGACCAGGTGGGCAGTGCGGTGCCGTCGTCGATCAGCTCACCGGTGGAGTCGACGGCGTCGCGCAACACGGCGGCGACGTCGACCCCGAAGGCCGGTGCGTGCCGCATCACCGCATCGAGCGCGGCCGCCATCCGGGGCTGCGGTACGAACCACGGGTCGAAGACCGGACCGAACGGATGCGGTTGCGCGAGAGCCGAGAACGCGCAATGGCGGGTCAGTGCTGCGACGAACCGAGACCGCACCTCGGCGAACAGGTAGGCGTCGCTACTGTCGGCGGCCATCTGCCGGTCCCAACCACTCAGCCGGTCGCGGACCGCTGCGCCGCCCGCCGAGAGGCCGGTGAGCGTGTCGAGCACATCCAAGATCGTCTCCGCCGAATCAAGCCGGACGTCGCGGGAGATCCGTTCGCAGTCGTCCACCGACACCGGAGCGGTCGTGCGGAGCAACTCGTCGATCCGGTGCGCGCGGTGCGGCGCCACGCATTCGGTGGAGACCGGCTGTAGCGCTGGGCAATTCGGGATTCGCTGGTTGGCGATCACCGAATAGGTGTCGACGGTGGGATCGAAGCCGGGGTCGGGCTGGGCGTATCCGTCCCAGCGGTGCCGTGGCTCCCAGCCCGGCACCGGCAGCCAGTAGTTCTCCGCGGCGCGGCGCGGCATCGCACCGATCACGTGGTGGGTGACGGTGCCGTCGGTGTCGCCGATCACGATCCGGTTCACCGGTTCGGACCAACTACATAGTGCGGCAACCACATCGGTGGTGGTGTCGGCGTAGAGCAGATCCAGCGGCGCGTCGAACGTGATGTCGGGATCGCTGAGCATCGGGGTGCGCAGGCTCAGCGCGAACCCCTCGTCGGCGCCGCCGAACACCACGGTTCCGTTCGGTGTGTCGACGATCTCCACGGTCACCGGGTCGGCGTCGCGCACCGCGATCTCTTCGAGGCGGGTCGGCGCGGTGTCGACACCCGACGGGGTACGCACCGCCACACCGTCGTCGACGCGGCACAGTTCCTCCAGATACAGATCCTGATTGTCACCCATCGCGTTGGTGATGCCCCAGGCCACCGATCCGTTGTGGCAGAAGTGCGGCAGGCCGGGCACACCGGCGAACGCGAATCCGGCGACGTCGAAGTCGGGACAGGAGAGATGGCTTTGCAGGTAGACGCCGGGCAACTCGAGGAACCGGTGCGGATCGCCGGCGATAAGCGGGCTGCCCGATGCGCTGCGCGCCGCCGCGACGCCCCAGGCGTTCGACCCGGAAAGACCACCGCCGACCGTGCTGCCGGGAACGGCGCCGGCGCCCACCGGCTCACCACTGTCGGGTGTCCTCGCCAACCGCGCCACCACGTCGTCGATGAAGTCGCGGGTCGGCGGCGCGGGAGCGTCGGACGCCAGGTCGGGGCCCTCGAAGTTGAACAGCGACAACCCATCCGGTCCGAGGGCCGCGCACACGTGGGCGCGCCACAGCTTGGTGGTGAACCGTCCGAACAGGATGTTGTGCATGATGAACACCGAGATCGGTGTCCACGGCTGCCACGAAGCGGGCCGATGGCCCAGCGCATCGAACTCCACAGCGGTGGCCTGGCCCAGGGTGCTGTTCACCCCGTCGGCGTAGGCGCCGACGAGACGTCGGGTGCGGGGGCTCGACGCGGCCAGAACACGCCGCGCGGCGCGGTCGATCTGTGCGCGACGGGCGAAGCGATCCCACCCGAGTGTGTACCCGCCGAACGCCTCGGCCGTGCGACCCTCGGCGCGCAGCCGCATGAACTCGATCTGCCAGGCGCGGTCGAGGCCGCAGGCGCGTCCCTGTCCGAACAGGGCGGCCGCGGCCGAGCCCGCACGGATGTGCGGGATGCCCCAGCCGTCGCGGATGATCTCGTCGGTATGTGCGGTGACAGTCATGCGCGCATCGAGTCCCGGTGCGCGGCAATCGGGTTGACCAGCCGATGATCGGTGTCGACGATCGAGGAGTAGGAGTCCTCGATGTTGACCATCCGCCGGTTGTTGCCCAGCTGCAGGCGGTTCATGTGGATGGCGCCGAAGTCGGGCGCGAACAGATCCCACATCGCGAATCGGTCGGCCAGTTCGGGATGGTCGCGTTCGAACTCGAGCAGATCCTCGGCGACGATGCTCCAGAAGGTGTCGTCGGAGAGGATGCCGTGGGCGTGGAACAGTTGCGCCAGCGGCCGCAGGAAGTCGTCGAAGACGTCGGAGAGCACGCCGAGATTGCCGAGTTCGGCGGGTTCGTCGACCACTGCGCGGCGACATGATTCGGGGAGATCCACCGGATCGTCGTAGATGGACACTTCTTCGCCGATGTCCTTGAGCACCGCGCGAACCGGAATCCCGTTGGCGACGACGAGGATCAGGTTCTCCCCGTGTGGCGAGAACTTCAACCCGTGACGGTAGAGGAGGTAGGTGATCGGCCGCAGGTAGGCGCCGAGGTAGGTGCGCAGCCAGGTGGCGGCGTCGACGCCGGACTCCGCGACCAGCGCCGCCACGAACGATCCGCCGAGATGGTCGACGTGCAGCAGTGCGGCCATCGTCATCAGCCGCTCACCGTCGTCGAGGCGGGGCACCGGACTTTGGCGCCAGAGCGCGGAGAGCACCTTGCGATACTCCGAGCCCGGCCGGGTGATGGCGGTGAACGTGGGACTGCGGTAGCCGATGGCGGCCACCTCGTAGATGATCTCGAAGCCGATCGACGCCAGATACGGGTCGTCGCCCACCCGGGCCCGCACCCAGTCGTTGATGAGCGGCGTGGTGCGCATGTAGTCCGCCGACATACCGCGGGTGAAGCCCATGTTGGTGATCGACAGCGACAGTTTCACGTAGTGGCGCGACGGGTGGTCGATGTTGAACAGCGTGCGGATGGACTGCTGAGGTTGATAGCGATCGGGTGCTTCACCGAGCAGAACCAGGTCACGCGAGGCGATGTCGGCGGCGTAGAGTCGCGTGGCCTTCTCTCGCCACTGCCACGGATGGACGGGGAGATAGTGATAGTCGGCCCGGTCGAGGCCGAGGCGGTCGAGCGTCTCATCGAACCGGGTCAGGGTGTCGGCACCGAGTTCGGTGCGCAGCAGATCCTGGTAGTCGACCCCGGACATCGCGGCGACGTCGCAGTTCTCCCGTCGCGCCGCCACCCACGACAGCCGAAAGCGTTGTCCCGCTTCGGGTGCGTAGCGAGCCACGTCGTCGGCGTCGAATCCGAGACGGCCCGCATTCGCGACGATGCACGGATGCCCCTCGGTCATGGTGCGTTCGATGGTCTGGAAGTCGGCGCCCACCAGTTCGGTCGCGGTGATGCGCAGCGGATCGTCGCGGTCGGCCCCGATCGACAGGGTGTTGACGAACTCCTCGAGATACTCCGGGACGGAGTCGGGCCCGATGCCCAATGCGCTGCGCACGTCGAGAAGCAGGTCAATGGCGTTGACGGGCAATTGGTTTCCGTCCCGGATGCGCCGGATCGACGACTCGTCCACACTCCAGCTGTCGAGGGCGAGGCGCTCGGCGTCGAAGTGGTACTGCGTGGCCCCGTCGTCGGAGACGACCACGTAACCCCGACCGTCGGTGTGCTGTGGGACCAGCATGCGTTCGTGGCAGAACTCGGCGAGGATCTTGCGGGCCATCCGCAGGTGATAGACGGCCCAGAATCCGGTGCCGGCCGGTGCGTCGACGACCCCGGTGGCGGTCACGCGCGCTGCCCCGACATGAAATCGGCTCGCGCGCAATAACTCAGCCGCGCCGTCTTGTTTCCCACCGGGTAATCGCCGGCCACCCGGAAACCGACGGCGGCGTTGAGCCGGTGCACCGCGTCGTTACGCACATCGGGTTCGACGACGACGCGTTGTGCCCCCGCCTCGTCGAACGCCGCCCGCATGATGTGCCGCATCACCGCCTCGGTGAAGCCGGGCTTGCGCTGTTCGCTGTGCGCCACCAGCAGGTGCATCCCGACGTCACCGTCGGCGTGGACGTACCCGGTGCCGGGCTCGGCGAGCTCGCTGGTCATCGGATCGTAGAGTTCGAAGAGGAACTCGGGACGGTCATCGCAGTAGCCGATCCGCATCCCGTAGACCGAATCACCTGCCGCAGCACAGTTTTCGTCGATCATCGTGGCGACGTCGTCCACCGACGCATCGAGCATGTCCCAGAACCGGGCCTTGGGATGGGTCAACCATCCGTGGAGGGTTTCGGTGTCGCGGGTCGTGTCGATGCGGGTGGACTTCAGTCGATGGTCCGCCGGAACGAATGACGTCATGATGGGAAGTTAGCATAGCCTATGCTATCTACCACCACACCAGAGGAGCGCATCGATGTCGCAGAACAGTGCAGTGATCGGCGAGCAGGGAGTCCGCGACAGTCTCGCGGCCACGATCAGCGCGGCCATGCTCGCCGACCGCGGGTTCCTCTCGGTCTACGACGGTGAGACCGACGAGTGGACGAGCCTGTCCTGGCCGGAGGTGCATGCCCGGGCCGAGCAGATCGCCGCGCAACTGATCGCCGACGCGCGGTCACAGGGCCGCACGCCCGGCGCGCTCGGACTGGTCGGCGATCCCACCCACGATCTGGTGGCCGCAATCCACGGCGCGTGGCTCGCCGGTGTGGCCGTCTCCATCCTCCCGGGTCCGACGCGCGGCGCGCAGCCGGAGCGCTGGGCGCAGAGCACATCCGAACGATTCGCCCGGATCGGCGTCGACACCGTGCTGGGTGCCGGCACCGAACTCGACCTGCTGAGCAGCCATCCCGGTGCCCTGCGCATCGCGCCGGTCGGTGAGTACGCGCGCCACACCGACACCACCGGATTCCGTCCCCGGCACGTCGATCCCGATGCCGCCGCGGTGCTGCAGGGCACCGCAGGCTCCACCGGAGAACCCAAGACCGCGGTGCTGTCGGTCTCGGCGGCCCACGCCAACGCCGCCGAGATCGTCTCCCGGCGCCGCATCGCCGACGGCGACGTGGGGCTGAGCTGGCTGCCGCTCTACCACGACATGGGCCTGACCTTCGTGATGGCCGCGATGGTGAGCGGGATGCCGCTGTGGCTGGCGCCCAACTCGGCGTTCGCCGCCGCGCCGTTCCGCTGGACGCAATGGCTCTCCGAATTCGGCGTCACGGTCACTGCCGCACCGAATTTCGCCTACGACATCCTCGGCCGCTACGCCCGCCTGCTCGAGGCGGTGGACCTCTCTCGCGTGAAGTGCGCGATCAGCGGCGGCGAACCCATCGACCCCGACGCCTTCGACCGCTTTCTGCGGGAGATGAACCGCTTCGGTTTCGATCCGGCCGCGGCCGCGCCGTCCTACGGCATGGCCGAGTCGACGTGCGCGGTCACCATGCCCCGGCACGGGGAGGGCGCGCACTACGACGAGGTGACCGTCACCCTGCCCGACGCCGACACCACCGTCCGGCGCCGCTACGCGATCCTCGGTGAACCCCTGTCGGGCACGGAGATCCGCATTGTGCCGCCCAGCGTCGCGGCGCCCGAGGTCGCCGGCCGCGAGGTGGGGCAGGTGCAGATCCGCGGCCGGTCGATGATGAACGGCTACCTCGGGCGCGATCGCCTGGTGGCCGGTGAATGGTTCGACACGGGCGATCTCGGCTATCTCGTCGACGGCCGGCTGGTGATCTGCGGGCGTGCCAAGGAAGTGGTGATCGTCGCCGGCCGCAATCTGTTCCCGGTGGAGATCGAACGGGCCGCGGCGACGGTGGAGGGTGTGCGCCGCGGCGGGGTGGTCGCGATGGCCCGCGCGCAGGGGGCCACGCGTCCCGGGCTGGTGATCGTCGCCGAATATCGCGGGAGCGACGCCGAGGCGGCGCGGGCGTCGGTGGGCGCGGCGGTGGCGTCGGACTGCGGCATCGTCCCCGCCGAGGTGGTCTTCGTCGCGCCACACAGCGTCCCGCGCACCACGTCGGGCAAGGTACGTCGCCTCGAGACCGCCGAGATGCTGCGCGCCGGAAACCTGCAGCGCATCGACTGACCGGGACGGCACTTCGGTTGTGACCGATCGCATAGTAGGTTCTGCTGAGGCGGAAAGCGGACTGCGCGGGAGGTGATTCGAGGTGACGCCGGTGTACCGGGAGGCATTGGGCTCCGATTTCGATCGCCTCCACCCCAACGTGGCATGGCGCTACTCCATCGACTCGACGTCCGGAGTGGCGCAGATGGGCGCGGGGATCTTCGAGTCGGTGTACGTCTCGTCCGCGTTGCCGCCCCCCGTGACCTGGTTCTACGCCAAGCGCCATGCGTTCCCGGCGAAGTCGAGCCGGATGGTGCCGTTCACGCAGAACCACTACTGCTACCGCGACGAACTCGACCGTGAATGTCTGGCCGTGCTGCGCACGTTCTCCTACACCTCGGGTAAGCGCGCGCTGAACTCGTTGCTGGTCGCCGGACGGTCCGGCCTCGTCGACTACTTCGGCGACGGCCCCGAACTGCTGTGGCCGATCGAACCCTCGGTGACCCCCGCGGGTGAGTTGCTGCTCGAATCGGGTCCCATGCGGTGGCTGGGCCGAGGACCCAAGGTGGGCATGAAGGGCATGTTCGCCACACAGATGAAGTACATCGAGGGCTGGGACGACGAACGGCAGCGGTTCCGTTGCGACGCCACCGTCCGCAACCCGGTGTTCGGCGAGATCATCCACTTCCGCGGGTGGTTCACGGCCACCGACCTGGCCTGCACGATGCGTGACATCCCCGACGAGGCGTGGCCGCTGAACCTGATCGAACGCGAGAACTGAGGTTCGCTGCAGGGTGGCCGACGGCACACGGTAGGTTCTGAGGTCATGGCCGTCACCGCGAAAACCGAATTCGACATCGCCGCCCCTCCCGCTGTGGTGATGGAGGTGTTGATGGACATCGAGTCGCTGCCGGACTGGTCCGGCCCGCACAAGGCCGCGAAGATCGTCAGCACCCACGACGACGGCACCCCCGACGAAGCGCTCCTGACCGTCAACGCACTCGGCATCAACGACGAGCAGACGGTCAACTACACCTGGACCGAGAACACCTGCGAGTGGACGCTGAGCAAGGCGACCACCCTGTCCGAACAGGACGGGAAATACACCATCACCCCGGACGGGGACGGCTCGCACGTCGAGTTCGAACTCGTCATCGATCTGAAGATCAAGCTGCCCGGCCTCATCGTGAAACGGGGGCAGAAGATCGCCATCGACACCGCGCGTAAGGGTCTGACCGCCGAGGCCGAACGGCGCGCCAAGGGCTGATCGCCGGCGTTGCCGTTCCGTGACCTGAGAACCTGTTCCCGGGCTCACGTCGCGTCCTGCGCAGCGGGTAGGCTGACTACGCGCACGCTCGTGTCCAGTATTGCCAGGAGGCCAATCAAATTGCGTACCAAGGTTTTTCCCGCCCGTGCCATCGTCGTCGTCGGAGGCGGTGCCGGTCTGATCCTCGGCCTCGGGTTGGGTATCGGCGATGCGCATGCCTCCACCACGTGTAGCGCGGCCAACGGTCAGTCGGTGCAACGGGTCGACGGCAAGAGCGGATGTGGCGCCAAGGCCGGGCCCGGCAGCACCTCGTTCGCCGAGGACGCCAGTTCCAGCGGCACCGCGGTTGCGGTGTCCGACAACGGGGGTCGGGCCACCGCCCGAAATCTGCAGCCCGGCTCCACCGCGCTGGCCGGTGCCAACTCCGGCGGAACGGCCTACTCCGTCACCACCGGACCGGGGGCGCTGTCGGTGGCGCAGGCCCGCCGCGGCGGCACATCGGTGTCGGTGGGCGGCTGGGGCGGCCAGTCCTACTCGGGACCCCAGGGAGCGGTGTGCACCGGAGGCTTCGCCGCGGCGGCCGACTCCACCACGGGCAAGGTATGCCTGCGCTCGGGTTCGGTCGATCTGCACAACTGACCGTCGGCGAGTTCACCCCTTCGCTACCCTTCGTTCCCCGGATCCGCATATCGTTGGGTAGTGACCGAGCTACACGATCTTGAAAAAATCGGCCCAGACTTCAGCAAGCTGAATGGACGCGAAGCGCTCCAGGAGCTCGTGAATCTGCATGACACCACGCAGTTCACCGTCAACGACGACGATGACGACGATCCGGTGTTGCTGACACTGCCCGAACGCAACGTGGTGGACACCTGGCGACAGGACTATCCGTACGAGGAGCGCATGAGTCGCCGCGAGTACGAGATCACCAAACGGCGTCTGCAGATCGAGTTGCTCAAGCTGCAGAAGTGGTCGAAGCAGAACGGTCAGCGTCACCTGTTCGTGTTCGAGGGCCGCGACGCCGCGGGCAAGGGCGGCACCATCAAGCGGTTCAACGAACACCTCAATCCGCGTGGTGCGCGGACCATCGCCCTGGAGAAGCCGAGCGAACGCGAATCCACCGAGTGGTACTTCCAGCGTTACGTGCAGCACCTGCCCGCGGGCGGCGAGATGGTGTTCTTCGACCGCTCCTGGTACAACCGCGCCGGGGTGGAACGGGTGATGGGGTTCTGCACGCCGACGCAATACCAGCAGTTCATGGAGCAGACGCCGGCCTTCGAGAAGATGCTCGTCGACGACGGGATCAACCTGGTCAAGTTCTGGTTCTCGGTGACCCCCCTCGAACAGCGCACCCGGTTCGCGATCCGTCAGATCGATCCGGTGCGGCAGTGGAAACTCTCTCCGATGGACCTCGCCTCGCTGGACAAGTGGGACTCCTACACCGCCGCCAAGGAGGCGATGTTCGAGTACACCGACACCGACCACGCACCGTGGACGGTGGTCAAGAGCAACGACAAGAAACGTGCTCGCGTCAACGCGATGCGTCACGTGCTGAGCCTGTTCGACTACGACGGCAAGAATCCCGACATCGTCGGCACGCCCGACCCGCTGATCGTCGGCCGCGCACGCGACGTCGTCGGTGAGTGAGGGTGCGGACATTCTTCAGCGCACTCTTCGGGCTCATCGCGATGGTGGCCATCGTGGTGGCCGTGCCGTCGATCTGGATCACTGAACGCATCGTCGACACCGACGGGTTCACCTCGCTGATAGCGCCCGTCGCCGGCGATCAGCAGGTCAAGGACTACATGGCCTCGCAGATCACCGACCAGATCGCGTCGCAGACGTCGTTGCCCGGCACCCGCGCCCTCGTGGAGCCGCTGGCCCAGCGCTACACCGACAGCGCACAATTCCCCGCCGACTTCCTCGACGTCGTCGCCCAACAGCACGCCTGGCTGTTCGACGAGCCCACCGGCTCGTCGTCGACGATGCAGCTCGACATCACCAAGATGGTCAATCGCGTGATCGCGAGTTCGGGCATCGGTATCACCATCAACGGTCCGGTGCTCATCCCCGTCTCCGACGGCGGCACCGGATTGCAGGCCGGTAGCTATCACGACGCGGGCCGGGTGGTGACGGTCGCCGGATACACCTCGGCCGCCGTCGCGGTGGTCGCGGGCCTGCTCGCCCTGTTGATCGGACGCCGTCGCGGCACGGTGCTCGCCTGGCTCGGCGTCGGCGCGGTGCTGGCCGGTGTGACGTGCTGGGTGATCGCGATCTACTACGCGTCCTACGTCAAGGAGAGCATCTCGCCGTCGTCGAACAGCGCCAAACCGGTGGCCGACCTGGTGATCGACACCGCGTCGAATCAACTGCAGCACGTGGGACTGATCACCGGTCTCGTCGGTGCCGCAGTGGTGGTGGTGGGCGTCTTGGCGCGCCTCGTGGGCGGTCGTAGGTGACACTGGTGCGGTGACCACCTCCACTCACGGCACGCGGGCCGGTACGCGCATGCGTCGGGTCGTGCGCCGTGTCTGGGCGTGTTTGCGTGGGTCACCGTTGACGTTCGTGTGGCTGGCGGCTCTGGCGGTCACCACATCCGTGCAGCACTCGTTGTCGCCGCAGCAGCTCGACGAGACGCTCGGCAGGCGCTCGACCAACCTGGCCAATCTCGACCACAACCCCGTGCAGGTGCTGTTCTCGAGCCTGTTCTGGATCGACGGGGCGACGTGGCTGCCCTACGCGGTGGCCTTCTGCCTCTTCCACGTACCCGCCGAACGCTGGCTGGGCTCGCTGCGGTGGCTGGCGGTGGGTCTCAGTGCCCACGTGCTGGCCACCTACGTCAGCGAGGGAGTGCTCGCCCTCGCCATCCACGAGGGCGTGCGCAGCGCCGACATGGTCAACACCCAGGACGTGGGCGTCAGCTACTTTCTGGCGGGGGTGATCGGGGTGCTCACCTATCACGTCGCGCGTCCGTGGCGCTGGGTGTATCTGGCCGGCGTCGCGGTGTACTACGGGCTGCCGCTGATCACCCACATCAACTTCACCGTGCTGGGCCACGCCACCGCGGCGCTGATCGGCCTGGCCTGGTATCCGATCACCCGTGGTCGGGGTGCGCCGTGGGATCCGCGGACGCTGTGGCGTCGTCGGACAACCGCTCCCACAGGAACTCATACGCCAGCGCAGACTTGAACGCGGCCTGCTTGTTGTCGGCGGCACCACCGTGCCCGCCCTCGATGTTCTCGTAGTACGAGACGTCGTGGCCGTACTCCTCCAGACGCGCGACCAGCTTGCGGGCGTGTGCGGGGTGCACGCGGTCGTCACGGGTGGACGTGGTCACCAGGATCGGCGGGTAGCCGACGTCGCGGCGCAGATTCTGGTACGGCGAAAAGGGTTCCATGAACGCCCACTCGTCGGGATCGTCGGGGTTGCCGTACTCGGCCACCCACGACGCACCGGCGAGCAGCAGGTGATACCGGCGCATGTCGATGAGCGGCACCTGGCACACCAGGGCGCCGAACAACTCGGGATAGCGGGTGAGCATCACCCCCATCAGCAGGCCGCCGTTCGATCCGCCCTGGGCCCCCAACTGCGCCGGGGTGGTGAGTCCGCGTGCGACGAGATCGGTTGCCACACTGGAGAAGTCCTCGTACACCAGGTGCCGGCCGGCCTTTTGCGCCTGGGTGTGCCAGGACGGGCCGTACTCGCCGCCGCCACGGATGTTCGCGATGACGTAGATGCCGCCGCGTTCGATCCACGCCTGGCCGGCGACGGTGAGATAGCCCGGGGTCAGCGAGTTCTCGAATCCGCCGTACCCGTAGAGCAGTGTGGGACCGGACTCGACGTCGATGCGTCGCACCACGAAGTAGGGCACCGCGGTGCCGTCGTCGGAGGTGGCGAAATGCTGTTCGGCGGTCACCGTCGACGCGTCGAAGAACGCCGGGCTGTGTTTGATGACGGTGGTCGGCCCGCCGGAATTGCCGTGCAGCAGGCTCGGCGGCTCGGTGAACGAGGTTGCCGACCAGAACACCTCGTCGCTGTGGTCGGGGTCGGTGCCGATCACCGACACCGTCGCCATGTCGGGAATTCCCGGCTGCGGCACCGGGTTCCAGTCGCCCAGCGTGCGTACCGTCACTCGGGTGTGCACGTCGTGCAGCGTGGTGACGATCAGATGGCTGCGGGTGAAGGAGTAGTCGACGAGGCTGGTGTGCGCGTCCGGCTCGAACAGGATTCGCGTATCGCGGTTTCCGTCGAGGTATCCGGGGTAGTTGAACACCAGCAGTGTGCCGGGTGAGTAGGTGGGGCCCTCGGCGGTGGGCGCCCACGGGGAGCGGGGCAGCACGAACAGCCAGTCGTGGCGTACCGCGGAGTGTGCGTCGGTGGGGACGTCGATGAGAATGTGCTGACCGTCGCGGATCTCGGTGTCACGGATCTCATAGTCGAGGGCGTTGAAGAAGTCGGTGGAGCGGGACAGGAAATGCCGTTCGTAGCCCGGGGTGTCGTCGTAGGCCGCGCCCACCGCCACATCCGACGGTTCGCCGGTGAACACGGTGACCGCCTCCGAGAGCGGTGTTCCCCGCGACCAGCGCTTGACCACCCGCGGATACCCGGAGTCGGTCATCGATGTGTGGCCGTCGGGCTGAACACCGAAATCGGTTCCCACATAGACGGTGTCGCGGTCGATCCAGCTGATCGACGACTTGTTCTCGGGCAGGCTGAAGCCGTCGGTCACCCAGGTGCGGGTGGTGAGGTCGAATTCGCGGATCACGCTGGCGTCCGCGCCGCCGCGCGAGAGTGCGATCAGCGCGCGGTCGTAGGTGGGGCGCAGCACGCCCGCGCTTTTCCACACCCAGTTCTCGTCCTCGTCGGCGGCGAGCGCGTCGACGTCGATCAGCACATCCCATTCGGGGTTGTCGGTGACATACGACTCCAGCGTGGTTCGCCGCCACAGTCCGCGGGTGTTGGTGGCGTCACGCCAGAAGTTGTAGAGGTACTCGCCGCGTCGCCGCACATAGGGGATGCGGTCGTCGGTGTCGAGGGCCGCCAGGGTCTCCGCCTCGATGGCGGCGAAGCGGGCCGAACCGGTCAGCCGGTCCACGGTGGGCTGGTTGTGGGCGCGTACCCAGGCCAGCGCGTCGTCGCCGGTGACGTCTTCCAGCCAGAGATAGGGATCGTCGGGGGTGGGGGTCGCGGGGCGCAACGGTTCAGGAGTCGCGGAGCACATCGGTTCAGGATATGTGGTGTGGCCGGACGATAATCTGGGTGAGGTGAGCAAGGCCGACACACCGACACCCGACCGGATCGCGGTGCGTGGCGCCCGGGTGAACAATCTGCGTGGCATCGACGTCGACATCCCGCTGCGCTCGATGGTCGGCGTCGCCGGGGTGTCCGGCTCGGGCAAGTCGTCGCTCGCGCTCGGGGTGCTCTACGCCGAGGGATCGCGGCGCTACATCGAGGCGTTGTCGACCTATACCCGCCGCCGCATGTCCCAGGCGCCGCGCGCGGCGGTCGACGACGTGGAGCACGTGCCCGCCGCGCTCGCGCTGCGGCAGCGACCCGGGCCACCCGGGGTGCGCTCCACCTTCGGCACCTCCAGCGAACTCCTCAACGTGCTGCGGCTGATGTTCTCGCGGCTCGCCTCACATCTGTGCCCCAACGGGCATCACGTGCCGCCGACCATCGACGTGGCCGCCGAGCGGCCGTTCTCCTGCCCGGTGTGCGGCGCCCCCGTCGAGGCTCCCGGCGCGGAGGCGCTGGCCTTCAACTCCGGCGGCGCGTGCCCCACCTGCAGCGGCACCGGCGTGGTGCGCACCGTGAACGACGACGCGCTGGTGCCCGATCCCGGCAAAACCCTCGACGAGGGCGCGGTGGCGCCGTGGAACATGTTCGGGTTCAACGTCCAACCCGCGATCGCCCGTGAATTCGGGGTGCGCACCGACGTGCCCTGGGCCGAGCTGACCGACGCCGAGCGTGAGATCGTGCTCGACGGCCCGGAGGAGAAAAAGCACATCACGGTGACCTCGCGGAAGGGTCTGCACGACCTCGACTTCACCTTCCGCAATGCCCGGCTCACCGTCACCGAGGAACTCAAACGTGCCGACAACGAGAAGCGGCTTGCGCGGGTCAGCCGGTTTCTCACCGAGGGCACCTGCCCCACCTGCCACGGCACCCGGCTCAGCGACGCCGCGCGCGCCCCGCTGATCGAGGGACGCAATCTCGCCGAGATCACCGCACTGCCGCTCGACGACCTGCTCGCCTGGGCGCCGACGGTGCCGTCGAGCTGCCCGCCGGAGATGCAGGCGATGGCCACCGGGCTGGTGGACACCCTGTTCGGGATGGCGCGGCGCCTCGTCGAACTCGGTTTGGGTTACCTCGCGCTCGACCGCGCCTCGTCGTCGCTGTCGACGGGCGAACGCCAACGTGTGCAACTGGCGCGGGCGGTGCGCAACCGCACCACCG
This sequence comes from Gordonia sp. NPDC003425, assembly GCF_053588635.1. Classification (NCBI taxonomy): domain Bacteria; kingdom Bacillati; phylum Actinomycetota; class Actinomycetes; order Mycobacteriales; family Gordoniaceae; genus Gordonia; species Gordonia sp. NPDC003425. The sequence continues at coordinate 47,795 of NZ_JBSFQI010000014.1, read as the reverse complement.
GGGTGCTCTATGTTCTCGACGAACCATCGATCGGGTTGCATCCCGCCAACGTCGACGGTCTGCTCGGCGTGATGAACGACCTTCTGGTCGACGGCAATTCGGTGGTGTTCGTCGACCACGACGTGCAGATCCTGCGCCGCGCGGACTGGCTGGTGGAGATCGGTCCCGGGTCGGGTACCGATGGCGGACGCGTCATCGCGCAGGGTCCAGTGGACGCGGTGGCCCACGATCCCGACTCGCTGGTGGGCGGGTTCCTGACCGGCGCGCAACCGGTGGTGGTGCGTACACCGGTGGCCGCCGGCGAGGTGTTCGCGCTGGGCGCCTTTCACCTGGAGACCGGCGCCATCCACACGGTGCGTCCCCTCACCGTCGACATCCCGCGCGGCCGCCTGGTGGCGGTGACGGGGGTGTCGGGGTCGGGCAAGACGACCCTGGTGCTCGACTCGCTGGTGCCGGCACTGGCGGCCACGCAGTCGGCTTCGGCGGCGCGCATGCCCGGTCACGTCCGGATGCTCGACACCGGTACCTCGTTGTCGGACAAGGGGATACGGGTGCACGTCGTCGATGCGACACCGATCGGCATCAACGTGCGGTCGACGGTTGCCACCTACTCCGGTGTGATGGACGATCTGCGCCGCGCATACGCCGACACCGATGCGGCGCGCGCTGCCGGGCTCACCGCGTCGGACTTTTCCTACAACACCGGATCGCTGGCGTGCCCGCGCTGCGAGGGCACCGGCGAGGTGTCGCTGGACGTGCAGTTCCTGCCCGACGTCGACATCGTGTGCCCCGACTGCGACGGCAGCCGCTACGCGCCCCGCGCCGACGAGTTCGTCCGCGACGGACTCTCGTTACCGCGGCTGCTCGGCCACACGGTGCGCGACGCCGCCGATCGGGTGGCCGGACTGCCGCGGGTGCGCAAGAAATTGACCGCACTCGACGAACTCGGCCTGGGATATCTGACGCTCGGCGAAGCCACGCCCGCGTTGTCCGGCGGGGAGGCGCAGCGCCTGAAACTGGTCAACCAGCTGCATCGTGACCAGTCCGACGCCGTGTTCGTGCTCGACGAACCGAGCGTGGGCCTGCATCCGCTCGACGTGCGGACGCTGCTGCGGGTGCTCACGCGGCTCACCGATCGCGGGGCGTCGGTGATCGTCATCGAGCACGACCTCGATGTGATCGCCAACGCCGACCACGTCATCGACATGGGGCCCGGCGGCGGCGAGCACGGTGGCCGGATCATCGCCACCGGAACACCGCAGCAGGTGGCGGGCGACCCCGAATCGGTGACCGGACGTTATCTCGCCGAGCACCTCGGTGGGGAACACGTCAGTCGGGAAACGTCTCCAGAATCCGGGTGAGCTGCGGGCTCGGGGTGATCTCGATGGTCTTGTCGACGATGTCGGTCGACGAGATCCGCGTGATGGTGTCGCCGTACCAGTGGTAGACGTTGGGCGAGATCGACCAGGCGGCATCGGAGTACGCCTCCGCAGCCAGACGTGCCATCTGGGCGATCGAGTCGATCACCGACGACGACTCGATCACGTGGGCGAGCAGGATGTTGCGGTCGGGGACCGCGAACACCACGCCGTAGGGGGCGTCGCGGGCGAACACGCGCGCGGTGAGCGTGGCCATGTTCAGCGCCTTCGACGCGGTGAACACCGACTCGCCGATCACCATCGTCACCGAGCCGTCGCCGACCGTGGCGATCTCGTCGATCTGCTCCGCGTCGGTGTTGCGCTGGCCCGCGGCGAACAGTGCGGGTAGGTCCAGTGCGAGAGCGCGGGTGCTGTCGAGGTAGGTGACGGTCTCGGGATAGTCCACACACAGCACCGCGGCGAGGTCGTCGGCGATCGGCCGGGCATAGCCGGACATGTCGATGCCGCCCATCTGCAGTGCGTCGACCGGAAGGAGTCGGGTGCGAATCTGCGCCGACAACTGTTCGGCGGTGAGGTCGGCGACCGGGGTCTGATGCTGCGCGCGGGCCATCGCACCGAAATGCTGTTCGACGATGGCGGGCCAGTCGGCCCGTGCGGAGGTGCGGCATTTGGTGACCGCGTTGTCGATGGTGATCCGTGAGCCGTCGACGGCCAACAGGTCGGCGCCGTTGCCGGCGACCACCACCTCCACACCGTTGTGCGCCAGCGCGAGCTGTGCCTGCGAGCGGATCCACGCGACGTCCGCGGCGCTCATCGCCGGGAAGAGCGCATCGGGTTCGTGCCCGCCGGGCTCGGGGTCCGGGTTGCGATCGCGGCGTCGGAAAAGGGCCATGCAGTCAACCTAGCGGGCGGGTGGGGTGGTGGGTTGGTGGTGGTGTGAGTGATCAGACAGTGGTGTGTGGGTGATTGTGCGGGTTGGGTGGGGGTGTCGGAGTATCCTGATGGTATGTGCTACCTGGTAGCGCGCAACTTAATAAGTGATGCCTGTGCTGGGCTTCTGGACTCTGTGAGGTGAGGTCAATGATGACGACACCACGGTTCACCGGTTTTGCGATGACTGCGGCGGCGATGGTGGGTATTGGTGCGGTGGTGGTGCCTGGCGCGGCGATCGGTGTTCATGATGCCGGGGTTGGCGTCGGCGTCGTCGTCGGTGGTGTATGACCGGGTGGGGTTGGCGGGGTTGGTGGGTGGTATCACGCCTCGCTCGGCGGTGACGGCGACTGGTGATGGTCGGCATGTGGTGGGGGTGGTGTCGGTGGCTGAGGTGTTGGCTGCGGTCGATGGTGTGGGTGTGTCGGGGGATGGCGGTGCGGTGGTGGCGGGGTTCGCGGCGAATGTGCGTGCCGCGGTGGAGCGGTTGACGGGGCGACCGTTTGAGGAGGTCCTCGCGGGTCTGGATTCGGGTGCTCACACGTCGCCGACGTCGACGGCGGGTGTGTCGGCGGTGAGCTACACCACGCGTGAGGGTGGTGTGGCGGTGGGTCCGTCGGTGGTTCCGGCGGCGTTGATCACGGCGACTGCGCAGGGTATTGATCTGGGGTTTTTGTTGACGGTCACCCAGGGTGATAACGGTCTTCAGGTTTACAGTCTGGGCGTGTTGTGGGTGGGTAACGGCAACGACGGTTCCAGCACGGCCGGGGAGAGTCCTGATGGTCAGGATGGTGGCTTGTTGTGGGGTAATGGCGGTAACGGGGTGACCGGTGCGGATGGGACCGGTGGTCGGGGTGGTAACGCCTGGTTTGTGGGTGTTGGCGGTGCGGGCGGTGACGGCGCCGACGGCACCGCGGCCAGCCCCAACGGTGGTGTCGGTGGTGCCGGGGGGCGTGGTGGTTTGTTGTTCGGCGGGTTCACCTTCACCGGTGCCGGCCGGTTGGTGATGCTGTACGGCAATGGTGGTGCCGGTGGTGCCGGCGGCACCGGAATGGAATTCCTCGATGGCTCCCAGGTCGGTGGTTCTGGTGGTGCCGGTGGTGCGGGGGGTAACGCGGGATTCTTCGGACTCGGTGGCGCCGGCGGCACCGGCGGCACCGGCAGCTACGGCGTCCCCTACGGTGGTGTTGGTGGTATCGGCGGGGCCGGTGGGCGTGGTGGCCTGATCATCGGCAGCGGCGGGACCGGCGGCAACGCCGGCGCCAACGCCAACTCAATCGTGGCCGGAGTGTCTGGTGGTGCCGGCGGTAACGCAGGGCTCATCGGCACCGGCGGCGGCGGCGGCACGGGCGGCGGCATAGACTACGACATCCGCGGCACCGGCGGCACCGGCGGCGCCGGCGGTCACGGCGGAGTCATCACCGGCACCGGCGGCAACGGAGGAACAGGCGGCACCGGTAGCGACAGCGGAGTACCAGGTGGTGACGGTGGTGACGGTGGTGACGGCGGGGCCGGTGGTGCCGGTGGCAGCATCGGCGGCACGGGCGGCAGTGGGGGCACCGGCGGTACGGGTGGCCATAGCGACGACGCCCGCGGTGGTGCGGGCGGCACTGGTGGTGGGGGTGGTGCTGGTGGCAGCATCGGCGGCACGGGCGGCGGTGGGGGCACCGGCGGTACGGGTGGCGATGGCTCCTTCACCGGTGGTGCGGGCGGCGCCGGTGGTGGGGGTGGTGCTGGCGGCAGCGTCGGCGGTGACGGCGGCAACGGCGGCGACGGCGGCACGGGTGGCCATGGCGGTTACGCCGTTGGTGCGGGCGGCGCCGGTGGTGGGGGTGGTGTTGGTGGTGTTCTCGGTAGTGATGGGGCTGCCGGCAGTCACGGTGCTGACGGCGGCATCGGTTAGGCACGCCGGGTGAGTTGATGTGGGCCGGTCCTGGTGGACCGGCCCACGTTGCGTTCGTGTTCGGCGAACCGCGCCGCGCAGCGGCCGGGGGCGCGCTCGCGCTCACCAGGGGTCTGATGCACTCGGTGCGGCGATCCAGTCCGGCAGTCCAATGCGAAGAGGCACTGTTCCGGCCGGCTGCGTGCGGCAGACTGCGCGAATATCGGGGTAACGGCGCGGAGGCTTGGAGCGTTCAACTACCGTCAGTGCCAGTCGGCAGGCATCTGACCTGCCTCGACGGTCAGGAACGGCAATGGACGTGACCTCGACTCACCTCCGGGCTCGACGATCGGGTATCGGTGCGGCCGCCGCGGGACTGACCGTGGTGGCCGCGCTCCTCGCCGGGTGCGCATCGTCGGATTCGACCGGTGGCAGTAGTGCATCGTCTGCGTCGGCAACCACGCCCGCCGGCAACCCGAACCAGGCGGTGGCCCAACAGCTGCCGCCCAACGCCGTCGACGATGCGGTGGGACAGCTCGACGGCCTGGTGTCGGAGATGATGGCGTCCACCAAGATTCCGGGAATGGCCGTTGCGGTGGTCGAGGGCGACACGGTGAAATATGCGAAGGGATTCGGCGTCACCGACGTCACCACCGGCGCAAAAGTCAACGCCGACACCGTGTTCCCGCTTGCCTCCATGTCCAAGCCGATCGGGTCGACGGTGTTGACCAAGCTGATCACCGACGGTCGGATCACCTGGAGCACTCCGGTTGCCGCGGGCCTGCCGGGTTTCGTCCTCGCCGACCCGTACGTGACACGGACGGTGACCGTCGGTGACATGTACGCACACCGTTCCGGGCTGCCCGACCACGCCGGGGACAAACTCGAAGACCTCGGCTACGACAGGGCCACCATTCTCCAGCGGCTCCGCTACGTGCCGCTGCAACCCTTCCGGATCACCTACGACTACACGAACTTCGGGGTCACCGCGGCCGCCGAGTCCGTCGCACACGGCGCCGGGACGGACTGGGAGACGCTGTCGGCCACGGCGCTCTACGGCCCCCTGGGCATGACGCGCACGTCGTCGCGTTTCGCCGACTTCGAGGCTCGATCCAACCGCGTCGTCGGCCACGTGATGGTCGACGGGAAGTGGGTCAAGACCCCCGAGCAGCGCGACCCGGACGCGCAGTCCCCCGCCGGCGGGGTGTCGTCGTCGGTCAACGACGTCGCCCGCTGGCTCGAGATGCTGCTGGCCGACGGGAAGGTCGGCGGGAAGCAGTTCATCAGCCCCGACGCGCTGACCCCTGCGGTGACTCCGCAGATCGTGTCGGCACCGTCGGCCGAGCCGGCCGACCGCGCCGGTTTCTACGGATACGGGTTCAATGCCGACGTCGGCAGCGGCGGTCGCACCCGCTACGGTCACGCGGGTGCCTTCGCCATGGGGGCGGGAACGAACTTCCTGGTGCTGCCCTCGGCGAATGTGGCGATCGTCGCATTGTCGAACGCCGCACCGATCGGCGCGGTCGACGCCCTGTGTGCCGAGTTCCTCGACATCGTCGAGTTCGGCAAGGTCCGGGAGGCGTGGCGGGATCTCTATGCCACGGCTTACGCGTCGATCTCGAAACCGGAGGGAAGCCTCGTCGGCCAGCATGCGCCCGCGAATCCGGCTCCGGCACAGCCACTCTCGACCTATGCCGGTACCTACGGTAACGCGTACTACGGTCCGGCGACGGTGCGCGAGTCCGGCGGGAAGCTGGTGCTGGCGATGGGGCCCGACGGACAGACGACCCGCGAACTCACCCACTGGGACGGCAACACCTTCACCTTCACGCTGAGCAACGAGAACGCCGCACCGGGATCGGTCTCCAAGGTGACCTTCGACGGTCCCCGGATGACCATCGAGTACTACGCCGACGACATCAACGACGGCGTGTTCGTGCGGCAGTGACCGAGGACGTTACCGGCGGGTACCGCAACGCTGTGCGGCCGCCCGCGCGGTGGAAGTAGGCTGGCATTTGTGGCTGAACACTTTGAAACAGTTGTCCTGGGTGCCGGTCCGGGTGGGTACGTGGCCGCGATCCGGTCCGCCCAGCTGGGCAAGAAAACCGCCGTCATCGAAGAGAAGTATTGGGGCGGTGTCTGTCTGAACGTCGGATGCATTCCGTCCAAGGCGCTGCTGCGCAACGCCGAACTGGCCCACATCTTCAACCATCAGGCCTCCACTTTCGGCATGTCCGGCGAGGTCACGTTCGACTTCGGAGCCGCCTTCGACCGCAGCCGTAAGGTGTCCGAGGGCATCGTCAAGGGCGTGCACTTCCTGATGAAGAAGAACAAGATCACCGAGATCAACGGGTACGGGGTGTTCACCGACGCCAAGACCATCGTCGTGCATGGCGAGGACGCCGATCGGGAGATCACCTTCGACAACGTCATCATCGACACCGGCTCCACCGTGAAGCTGCTGCCCGGCGTCGAACTGTCGGAGAACGTGGTGACCTACGAGACCCAGATCCTGACCCGTGAGCTGCCCGGCTCGATCGTCATCGTCGGCGCGGGCGCCATCGGCATGGAGTTCGGGTACGTGCTGGCCAACTACGGCGTCGACGTCACCATCATCGAATTCCTGCCCCGCGTGCTGCCCAACGAGGACGCCGACGTCTCCAAGGAGATCGCCAAGCAGTACAAGAAGCTGGGCGTGAAGGTACTCACCTCGACCAAGGTGCAGACCGTCAAAGACAACGGGGACAGCGTCACCGTCACCTACAAGGACGCCAAGGACAACGACGGCGAGATCACTGTCGACAAGGTGCTCATGTCGGTGGGATTTGCGCCGCGCGTCGAAGGGTTCGGGCTGGAGAAGACCGGGGTGGAGCTCACCGAACGTGGCGCCATCGCCATCGACGACTTCATGCGCACCAATGTCGAGGGCATCTACGCGATCGGCGACGTGACCGCCAAGCTGCAACTGGCCCACGTGGCCGAGGCGCAGGGCGTGGTGGCCGCGGAGACCATCTCCGGAGCCGAGACCATGACGCTCGGTGACTACCGGTTCATGCCGCGTGCCACGTTCTGCCAGCCGCAGGTGGCGTCCTTCGGGCTCACCGAGCAGCAGGCCAAGGACGAGGGCTACGACGTGAAGGTGACCACCTTCCCGTTCAGCGCCAACGGCAAGGCGCAGGGGCTCGCGGAGCCGGCCGGCTTCGCCAAGCTGGTCACCGATGCGTCGACGTTCGAACTGCTCGGCGGGCACCTCGTCGGCGACAACGTCTCCGAGATGCTCCCCGAGATGACCCTGGCCCACAAGTGGGACCTCACCGCGAAGGAACTCGCCCGCAACGTGCACACCCACCCGACGATGAGCGAGGCCCTGCAGGAGACGTTCCACGGTGCGATCGGGCACATGATCAACCTCTGACCGCACCGCCCGTCTCGCTGGTTGAGCTGCCTTCGCTGGTTGAGCTTGTCGAAACCACCTTTCGCTGGTTGAGCTGCCTTCCGCTGGTTGAGCTTGTCGAAACCACCGTCGGGTTGAGCGTGCCCACTTTCAGGTTGAGCGTGCCCTCGAAGAGTGTTCTGGGCACGCTCGACGCGGTTCTGGGCACGCTCGACGCGGTTCTGGGCACGCTCGACGCGGTTCTGGGCACGCTCGACGCGGATCTGGGCACGCTCGACGCGGTTCTGGGCACGCTCGACGCGGTTCTGGGCACGCTCGACGCGGATCTGGGCACGCTCGACGCGGATCTGGGCACGCTCGACGCGGTTCTGGGCACGCTCGACGCGGTTCTGGGCACGCTCGACGCGGTTCTGGGCACGCTCGACGCGGTTCTGGGCACGCTCGACGGTCAGGGGTCGGGGGTGCGGGCGAGGACGTATTGCCCGAGGCCGGTGACGGTCTGTTCGACGCCTACCGCCCCGGCGCGGCGGAACCGGTCGACGAGTTCGTGGTGGTCGAAGATCCGGTAGCCGAACATCGACGTCAGCGCACCAACCCCGGGCAGCGACGTGAGATCGGTTGAGGCCGAGGCGAAAACGATGATCTCCCCACCCGGGCGGGTCACGCGGACCAGTTCGTCGATCACCGGAAGCGGATCGGGGATCAGGTAGAGCGCGGCCAGGCAGGTCACCACGTCGAAGCTGTTGTCGGCCACCGGCAGCCGATGCGCGTCGGCTCGGATGTAGTGCGCGCGGCCACTCCGATTGGTGCGCACCGCCTGCGTCAGCATGGGTGCGGAGAAGTCGATTCCCACACAGCGGCCGTCCCCGGTGAGACCGTCGGCGATACCGCGCGTGTAGTTTCCGGGACCGCACGCGACGTCGAGCACGAGGCGTTCGCCGGGCCGGCAGAGATAGGCGCGTAGCGCGCGGTCGTAGTCTGCGGTGGCGCTACCGCCGAGACTAAACAGCCGCGTGAAGGTGGGCCGCCACAACCGCTCGTAGACCGCCGCGAACACCGGATTGCGCATGACGCGCAGCGTGATCGAATCGGCCCCGTCCATGGCTGCCACCGTAGACCGGGCCGACTCACGTTACCCGGAGAACCATGCACTCGCGTCGAGTGGCGGTCCCCCTTTCCGATGTCACCCGAAGAACCGGTGACCATTGATAGTGTGATGTCTGTGCCGGGCCTCGGCGGGCCGCGAATGATCAAGGCGCCCTTGGGTTGACACCGAGCGAAGGGGAAAACCCGAGGTGAATAACCCGTGAACCATCGGGTTGTGCCGGCTCCGGCGCCCGGTGGACCGATCCGGAAGGACACCGCTGTGACGCCCATCAATCCCGAGACTGGACTGCCCGAGAACATTTCGGTGGCCCTGTTCGACCTCGACGGCGTGCTCACCGCCACCGCGGCCGTCCATTTCACCGCGTGGACGCGCGCATTCAACCACTACCTCGAGTCGCTGCCCGACCAGGGTGACACCACCCGACCGTTCACCAAGGACGACTACATCACCTACGTCGACGGCAGGCCGCGCGCCGATGGTGTGCGCACCTTCCTCGAGTCGCGGGGGCTGCCGGCCGACGACGCCCTGGTGGAACGGATCGGAACGTCGAAGAACGACGAGTTCCTCGCCGCCGTCGGGCGCGGTGAGGCCAAGGCCTACCCCGGATCGGTGCGCTACCTCGACGCGATGGAGAAGCACGGCGTGCACATCGCGGTGGTGACCTCGTCGAAGAACGGGGCACAGGTGCTCGACGCGGCCGATCTCTCCCACTACGTGGAACACCGGATCGACGGCAACGACATCGTCGCGCGCGGCCTGTCGGGCAAACCCGCACCCGACTCCTACCTCGCGGGCGCCGAGGTGATGGGAGTGGCACCCGAGAACGCGGCCGTGTTCGAGGACGCGATCTCCGGACTGCAGGCCGGTCGCGCCGGGCATTTCGGTTACGTGATCGGCGTCAATCGTGAAGGGCCCGGCCACGTCGACGCCATGCGTGACGCCGGTGCCGACATCGTGGTCGACGATCTGTCCGAACTGTTGGGAGAGTGACGATGCAGGGTTTCGAGGTCGATCCGTGGGAGCTGCGCTGGCACGGCGTCGAAGGTGACGGGCTGCCGTGCAACGAGACCCTGTTCGCGCTGTCGAACGGGTACCTCGGACTTCGCGCCAATCTGGAAGAGGGCGAACCGATCGGTGAGCCCGGAACCTACCTCAACGGTGTCTACGAACTGCGCGAGCTCCCGCACGCGGAGGTGGCGTTCGGTTACCCGGAGTCGAGCCAGACGATCATCAACGTCACCGACGGAAAGATCATCCGGCTGCTCGTCGGGGATGAACAGTTCGACATGCGCTACGGCAAGACCATCGAGCACTCCCGGGTGCTCGACATGCGGGCAGGGCTCTTGAAGCGCACCACGGTGTGGGAGTCGCCCACCGGCCGGCGGGTGACGATCCGGTCGGAACGGTTGGTGTCGTTCACCAACCGGTCGATCGCCGCGATCCGCTACGAAGTGCAGTCCGACGACGCCGAGGACCTCCGCATCGTGCTGCAGTCGGATCTGCTCGCCAACCAGCCCATCGCGAGCAGACACAAGGAGGACCCCCGCCTGGCCGCCATCCCGGAATCGGCGCTGGTCAACGATTTCGCCGTCGCCGACGGCAACAGGGCACTGCTGGTGCACCACACCCGCAAATCCGGCCGGTACGTGGCGGCCGGCATGGACCACCTCGTGGAACTCCCCGACGGGGCCACGCGCACCATCACCTCCGACGACGACCTCGCCCGCCTGACCATCGCGGCCCCGCTGGCCCAGGGCGAAACCATCGTGCTGACCAAGTTCATCGGCTACGGCTGGTCCTCGCAGCGCTCGGTGCCCGCGCTGCGCGCCCAGGTCGACGCGGCGCTGGCGATGGCGATGACCGTCGGCTGGGATCGCCTCGTCGCCGAACAACGCGAGTATCTCGACCAGTACTGGTACGACGTCGACATCGAGATCGACGGGGATCCCGAACTGCAACAGGCCATCCGGTTCGCGCTGTTCCACGTGCTGCAGGCGGGCGCGCGGTGTGAGGGCCGGTCGATCGGCGCCAAGGCACTCACCGGATCCGGGTACGACGGCCACACCTTTTGGGACACAGAGACATTCGTGCTCCCGATGTTGACCTACACCCGCGCCCACGAGGCACGGGAGGTGCTGCGGTGGCGGCACAGCACCCTGGACAAGGCCAAGGACCGTGCCATCGAACTGGGGCAGCGCGGCGCGATGTTCCCCTGGCGCACCGTCAACGGCGACGAGTGCTCCGGGTACTGGCCTGCAGGTACCGCCGCGGTACATCTCACCGGTGACATCGCGATGGCCGTTGCGAAATATGTGTACGCCACCGGCGACGTCGAGTTCGAGAAGGACTACGGCCTCGAACTACTCGTGGAGTGCGCGCGACTCTGGTTGTCCCTCGGGCACTTCGGCGGCGACGGGCGATTCCGCATCGACGGGATCACCGGCCCCGACGAGTACACCGCAGTGGTCAACAACAACGCGTTCACCAACCTCGCCGCCAAGCAGAACCTGCTCGAGGCCGCCGCGGCATGTAAGCGTCACCCCGACCTCGCCCGCGGTCTCGGCGTGAAACCCGAGGAGATCGCGGCGTGGGAGAACCGCGCCGACCGGATGACGCTCGACTACAACGACACTCTCGGGGTACACGAACAATCCGAGAACTTCACCGCGCTCGGCGAATGGGATTTCGAGGCCTCACGGGGCCGCTACCCGTTGCTGCTGAACTACCCGTACTTCGAGCTCTACCGCAAGCAGGTGGTCAAGCAGGCCGACCTCGTGCTGGCCCTCTATCTGTTCGGCGACGCGTTCACACTGGAGGAGAAGCAGCGCAACTTCGACTACTACGAGCAGATCACCTGCCGTGACTCGTCATTGTCGGGGTGGTCACAGGGCGTCGTCGCCGCCGAGGTGGGCTACGTCGACCTCGCGTTCGACTACATCGTGGAGACGTCGTTCATGGATCTGCGCGACCTGCACGGAAACACCTCTGCCGGAATGCATCTCGCTGCCATGGCCGGAACCTGGCTGGGCATCGTCGCCGGACTCGGCGGAATGCGGGATTTCGGTGGACACATCACGTTCGCACCACGGCTGCCGACACAACTGAGCGCGATGACCTTCCGCATGGTGGTGTGCGGAAGCAAGATCGTGGTGGCCGTCGACGGCAACACCGTGACCTACACGTTGACCGGGGGCGATCCGATCGAACTGAGCCACCACGGCGAAGCGTTCACCCTCACCACGGCCGAACCGGTCAGCATGCCGATCCCCGAATTGGTCTACCGCGAACCGCCCGAACCCCCGGTGGGTTGCGAACGCTACCGACGGGGGTAACCCGGGGGTCAGTGCACGACAGTCAGCGGGCAGTGCGCCTCGTTGAGCACCCTGCGGGTCGTCGAACCCAGCAGCAGACCGCCGAAGCCGCCGCGACCGCGATGGCCGAGCACCATCAGATCGGCGGTGTCGGACGCCTTGACGAGCGCATCGACCGGCGAGCCGTCGATGACGTGTGACTGCACAGGCAGGTCGGGAAGACGTGTACGCACCTTGCCCACCGCGTCGGCCAACGTGTTCTCGATCTGCTCGGCAACTCCCGCGAAGGCCGCGCCGGCCTCCACGAAGCCCGAGGAATCCCAGGCCGCGATCACGTCGAGTCGGGCACCGCGTGCGACGGCTTCATCGGCGGCCCATTCCAGCGCGACCAGCGAGTCCTGGGACCCGTCCACACCCACCGCCACCACGTCCGACGTGGGGCGACCGGGCGCTGCCTCGCGCACCACGGTGACCGGACACTTGGAGTGGGCGACGAGTGCGGTGGGCACCGAGCCGAGTATCGTCCCCGCCCGTCCGGTGCCGGAGGCACCGACCACCAGCATCGAGGCATGCTTCGACCTCGTGAGCAGTGCACCTCGCGGCGAATCACCGATGATGTGGGTCCGTACCGGAGGAGACGGATCGAATGTCGCGGCCACCGTCTGCGCCTCGTCGAGGACCTCGCGCCCGTGGATCCGCATGCCGTCGAAATAGGCGTCCGGAATGGCGTAGGTGACCAGCGGCGGAGACACCGCGTCGATCGCGTAGACGATGTCGAGGCCGGTGTGGTGGATCGTCGCGGTGTGCGTGGCCCAGCGCACCGCGGCCAGTGACGTCGAGGATCCGTCGACGCCGACGGTGATGAATTCTGCGTACCTCATACCTCCAGTCTGCGCCCGCAGACCGGAGGCGTAACGGGACTTTCGGCCCACGTCAAGGAGTTTCTCGATGTGTTAGCCGCCGCAGCGATCAGCCGTCGAGCTGTGACAGCAGCTTGAACGACAGGAACGTCATCGGACCGACGTCCTTGAAGTCCTTGGCCACGTTGCCCGCGATGCCGCCCTCGAGAGCCAGTTCGCCACAGATGTCGAGCTTGAGTTGCGGTGTGCCCTCACTGAAGTCGAGGTCGGCGAAGTCGACCCACACGATGTTGGGGCGAATCGTCGACTGGTATACGTAGCGCTTGCGGGTCAGATCGAGCACCACCTGCCAGATGGTTTCGGACTCGTCGGGACTGTCCGGGTTGTCCCCGACGCGGAACGGTTGGGCGGCATTTCGGATCACGCTGAACATGCTGGCGCTCGCCTGGAGCTGACTGGTGGGTTTCGGCAGTCGTGACCCGTAGTAGGCGGCGCGTGCGAACCGGTGTTCGGCGAGGGTGTCGCCGGGCAGCGGCTGATCACCGCCGAGACCCTCCCACCGCTTGAGCAGTTCGATCTGCTGATCGTAGGAGGGGGAGTTCGTCATCACGTGGTACTTCCTGCTGTGATAGACGTGCACCTTCCCATCCAGGTATTCGATGATCGCCGAGTCGCCGGTGGCATCGTCGAGGGCGAGATGAATGGTCGGCGGCTGACCGCCGGTGGGGTCGGGCATCTGGATCACCTGAACATCTGTCTCGTTGATCCAGGCGACGCACTCGTCGACGGTGGCGAAGTTGTCGAGGAAGTATTGCAGCCACATGGCCTGGCTCAGCGCCGGACGTGACGGGTCGTACTCGGCGTAGGTGGATTCGGCGAGCCACAGCACATGTCCGGCGAGTCCGACCTCGTTCATGCCGTCGACCGAGATGATGTCGAAGGCGGCCGCGATGACGCTGCCGTACTTCGACGTCCACGTGAGCGCTCCCTCGATGCCGTCATCGCGGCTGATCCCACGGGGGAACGCCCACAGATTGGTGGCCAGATCCCTACGGAAGTCCATATTCCGTCCGACGATGACCGATCCGTCGGCATCGGGCCACATGACGCGTGTACACATGTCGTCCTCCTCGGACACTCTGTTGATGAGTATGACAGTGCCCCAGACGGATACGCGGATGGTGCCGATGCCGAAGTTGGTCGCAAATCCACGCTCACTTGGCACGCTTTGAAGCCGGTTGAGCCGCGCGCACTAGAATTGTCGGCGATGAGTGTGGCCGAATCCTCCCGGACGTGGACACCGCCCGAGCGAGTGGACCTGCGGGCCACGCTCGGTGTGCACCGACGGGGCAGCGGCGATCCCGCGTTTCGGTACGCCGCCGACGGATCGGTGTGGCGTGCGGTGCACACCCCCGACGGCCCGGGCACCCTCGCCATCCGGATGCGCGACGGGTCGGTGCGGGCGCGGGCCTGGGGTCCGGGTGCCGACTGGCTGCTCCATCACGTGCCCGACATGCTCGGCGTCAACGACGACCCCCGCGCCCTCACGGTCCGTGACGATGCCGTCGCGCGACTGGTGGCACTGTCGGCCGGTCTGCGGATCGGTAGCACCGGTCGTGTGTGGGAGGCCCTCGCGCCGGCCATCCTCGAGCAGAAGGTGGTGGGTACCGAGGCGTGGCGTGCGTGGCGGCACATCCTGCGCGTCTTCGGCGAACCCGCACCCGGTCCGGTGCCGGCCGACATGCGGGTGCCCCCGCCGCAGCGGGTGTGGGCGCAGATTCCGTCGTGGGAGTGGCATCGCAGTGGCGCCGAGCCGGTGCGCGCCCGGACGATCCGGGGCGCCACCACACTCGACGTCGAGCGTCACGTCGACCGACTCGACGTGTTGCGCGGCGTCGGGGCGTGGACCGTCGCCGAAACACGGACGCGGGCCGTCGGCGACGCCGATGCGGTGCCGGTGGGCGACTATCACATCCCGGCGCTGGTGGGTCACACCCTGATCGGTCGTGCCGTCGACGACGACGGCATGCTGGAGCTACTCGAACCCTATGCGGGACAACGCTATCGGATCATCCGCATGGCCGAACTGCACGGCACCTGGGCGCCGCGGCGGGGGCATCGCATGTCGGTGCGGGACTATCGCGCGATCTGATCCGCCTCCCGCGGGTCTTCTCCGTTCGCGCGGGCCGTCGACCACCCGCGCGAACCGATACGACCCGCGCGAACCCGACACGACGCGGGCGAACCACCGCACCCGTCTGCGCACCCGCGATGAGGAAGCCACTTAACGTCGCGGCGATCCCAAGTGCCGTGCAGCCCGCTGACCTGCGCACTCTCACCCGAGAGTGAGCGCGTGTCGGCGGTGGCGGCTGGAATCGGGCATCGGCTGCGGCCCACAATTCTCTCCGGAGCCCGAGGACGTATCGGGACGTCGAAGGGAGAGCGTGTTGTTCGCGAAGCGTTTCAGTGCCGTCGCGGCAGGTGTGGCCGCCGTTTTGGCAGTCTCGTTGAGTGCCTGCTCGTCGGACGAATCAAGCTCGGGCGCAAGCTCATCCGGAAACGACAGGATCACCCTGACCGTCGGCGACCAGGTGAAGCAGACCGAGTCGCTGCTGGAGGCCTCCGGTGAGCTCAAGGATCTCCCGTACGACATCACGTGGGCGTCGTTCGAATCGGGGCCGCCGCTGCTGGAGGCCGCGTCCGCCGGCAAGGTCGACATCGGCGGCACCGGTGACGTGCCGCCCGTCTTCGCCCAGGCGAGCGGCGCGAAGCTGAAGATCGTTGCCGTGCAGGCGCGTTCGAAGCCCGGCGACTTCCTGCTCGTGCCTCCGGGATCGTCGGTGCGCTCGATCGCCGACCTCAAGGGCAAGAAGGTGGCCTTCACCAAGGGGTCGAGTTCCAACGGACTGGTGCTCGCACTTCTCGATCAGGCCGGTCTCAAACCCGCCGACATCGAGCAGACGTTCCTCACGCCCACCGAAGGGCTGTCGGCGTTCACCAACGGTCAGGTGGATGCCTGGGCGGTGTGGAACCCGTTCGCGCAGGTGGCCATCTCCCAGCACGGTGCCACGGTGGTGTCCGACGGTGCGGGCCTGGTGACCCAGCAGGCCTACTACCTGGCGTCGGATGCGTCCATCGCCGATCAGCCGAAGCGCAAGGCCATCAACGACCTCGTCGCCCGGCTCTCCCGCGCCAACCAGTGGGCGGTGACCCACGAGAACGAGTGGATTCCGACCTACAGCAAGCTGACCAAGCTTCCCGAACCGATCGCCCGCGCCACCTTCGCGACGTCGTCGGGCGGGATCGTGCCGATCGGACCCGAGCAGATCGCCAAGCAGCAGCGGCTCATCAACCTGTTCGCCGACGCGAAGGTGATCCCCACCCATCCCACGGCCGCCGACTACTTCGACGAACAATTCAACGGCGCACTCGCCGGGACGGGGGCGACGGGATGACCGACCTTCTGATCGCGGGTGCACCGCGGACACGCGCCACGGCCACCGCATCGGTGCCCGTCAGGGCACCCCGCACACGCACGCGAGTACCACTGACGCCACTGCTGCGCCTGATCTCGCCGATAGCCCTGCTGGTGGCATGGCAGGTGCTCTCGGACCGGGGAGTGATCCCCGAGAGCAAGCTCTCCCCACCCACCCAGGTGTGGGCCGCCGCGAAAGAACTGTGGGCCGACGGAGAACTGCAGGATGCTCTCGCGGTATCCCTGCAGCGCGTCGGAATCGGTCTGGCGCTGGGTGTTTCGGTGGCCGTGGTGCTCGGCCTGCTGGTCGGATTCTTCCGCGTCGCCGACCTGGCCATCGACCCGCCTCTGCAGATGCTGCGCACCATCCCATTCCTCGGTCTCATCCCGCTGTTCGTCGTGTGGTTCGGCATCGGCGAGGAACCCAAGGTGTACATGGTGGCCCTCGGCGTGCTGTTCCCGCTCTACCTGAACCTGGTCTCGGGTATCGGGGGCGTCGACCCCAAGCTCATCGAGGCGGGACGATCGGTGGGGCTCGGCCGGTTGGGACTGGCGCGTGCGGTGATCCTGCCCGGGGCGATGCCCAGCGCGCTGACCGGATTCCGGCTCTCGCTCGGCGTCGCCTGGCTGTCGCTGATCGTCGCCGAACAGATCAACGCCGACGCCGGCTTGGGCTATCTCGTGATGAACGCACGCACCTACCTGCGCAACGACATCATCGTTCTCGGACTGGTGATCTACGCGTTCCTTGGGCTGCTCAGCGACTCGATCGTGCGGGCACTCGAAGCGTGGCTGCTGCGTTGGCGGGTGGCCCGGTGACCGCCCCCGATACCGATGTGGCCGACACCGATGTGGCCCACACGGACGTGGTGGTCCGCGCCGAGCAGATCACGCGATCCTTCGGCGACGTCGAGATCCTGCACGGCATCGACCTCACGTTGCGCCGCGGGGAGATCGTCGCCCTGGTGGGCCGGTCCGGCTCGGGCAAGTCGACGCTACTGCGGATCGTCGCAGGGCTCGACGCCGACCACGGTGGGCGGTTGGAAGTCGACGGGTCACGTGCGGTGGCCTTCCAGGAACCGCGGCTGCTGCCGTGGCGATCCGTGCGAAAGAACTTGTCGCTCAACCTCTCCGGCGACAATCCCGCACAGCGGGCGGTCGAGGCACTCGGCGAGGTGGGGCTCTCGCATCGCGTGGACGCGTGGCCGTTGACCTTGTCGGGCGGCGAAGCGCAGCGGGCATCGCTGGCGCGTGCACTCGTGCGGCAGCCCGAACTGCTGCTGCTCGACGAGCCGTTCGGCGCACTCGACGCGCTCACCCGGATCGAGGCACACACCCTGCTGGTCCGGCTCTGGCAGCGTCACGGATTCGCCGTGCTGCTGGTGACCCACGACGTGGAGGAGGCCGTGCTCCTCGCCGACCGCGTGCTCGTCCTCTCCGACGGCGAGATCGCCCACAGCGTCGCCGTCGACGTCGAGCGGCCGCGCCACCGCGACGACCTGCGCCTGGTGGAGCTGCGCGAACGCGTCCTGGCGCACCTCGGCGTGGGGACGGGCGCCCCCATCGACGTCGACGTTGCCGAGGAGTACGCCCGATGACCACCCACTTCCACTGGTTTCTGCCCACCTCCGGCGACGGCCGCGAGGTGATCGGTGCGCTGCAGTCCTCGGGTGTGCTGGGTACCGCGTCGGCGCACCGCGCCCCCGACCTCGACTATCTGACCTTGGTCGCCAAGACCGCCGAACACCTGGGCTTCGAGTCGGTGCTCACCCCGACCGGCACGTGGTGCCACGACGCGTGGGTGACCACCGCCGCGCTCATCCGGGAGACCAGCCGGCTGAAGTTTCTCGTCGCCTTTCGGCCCGGACTGATCACCCCGACGCTCGCCGCGCAGCAGGCCGCGACCTTCGCCGACCTGTCCGGCGGCCGCCTGGCATTGAACATCGTGACCGGCGGCGACCGCGAAGAGCAGGAGCGCTACGGCGACCGGCTCACCAAGGAGCAGCGCTACGCGCGCACCGGCGAGTTCCTGCAGATCGTGCGCGGCGCATGGTCGGGGACGCCGTACGACTTCGCCGGCGAGTACCTCGACGTCACCGGCGCCACCGTGGGACGACCGCCGCGCCCGGCGCCGCCGGTGTTCTTCGGCGGCGCGAGCGAGGCGGCGCGCGAGGTGGCCGCCGCCCACGTCGACACCTACCTCACCTGGACCGAGCCGCCGGACAAGGTGGGCGCACTGATCGACGATGTGCGCGCCCGTGCCGCCCGGTACGGCCGCGAACTGTCCTTCGGTATCCGCGCCCACGTGATCACCCGCGACACCCGAGAGGAGGCGTGGGCCGAGGCGCGCAAGCTGGTGAGCAGGATGGACCCGGCGCTGATCACCTTGGCGCGAGAACGGTTGCAGCAGAGCGAATCCGAGGGACAGCGCCGTCAACTCGCGCTCAACGCCGACCTGGCGAATCTCGAGGTGTATCCCGGGCTGTGGGCGGGCTATGGCCTGGTGCGGCCCGGTGCGGGCACCGCCCTGGTCGGCAGCCACGCCGAGGTGGCCGACCTGATCGGGCAGTACCAAGCCCTGGGTGTCGACCATTTCGTCTTGTCGGGGCAGCCGCACATCGAGGAGGCCTACTGGTTCGCCGAGGGCGTGGCCCCGCTGGTGCGTGCCGCCTCCGCCGCCGCGGCGAACTGACGGCGGTTGTGGCTCCGCTCGTGCCTCAGCCGATGGGTTCGGGCATTCGCACTGTGCGATAACCGCATTCGATGCTCTGGCCGGTGGTGTGGTCGGTCAGCGCGACCCGCCAGGCGTCGGCGAACTGATCCACTCCGTCGAGCATGGAGATGGTGCCGGAGATCAGGATCGTGCCGCGGTGGAGCAGGTCCCGCTGCGCGAGGACGTCGAGCCAATAGTCGGGGGAGAGCAGGTCGGCCAGCGAACCGGTCTGGATGAGGGTGTCGGCCGGGCCGTCGCCGTGGCCCACCCAGGCCGACAGGGTGATGTCGTCGACGTGGTCGGCGATGTCGGCCAGACGCCACGCGCCGGTGCCCAGAATGTCGGGTGAGGCGTTCTTGCTCCACGCCACGCTGTGCACCTCGAGGTCGCGATCGGTGTGATCGCAGGCCACGGTGAGCAGCACGTCGTCGCGCGAGTCGCCGAGCACGATCAGCGCCCACTCCGCCTCCCCGGAGGTGTGGCCGTGCTGCACCCGCACCTCACCGGTCTGCTGGGCGAGGTAGGGCGCGATGGGGTAGAGCGCAGGCGTGACCGTCGGAGCGGGCACTCCGAGCCGCGCCAACTCTTCGATATGGGCGGCGACCTCGTCCTGGTCACGACCCGCGTATCCGGCATTGAGCAGCACCGTGGGCTCGACCGAGACGGTGGAGTCGTCGGGGAGGGTGAACGTGAGCATGGGTCGGACCCCTTCGTTACTTTCGTGTTTCGATGCGCTCCAGGTATTGCGCATACGTCTTGTATACAGCAAGTATGGAGACTGAACAACGGAGCGAACCGTCCCGAACGAAAGTGGGAATGACCCATGACTGAGCCCTCAGTCGACAAGAAATCACTGGTCAAAGCCTTTGCGGCGAGTCTGACCGGAACCGCGCTGGAGTGGTATGACTTTGCGGTCTACTCCGCGGCCGCGGCGCTGGTTTTCCCGGCAGTCTTCTTTCCCGACAGCGATCCGCTGACCGGGACGCTGTTGGCCTTCTCGACCTACGCCGTCGGCTACGTGGCCCGCCCGATCGGCGGATTCGTCTTCGGACGTCTCGGCGACGTCATCGGCCGCAAACGACTGCTGGTGATGACGTTGATCCTCATCGGCGTGACCACCTTCGCCATCGGCCTCATCCCGAGCTACGACGCGATCGGGGTCACCGCCCCCATCGTGCTGGTGATCATGCGTTTCGCGCAGGGCGTCGCCGTCGGTGGCGAGTGGGGTGGCGCGGTGCTGCTGTCGAGTGAGTACGGCCCACCCGAGCGACGGGGATTCTGGTCGTCGGCGGCCCAGATCGGACCGCCCGCGGGCAACCTGCTGGCCAATGGCGCGTTGGCGCTGCTCACCGTCACGCTGAGCGAGAGCGCGTTCGAATCGTGGGGATGGCGCATCGCCTTCCTGCTGTCGGCGGTGCTGGTGGCGTTCGGACTCTGGATCCGGTTGCGTCTGGAGGACACGCCGGTGTTCCAGGCTTTGCAGGAAAGCGAGGACCGCGCGGAGGCGCCGGTCAGTGAGGTCTTCCGTACCCAGGGCACCTCGTTGCTCTCGGCAATCCTCTCGCGTATCGCCCCCGACGTCATCTACGCACTGTTCACCGTCTTCGCCATCACCTACGGCGTCAACAAACTCGGCTTCAATCGCAGCGAGGTACTCATCGCGATCCTGGTGGGATCGGCGTTCCAGCTGTTTCTCATTCCGTTCGCCGGAGCGGTCTCCGACCGGGTGAACCGCAGGCTGGTCTACGCGACCGCCGCGGTCGGCGGGGTGATCTGGAGCGTGCTGTTCTTCCTCATCATCGGCGGAGAATCGTTGCCGCTGTTGATCGTCGGCGTCACCATCGGGCTGGCCTTCCACTCCTTCATGTACGGACCGCAGGCGGCGTTCGTCACCGAACAGTTCCCCGTGCGGCTGCGCTCGACGGGCAGCTCACTGGCCTACACCATCGCCGGGGTGTTCGGCGGGGCGCTGGCGCCACTGGTGTTCACCTTCCTGCTCGACAAGACCGACAGCTGGGTGCCGGTCGCCGGTTACGTGGGCTTTGTCGGCGTGCTCACCCTGATCGGGCTGGCCCTCGGCTCCGACCCGGACGCGGCCGAATCCGAGGAACACGCACTGCGGATGGGCTTCAGCCCAGCAGCAGAGCCTGCAGCGTGATCTGTAAGTGGTCGTCGATCGCCTTGTGGGTCAACGCATCATCACCGAGTTCGAGTGCCTCCACGATCGCCTCGTGCTCGCGGCACACCGCCTGCTGGCGGTCGTGCGTGGTGGACAGGGCGGTCAGGCCCGCCCGCAACTGCCGGGTGCGCAGACCGGCATACGTCGTGGACAACAGTTCGCTGCCCGCGGCGTCGATCAGCAACTGGTGGAACCGGCCGTCGATGTCGATGAATTCCTTTGCCGCACCTGGGGTTTCGATGTCGGCCAAGGCGTGCTGTTGCGCCAGCGCCGCGCGCATCGCGGCCACCGGGGCGGTGCCGGTGCGGATCACGGCGGACGCCGCGTGGCGTTCCAGGACGCCACGCAGGTCCATCAGCTCCCGCAGTTGTCTGCCCGACATGGCGGGCACGTGCGCGCCCCGCTTCGGTACCAGTTCGACGAGTCCCTCGGCCTGCAGCATGAGCAGGGCCTCGCGGACCGGGGTGCGCGAGACGCCGATCCGGGTGGCGAGTTCCTGCTCGTTGAGAAAGGCGCCGGCCGCGGTGGGCGAGGTCAGTACGACGTCGCGGACGTACTCGTAGGCCTTGTCGCGGCCCGACACACTCTGCATACGTTATGTATACCTCGAATTCCGATGGTGAACCAGGAGGACACATGAGTTCGACGACCCCCCGCCTGCGCGTGGCGCTCGCGCAGGTCAGCAGCGGTTCCGACCCCGACGCGAACCTCACGGTGATTGACGCACAGGCGCGTGCGGCCGCAGCGGACGGCGCCGACCTGGTGGTGTTCGGCGAGGCGATGATGTGCCGATTCGGCGGGAGGCTCAGCGACGTGGCCGAGCCACTCGACGGCCGATGGGCGTCGGCGGTCGACGCGATCGCGCAGTCGGCGGGCATCACCGTCGTCGTCGGCATGTTCACCCCCGCCGACGACGGACGGGTCCGCAACACCCTGCTGATCACCGGACCGCAGATCCGTGCCCACTACGACAAGATCCACCTGTTCGACGCCTTCGGGTATGCCGAGTCCGATGCGGTGGCGCCGGGCGACGACCTGCGGCTTGTCGACATCGCCGGCGTCCCCGTGGGCTTCGCGACCTGTTACGACATCAGGTTTCCGGAGCTGTTCACCGAACTCGCGGCGCGTGGCGCACAGCTGATCGTGGTGTGCGCGTCGTGGGGACGCGGGCCGGGGAAGGCCGAGCAGTGGTCGCTGCTGGCGCGGGCCCGCGCGCTGGATGCGACGTCGTTCGTGGTGGCCTGCGACCAGGCCGATCCCGAGGCCAGTGGCGAAACGGTCACCGGCACCGCACCGCTGGGCGTCGGGCACAGTGTGGTGTGTTCGCCCGCGGGTGAGCCCATCGCCGGGCTCGGTGCCGAGCCCGGGTTGCTGGTGGTCGACCTCGATCTCGGCGAGGTCGACGGACTCCGCCGCGCCCTGCCGGTGTTGGCCAACCGACGCCCAGACGTCACCGCGGCGCGCGCGGTGGCGAACTCCTGAGCGGAGTTCAGACGCGGCTGTCGGGTTGCACCCGCAGCGCCTGCAGCGTGGTGGCGAGCATGTCGTACTGGGTGGCGAGCAGGATGAACGCGATCACCCGCCGATCGTCGAGATGACGGCGCAGCGCCGCCCACGACACGTCGCTGATGTCGCGGTCGACGACGAGTTCGTCCACCGCGCGCAGCATCGCACGTTCCCGGTCACCCCACCCCGCGTCGGGGCCCTCGAGGATGCGGGCGAGTTCGACGTCGTCGATTCCGGCCTGCTTGCCGAGCCTGCGGTGGTGATCGAGTTCGTAGGTGCTCTCGCGCAGGTGCGCCACCCGGATGATCACCATCTCCGATTCGCGCCGCGACAGGGAGCCGAACGGCATGAGCCGAGAGGCGAAGTACAGCCATCCGCGGAACAGACCGCGGGTCCGTCCCAGCGTCGAGAAGATGTGTGCGTCATGAACCCCGATGGTTCGGGCCGCGATGCGCGCGAACGCCCAGTTGATCGGACCGAGCTCGGAGAATCCCCCCGGAGCAACACGTGGAGTACCCATGCGGTCACCGTAGACGGCCTCGTTAGACTTTGAGCACCATGACTCACATCACATCGCGCACCTTCACCTCCGTCGATGAGCTCAAGGCGGCGATCGGCGAGAATCTCGGCCACGGCGACTGGCTGGAGATCACCCAGGAACGCATCGATGCCTTCGCCGAGGCCACCGGCGATCACCAGTGGATTCACGTCGATGCCGAGCGCGCGAAGGCGGGTCCGTTCGGTACCACCATCGCCCACGGCTACCTCACGTTGTCGCTGCTGCCGTTGCTGGCCGGCGACATCTTCACCGTCACCGGTCCGAAATTGACCATCAACTACGGGCTCAACAAGGTGCGGTTCCCGAGTCCGGTGCCCGTCGGCTCCCGGGTGCGCGCGGACGCCGAGATCGTGTCCGTCGAGGAGGGCGCCGCGGGTGTCACGGTGGTGGTGCGCTCGACCGTGGAGATCGACGGATCGGCCAAACCCGCGTGCGTCGCCGAAACGGTGCGCGTCATCGTGTTCTGACGCCGGGACATCCGTTCACCGCCGGCACGCCGCGCAGGCGCGCGTCGAGCCAGCTCATCGCCTCGGGAAAGCCGAGCAGTGCCGCGGTGAGGTGCTCTCCGAAGACCTCGCGGTAGGTGGCGTTGGCGCCGAGCGCGCATTGTTCGTGAAAGAGGTCGCGTGCCCCGGCCGCCGGTATCCACCACTCCTGGGTGCCGTTGTAGATGTAGAGCGGTACGGCCGAACGCATCCCGGACATCTTGGTCACGCGGTAGATCTCCTCGGCTACCGGCGAGTGGAACGGGTCGGCGACGGTGGAAAACACCTGCATCGGAAGGAATGTGGCGCCGGCGATCGCGATCGGGATGGTGCACACGTTCTTCAGCGGCGATGTCGCAATCCACTGCGCGGGGTTGTTGGCCATGGTGAGTATCTCGGTGCGTTCGCGGGCGATGCCGAACGTGGCGGCGTGGAACAGCCCGGTGGCCAGATTGGCGTTCATGCTGCCGACGAGCATCCGGAAGTCGGCGGGTACGCCACCGAGCGCGGCGCCCACGACACGCCCGCGCAACTCCGGCGCATAGTCGGTCAGTAGCTTCACCGCCCCCCTGGTGGCGATGGCCCCGCCGGAATAGCCGGTCATCGCGACCCGGCTTCGTCCGATGCTCGCCGGTGCCGCGGCGCTCGCCGCGCGGATCGCGTCGAGAACGATGTGGCCGGCCACCACCGGTTCGGCGTAGGCCATGCGCGGTCCCTGGTGGTCCGGTATCAGCACGGCGTAGCCGTGCGAGAGGGCCAGCGCGGTGGTGGGCGGGATCAGGTCGGTGACCCCGGTGGCGATCGAAAAGCCATGCGAGAGTGTGTATCCCGGATTGCATGCGGTGCCCAGTGAGTCGATCGGCAGATTGTTCACCAGGATCGGACGATCACCCGTCACCGGAGACGCCGCGCGCGGGATCACCAGGGTGGCGGTGCCGTAGGTCGGCGCCCCGACGGCGTCGGTGCTGCGGAACTTGATGAGCCGCGCCGACGCGATCGGCACGGTGACCACCGGTGCCGCGGCGGCGGTGACGTCACGTACGGCGATGACCTGTCCGGGCCGCATCGCCGCGAGGTCCGACGGCCAGCGGTCGAACATCGGGTCGCCGGTGGGGGTGGGCAGCACCGCTTCGCGCAGCTCTTGGGTGCGGTGATCAAAGCCCGGTGCCACCGCGCGCGGCGGGATGGTCTGCAGATGCGGAAAGGGCGGCGGACCGATCGCGCCGTCGATGGCCCGGGGCAGTTGCGGCGGCGCGGGCATCATGTTGGGCGGGTCGGCGGCGGCAGTTGCCGCCGGCCACACCAGCAGGCACGCCGCAACGACCATGCCGCCGCGACGCACCGCACGCCACCAGCCGAACCCGACCCTGCACACCATGGCGTCTCCCTGTGCCGAGGGAAGCGCCCCCGACCGGCGCTTCCCCTCAGGTTCGGAGGCTAGAAGACCAAGTGGGACGATCGACTCACTCGGGAGTCTCGATACGCATCGGTGACCTGCGCGATGTGGGATCGTTATCTCAGCGTTGGTGGGCGGGACAGCCGTTGACCGCGGGTATGCCGTTGAGCCGATCGGCGAGCCAGTTCATCGCATCCGGGAACCCCACGAACACGGTGGTCATGTGCTCGCCGGGATACTCGCGGAAGGTCGCGTTGGCGCCGAGCCGGCATTGCTCGGCGAACAGGGCGTGCGCCTGTGACGCGGGAATCCACCACTCCTGCGCACCGTGGTAGAAGTACAGCGGCATCGGCGCCTTGAGCCCGGCCATGTCGGTGATCTGGAAGATCTCGTTGGCGACGGGCGAGTGGTAGGGGTCGGGATCCTTCGAGAGTGCTTGCGTACCAATAAAACTCAGTCCCAGATCGCCCATGGTGCCGCTGCACAGGTTCTTGATCGTGTTGTTGGTGGCCAGCCAGAGCGCGAGGTTGTTGGCCATCGGCAGCAACTCGGGCCGTTCACGGGCGATACCGAGGATGGCCGCATGGAAGACGCCGGTCGCGAGATTGGCGTTCATCGCCCCGGCCAGAACCCGGTAGTCGGCGGGCACACCGCCGATGGCGGCACCGGCGAACCGCGGCACCAGCTCCGGTGCGTAGCTGCTGACCAGTTTCGCGGTGGCATTGGTGGCGATCGCGCCCCCGGAGTAGCCGAGCATCCCGATGCGCCCGCGCCCGAAATTGGCCGGATCGTAGGTGGCGGCGGCGCGCACCGCGTCGAGCACCACATGCGCCGCGACGAAGGGTTCGGCGTACGCCATCCGGGGTCCGGTGTGGTCGGGGACGATCACCGCGAAGCCCCGACGCAGCGCCTCCTGGGTGGTGGGCGGCTTCAGGTCGGTGCTGTTGGTGTCGTTGCTCTTGCCGTGGGCCAGTGTGTAACCGGTGGTGCAGCGGGTGCCGAGCGCGACGATCGGCGGATTGTTGATCAGCACCGGCCGGGCGCCCGGGCCCCGCCACGGGGTGGGTGGCACCAGCAACGTCGCGGTGCCGAAGATCGGCAGGCCCTTCGCGTCGCGGGTCGCGAACTTCAGCTGTCGGATGTAGGCGGCGCGTACCTCGAGCAGCGGCGCGGCCACGGGCGCCACGCTGCGGCTCATCAGGATCTCACCCGGCCGGTGTGCGGCGAGGTCCGTCGGCCAGGTGTCGAAGAACTCGTCCCCGGTCGTCGACGGCATGACGGCCTCGCGCAGTTCCTCCAGCGAGTGGTCGGCGCCCGGGGTCACCGACCTCGGCGGGATGGTGGTGAGCGGGGGTATCGACGGCGGTGGAACCATCCGGTCGATCGTGTTGGGCACGCGTGAGGGTACGGCGGCCAGGTTGGGTGGCTCCGCCGATGCCCCACCGCTCCCGGCGAGGGTGAGTACCGCGGCAACGGTGATCGTCGCGGCTCGGCGCCGCGACACACGAAGGGACACGCCTGAAACTCCTGTCGGCCGGTTGGGTCAGATCGCCATGTATCGGGTCAGATCGCCATTGGGTCAGATCGCCATGTATGGGGACACACTGCTCCGGTGTTCGTCGACGCGCAACGCGGCACCGAGTGCGGGGAACGCGCGTTGCGGACAGTGCTGGCGCTCGCACACCCGGCATCCGGCACCGATCGGGGTGATGCGCGCTTGCGGACCGATCTCGAGGCCGTCGGAGTAGATCAGCCGCGCCGCATGGCGCAACTCGCAGCCGAGGCCGATCGCGAAGGTCTTACCCGGCTGCCCGAACCGCACCGCCCGGCGCTCGACGGTGCGCGCCACCCAGAAGTAGTCGCGGCCGTCGGGCATCTCGGCGATCTGGGTGAGAATCTTGCCCGGGGAGGCGAAGGTCTCGTACACATTCCACAGCGGGCACGTGCCGCCGCTGGAGGAGAAGTGAAAACCCGTGGCGGACTGACGTTTCGACATGTTTCCGGCGCGATCCACCCGGACAAAGGAGAACGGGATGCCGCGCAGGTTCGGTCGCTGCAGGGTGGAGAGCCGATGGCAGATGGTCTCGTAGGAGACCGAGTAGAACGCCGACAGCCGCTCGATGTCGTAGCGGAAATCCTCTGCAGCGCCGTGGAATTGGGTATACGGCAGCAGGACCGCCGCGGCGAAGTAGTTGGCCAGGCCGTACTTCGCGAGCGAGCCGGCCTCGGCGCTGGTGAAGTTTCCCTCCTGCGCCAGTTCGTCGAGCAGGTCGGCGTATTCGAGGAAGGCCAGTTCGGCGGCCAGCTTGAACGCCCGCTGCCCGGCCGAGAGTGCCGCGGACACCTCCAGTCGTCGCGCCTGCGGATCGAAGCGGTGCAGCAGATGATCCCCGAGATCGACGCGCGGTGCTATGGTGACGCCGTGTGTCTTCTCCAGACGCTCGGAGATCCCGCGCCGGACGTCCTGGGAATGCATCCGCATCCGCGTGGTGAGTTCCTCGGCGGCCATGTCGAGAGCGTGAATGTAGTTGCGGCGCTGATAGAAGTAGTCGCGAACTTCCTCGTGGGGCGCCGTGATGGACCCGCGCATCGCGCGGTCACTGCGGTCGTCGGTGGCGGCGGCGAGCTGGTCGATGGCGATGCGGTAGCGACGGTGCAGGTTGACCATCGCCTGCGCCATCGTGGGATGCGCGGTGACCATCGCGGTGATCTCGTGGGCGTCGGTGGCCGAGACGGGTGCCTCCACGTCGTCGTCGAGGAGCACCTCACGCAGTTCGGCCACCAGGCGCACGTCATCCTGCGAGTCGAAGAAGCCCGCGTCCACCCCGAACGCCTCGGTGATGCGGGTGAGCACCGAACTGGTCAGCGGGCGCGTGTCGTGTTCGATCTGATTCAGATACGACGGCGAGATGTCGAGGGTCTGGGCGAGCGCCACCTGGGACAGGCCCCGCTCGTTGCGGAGCTGGCGCAGTCGCGAACCCACATACGCGCGGGTCATGTTTCGGTCCCTGTCATGATCTGCCCAGGGTACGGTGACCGCGTGCGATTTCCGGCGCGGTTTCGACGGAGAGCGCCGGCGGTGATCGCGGCCGCGTGCGCCGGGTCGATGATGCTCCTCGCCGGCTGCGGCGCCGACCGGACGGCGCCCGCGCCGGCCTCCTCGGCGGTCCCCGCCGACCTGGTGTTGCGACCGGGCCAGTTGCCGCCTGGATTCACACCCGCACAGTTCTCCGTGAGTGATCTCGCGACGGCCGACCGCGCCCGCATCGACGCGACGCGCGCCGACCCGGTGACGCCGCCCCAGTGCCGTCCGACCGCCGACGCCGACCTGAACCCGCAGCTCAATGCCGCCAACTCCGCGGTGCTGGCCGCCAACCGATCCGACACCGGGTTGGTGGCCCTGGTCACCACCGCGCGTCGCGACATCGACGCCGATGTGCGCGAACGCACCGGCGACTGCGCGCGAACCGAGACGACGATCTCGTCGGGTGGACTGTCGGGTGCGGTGGTGACCACCTCCACCACCACGCTGCCCGACCCGGCCGGATTCCGGATGGGCAGCACCCGTGACGGCGACGTCGAGCAGACCCTGGTGCTGCGGTCGGTGGTGACCACCCGGCTCCCCGACGCCACCGTGCGCACGCAGATCGGGTACTCCGGGTACGCGCTGGTGCGTCGTACCGCCGACGACGTGGTCACCGTCTCGCTGACGGTCAACGGCGCGACGAGCGACGCCGCGAACCCGCCGCAGCCCGCGCCCGAGCCGATGTCGGCGCACGGATTCGGGGAACTGTTCGCGACGGCGGTGCGCAACGCCGTCGACTGAGATGTGAATCGCATCACACGCCTGCGCTCGGAGGTCGCCGATCCCGTGCGGTGCGGTTGCATCCGGGCGCGCGTCTCGTCTCGGGTGCAGTGGGTTGGGCGCGGCACAAAAACGCAGTACGCGCGTACTTTTTGGCGGCGACTCGGCAAGTCTTCACATGTCAAGATTCGCAAAATTTGCAAATCTGCGCAGAATACTGGCGGGTATTCACACTCCAAACCCGATTGGACCTGCATGTTTGCCGTGTGGCACTCTTGATGTAGGCACTACCGAGATGTGTCGGAGAGTTCGCAAAGTCCGCGCCGGAGAGTATGGCGCGGGTCACACTTGCGTGCCCGCGATGCGCTCAGGATGTCTGTCAGCACCCCGGATCGCACCTGGCCGTGCGACTCAACCGGGCCGAGTAGGACAACGAAAGCGAAGTGGCTAATGAGCAACGTCGGAAAGCCCCGCACCGCCGCGGAAATCCAGCAGGACTGGGACACCAACCCGCGCTGGAAGGGCATCACCCGCGAGTACACGGCCGAGCAGGTCGCCGAACTGCAGGGCAATGTCGTCGAAGAGCACACCCTTGCCCGCCGCGGCGCCGAGATCCTGTGGGACGGCGTCAACAGCGACAACTACATCAACGCCCTGGGTGCGCTGACCGGTAACCAGGCCGTGCAGCAGGTGCGCGCGGGCCTCAAGGCCATCTACCTGTCGGGTTGGCAGGTCGCCGGTGACGCGAACCTCTCCGGCCACACCTACCCCGACCAGTCGCTGTACCCGGCCAACTCGGTGCCGAGCGTGGTGCAGCGCATCAACAACGCGATGATGCGCGCCGACGAGATCGCCCGCGTCGAGGGTGACAAGTCGGTGGACAACTGGGTGGTGCCGATCGTGGCCGACGGTGAGGCCGGCTTCGGTGGCGCGCTCAACGTCTACGAACTGCAGAAGGCCATGATCAAGGCCGGCGCCGCCGGTACCCACTGGGAGGATCAGCTCGCGTCGGAGAAGAAGTGCGGCCACCTCGGTGGCAAGGTGCTCATCCCCACCCAGCAGCACATCCGCACCCTGACCTCGGCTCGCCTCGCGGCCGACGTCGCCAACACCCCGACCGTCGTCATCGCCCGTACCGATGCCGAGGCCGCCACCCTGATCACCTCGGATGTCGACGAGCGCGACAAGCCGTTCGTGACCGGTGAGCGCACCACCGAGGGCTTCTACAACGTGCAGAAGGGCATCGAGCCCTGCATCGCGCGTGCCAAGGCCTACGCCCCGTACGCCGACCTGATCTGGATGGAGACCGGCAAGCCCGACCTGGAGCTGGCCCGCCAGTTCGCCGAGGCCGTCAAGAGCGAGTTCCCCGACCAGCTGCTGGCCTACAACTGCTCGCCGTCGTTCAACTGGAAGCAGCACCTCGACGACGCGACCATCGCCAAGTTCCAGAACGAGCTCGGCGCGATGGGCTTCAAGTTCCAGTTCATCACGCTGGCCGGCTTCCACGCGCTCAACTACTCGATGTTCGATCTCGCCTACGGCTACGCCCGTGAGCAGATGACCGCCTACGTCGACCTGCAGGAGCGCGAGTTCGCCGCCGAGGAGCGCGGTTACACCGCCACCAAGCACCAGCGCGAGGTCGGCGCCGGCTACTTCGACCGGATCGCCACCACCGTGGACCCCAACACCTCGACCGCAGCCCTCAAGGGCTCGACCGAGGAAGGCCAGTTCCACTAGGAACCAGGCTCGACCGCCTCTCCGGGGCATCAGGCGAACAAGACAGGCGGCTCGCGACTTCCGTTGCGGGCCGCCTGTTGGCATGTCAGGGCTTTGCCCGTCCCCGGTGAGTTACCCATGTGCTTACGAAATCAGTTGTCGCGTCTCGTTTTTGGAGGAGGGCGTTGTGGTCGACTCGGCCATCTCCCGCGTCGGGGTGATCGGTGCCGGCCAGATGGGCGCGGGCATCGCGGAGATCTGCGCCCGCGCGCACGCCGACGTGCTGGTCTACGAGCACACCCGTGAACTGCTCGCGGCGGGCCGCACCCGCATCCTCGCCTCGATCGACCATGCGGTCTCCTCGGGTGCGCTCACCGAGCGCGAACGCGAGCAGGTGTCCTGGCGACTGCGATTCACCACCGACCTCGGCGATCTCACGGACCGGGATCTGGTGTGCGAGGCCATTATCGAGGACGAGTCGTGCAAGACCCGGATGTTTGCCGAACTCGACAAGGTGGTCACCGACCCGGCGGCGGTGCTCGCGTCCAACACGTCGTCGATCCCGATCACCCGGCTGGGCATGGCGACGCAGAACCCCGCGCGCGTGATCGGCATGCACTTCTTCCATCCCGTTGCGGTGCTGCCACTCGTCGAGGTGGTCACCACGCCCATCACCGCCGACTCCGTTCGCGAACGCGCGCACACCTTTGCCCAAGACGTGCTGGGCAAGCAGGTGATCGGCTCGGCGGACCGCTCCGGATTCATCGTCAACGCCCTGTTGGTGCCCTACCTGCTCTCGGCAATTCGTATGGTGGAGAGCGGTTTTGCGTCGGTGGAGGACATCGACAAGGGGATGGTGCTCGGCTGCGCGCACCCGATGGGGCCGCTACGGCTGGCCGACCTCGTCGGACTGGACACCGTGAAGGCCATCGCCGACACGATGTATCAGGAGTTTCGCGAACCGCTCTACGCGCCGCCCCCGTTGCTGGTTCGCCTGGTGGAGGCGGGCCGAATCGGGAAGAAGAGCGGCCGGGGCTTCTACGGCTGGGACGACGAGCGTTCGCCGGTGCGGTGACCTGCGGCGACGCAGCCGCGGTGCCGGAGAGTGTGCTCCTGCTAACAGGATGCTTGCAATTGCTAGCAACAATGTGGATACTGGGTACTGGGACCACAACGACTGCGGCAAGCAAAGTCGCATCCCGATTCCACGACGACGTCAGAGTGAATCAATTCCGTTGTGCAGCAAATCTTCTGGCGTCCATGAACTATGAGGAGTTCAGCATGACCACAGCAGATCGCAACCTTCCCACGCCGTTCTACGCCGTTGTCGGCGCCGGTGACCTCGCCGTCAAGCAGGTCAGCGACGCGGTGGTGGGACTGCGCGAGCGTACCGAGGCGGCCAGCGAGACCGCACAGGCTCGGTTCGAAGAGACCAAGACCCGCCTCGAGGAGACCCGGGGCAAGCTCAACGCACTTCCCGACGAACTGCCCGGCACCATCGAGTCCACCATCGACGACCTGCGCGCCAGGTTCTCGCCCGAGGAGATTCGTAAGATCGCCGACGGCTACGTCGAGCTGGCCGGCTCGATCTACACCTCGCTGGCCGAGCGTGGCGAAGAGGCCGTGGGCCGCCTGTGGCAGCAGCCGCTGGTGCAGGAGGGCTTGACCCGGGCGGAGAAGACCTACAACGAGGCCGTCGACCTCACCGAGGACACCCTGGGTGTGGTGTCGCATCAGACCCGCGCCGTGGGTGAGCAGGCCGCGAAGTTCGCCGGCATCGTGAGCACTCGGGTCGGCGAGGCGGGCGACAAGCTCGACGAGGCCGCCGACAAGTTCAACGACGCCGTCGACGATGCCGCCCTCGAAGCGGGCGAGAAGCTCGACGACGCGGCCGCCAAGGTGTCGGAGGCGGGTGCCACCGCCAAGGCCCGTAGCGCCACCGCGGCAGCCAAGATCGACGGCGCCGCAGGCACTGTCGAGGGCAAGGCACGGACCGCCAACGCTTCGCCGGCGAAGAAGATCGCCGCGAAGAAGACGACGACTCCGGCCAAGAAGACCACGACCGCCAAGAAGTCGACTCCGGCCAAGAAGACCACCAGCTAGTCTCTGGTCGACCAGTCCGAGAACGGCCCCGCGTATGCGGGGCCGTTTTCGTTGTCGGCCGTGTCGCTTCAGCCCTCGGCGCCCTCGACTGATGGGCGTGGGGGCGAGTCGATGGTCAGTACCGCGAGCACGCCGTCGTCGGTGCGGTAGGTGTGTGGGGTGTCGCTGAGCCATTGCAGCGACTCGCCTGGGCCGGCGGCGCGTTCGCTGCCCTCGGGGCCCGCGTGCAGGTGACCGCGGATCACCCGCACATGTTCGACAACCCCGGGCCCATGTGGGGGAGAGCGACGCAGCCCACCGGGTAGCACGCGCAGCCAGAAGACCTCGGTGGTGGCACCGTCGTCGTGGTGTTCGACGTGGATCAGCCGCGCGGTCAGGAACGAGCCGCCGCCCTCGGTGCCCGACTCCTCACCGAGCAGCGCGGTCAACGGGACCCCGAGTGGCCCGGCCACGGCGTACAGCGTGTCGAGCGTCGGATTACGTTGTCCCGCTTCGAGTTCGGACAATGAACCCTTACCGACACCGGCCGCCCTGGCCAGCGCCGACAGGCTCATCCCGCGTGCGGAGCGAAGCGCCGCGATACGTGCGCCCACCTCGCGGCGCCGGTCGTCGCGGACATCGTGCTGCCTCACCGTACGACGTTCTCCCCTCATCCATCGTTCTGTTTACGGAACGATGTGCGTTAGGCTGTGTCGATGCCCATCACAGCACAACAGGATGTCGTCGAGCCCGCCATCGCGGGTGTCGTCACCGCCCTGGTCGGCTTCACCTCGTCGTTCGTGGTGGTGGTCGCCGGTTTGCGTGCGGTGGGTGCCGACCCGCGGCAGGCCGCCTCGGGTCTACTCGTCCTCACGGTGACCTTCGCGATCGGCATCATCGTGCTGTGTGTGCGTTTCCGGATGCCGATCACCCTTGCCTGGTCGACGCCCGGTGCGGCGTTGCTCGTGGCCGCCGGGAGTTCGTATCACGCCGGATGGCCCGCCGCGGTGGGCGCCTTCCTCGTGGTGGGAATCCTCATCCTCGCCACCGGACTGATCCCGGCTCTCGGCGATCTGATCGGACGTATCCCGACACCGATCGCGCAGGCCATGCTGGCCGGGGTGCTGCTCACACTGTGTCTCGCGCCGATGAAATCGCTGGCCGCACAACCGCTGCTGACCATCCCGATACTGCTGGTGTGGCTGATCGCGATGCGCTGGCTCACGCGGTGGGCGCTGCCGCTGGCGTTGCTCACGGCACTGGCGGTGATCGGCATCTACCTCGGCGTGCACGGTGTGGCTGGATGGGGTCACTCCACCTGGTGGCCCACGCTGTCGTGGACCACGCCCGCCGTCGACCCCGCCGCCCTGGTCGGTATCGCCCTGCCGCTGTACATCGTGACGATGGCGTCGCAGAACGTGCCCGGCGTCGCGGTTCTGAAATCCTTCGGCTACCAGACTCCGTGGCGTGCGTCGATGCTGGTGACCGGGACCGGCACCGTCATCGGTGCACCGTTCGGCGGTCACGCGATCAATCTGGCCGCACTCTCGGCGGCGTTGGCCGCAGGCGAGGAGGCCGGACCCGATCCGAGTCGCCGATGGATCGCCGGCGTTTCGGCCGGGGTGAGCTACCTCGTGCTGGCGGCCTCGTCGGGGGCACTGGTCACGATCACCGCGGTCGCGCCCGCCGGTCTGCTCGAGGCGGTGGCCGGTCTGGCGCTGTTGTCCACATTCGCCAACGCGGTGGTGGGGGCGCTGCAGCACGACGAATACCGCATACCGTCGGCGCTCAGCTTCGTCACCGCGGCCGCCGGGGTGAGCTTCTTCGGGATCAGTGGCGCGTTCTGGGCGCTCGTCGTCGGACTCGGTGCGCACGCGGTGTTGCGTGTGGCGCGGTGAGGGCAGACGCGGATCACTCCGACAGCAGGCGACGGAGCAATGCGCTCTGCGCACGCAGCTCAGCCGCCCGGTCCGCGGCCTGCGCGGCATCGAGAGTTGCTGCGGCGCTGTCACGTTCGCTGATCTCGGCACGCAGCACGGCCACCACATCCGCCTTGCTGAGTTCGCGACGGGGCACCTCGGCCGCACCCGGTCCGAGCGCGGTGTTCTCGATGGCACCGGCCGCCGGTGCCGCGATGCCCGACGATTCGGCGTTGTCGATGGCCGCGAGCGCCGACCGCAGCGCCGACACGGCGACCCGATCGCGGGATCTCATCGCCGTGCGGAGTTCGGCCCGAAGTCGGGCACGCACCGCCCCGGCGGCACCGGATTCCCCTGCGCCAGATTCCCCTGTACCGGATTCCCCTGTACCGGATTCCCCTGTACCGCTTTCCTCAGTCATCGAGGCCCGCAACCCGCGACTCGGGTTCCGGCTCCGGCAGCACGGGCGGGTGGACCAGGAACTCGTCCCGCGAGCCGTTGGCCGCGCCGATGCCGACGACCGCACTCCACACCAGCATTGTCAGGTAGTCGATGAGGTCGTCGACGGGCATGGCGGTGTCCGACATCCACCAGTCCACCGCCCGCTGGATTCCGCCGACCAGTGTGTGCGACCACACCTCGGCCCCCGACACGTCGCCCGAGCGTTCGGTCATGCGCACCACGATGGCGGCGGTGAGCAACTGGGCGACGAGGCGTTCGGATTCCACCGATCCCACCGACGACGTCGGTGAGGTGGCCAAGGCGAAGCGGTAGAGCTGTGGGTCGTCGGCGACGGCGCGCACATAGACGCCGATCACCGTTCTGGTGAGCGTGTACTCATCGGTGTCGTCGGTGATGGCCTCGGTGAGCCGGGGCAGCAGCACGGACTCGAAGAACCGTGCGGTGACGGCGTTACCGAGGTCGGCCTTGTCGGAGAAGTAGCGGTAGAGCACCGTCTTCGACACCCCGATGTGGTTGGCGATCTCGTCCATCCCGGTGTCGGCGCCGAGCTCGCGGACCGCCGAAATGGTGCCGTCCGTCAGCTCGGTCCGCCGGGCCTGTTTGTGCTTCTCCCAGCGCTGCCGACGCCCGTCGGGCTTGCCTGCGCCGTTCGAGTCGCCCCCGTCGGTGACGGCTGTGAGCAGCGCCTGCTCGAGTCCGCGGGTTACGGTCGCGGCAGTCGCGAGTGCGCTGCGGGCAGCCGACGCGGGGCTGGGACGATTGGCGATCACTTCGTCAGCGTAGTGCCCGGCGAGGGGTAAAACTGATGGAGTGTCGACTGTCATTCCGGACGTATCCGGCCAGCAGGAACCGGTGGCACGATCGGTGATCGCCACCTCGCCCGGATTCGCCGGTGCGGGCGGCGGTGCCGACGAGAAGCGACGACGCGATCTGCGTCGGATGAAGGTCGTCGCCACCGGGTTTCTTGTGCTGGCCGCGATCGTCTACCTGTTCACGCGCTACCTCGAGCACCGCGACGGCACCGATGTGGCCGCCTGGGTGGGTTACGTCCGTGCCGCGTCCGAGGCCGGCATGGTGGGTGCCCTCGCCGACTGGTTCGCCGTCACCGCCCTGTTCCGCCATCCGCTCGGCCTGCCGATCCCGCACACCGCGCTGATCCGGAAGAAGAAGGACGAGATCGGCGATCAGCTCGGCGATTTCATCGAAGAGAACTTCATGACACCCGCGGTGGTGGTTCAGCGCGCCGAGCAACTCGACCTGCCGCGCCGGGTGTCGACGTGGCTGGCCGACCCGGCCAACGCGCCACGCGTCTCCGACGAGGCAGCCCGCGCGATCACGCTGACGTCGGAGATGCTGCGCGACGAGGAC
The DNA here is from genome assembly GCF_053588635.1 of Gordonia sp. NPDC003425. Taxonomy (NCBI): domain Bacteria; kingdom Bacillati; phylum Actinomycetota; class Actinomycetes; order Mycobacteriales; family Gordoniaceae; genus Gordonia; species Gordonia sp. NPDC003425. The sequence goes on along the minus strand of NZ_JBSFQI010000014.1, from coordinate 11,266 downwards.
ATCGAACAGTTCATTCAGGCGATCCTCAGATGGGCGGCCGAACCCGAATGGGCGCCCCCGATCGGTCGCATCCTGGAGCAACTCATCGATGAGGACCGCCTCGACCCGGTGTTCCAACTGCTGTGCGACCGCGCCTACGACTGGGCTCAGGGCAGTCAGGACCTGATCGAACGGGTGGTGGACCGCGACGTCGGGCCGTCGTGGAAACCCAAGTTCGTGAGCAACCTGGTGGGCGACAAGATCTACCGCGAACTCGTCGACTTCACCTGGAAGGTCAAGACCGACCCCGACCACGAGATGCGCCGCTCGATGCACCAGTTCGTCGAGCAGTTCGCCCACGACCTGCAGCACGATCCGGAGATGATCGCGCGTTTCGAGGGCATCAAACACGATCTGGTGGGCAGCGACGAGGTGGCCGATGCCGCGTCGACGGCGTGGCAGACCGGCAAGGCGGTCATCGAGCAGATGCTCGAGGACCCCAACAGCACCCTGCGGAACACGCTGTCGGATGCGGTGGTGCGCCTCGCCGTGCGGATCCGCGACGACCGGCCGCTGCAGGAGAAGATGAACGGCTGGGTGGCTCGGGTGGCCCATCACGTCGCCGCGAACTATTCGCGGGAGATCATCTCGGTCATCACCGAGACGGTGCGAGGCTGGGACGCCGACGACACGAGCCGCAAGATCGAACTCCAGGTGGGTCGCGACCTGCAGTTCATCCGGATCAACGGCACCGTCGTGGGATCGCTCGCCGGCCTCGCGATCTACACGGTGTCGGTGCTGATCTTCAGCTGACCCGCCCGACCTCGAAACGCCTCGGCCTCGCCCTGCTTGCACGAGCTAGCACCCGGGGCGGATACTTGGGACCGAATCGACTTTCGGGAGTGAGATGTCTACCGACGGCAACGACGAGCAGCTGCGCGACGACGCCGGATCATCCGATGGTCCGACCAGCACGGTCGAGTCGGTGGCGAGCGCAGCACAGGATGCGGTGGCCACCGCCGCCTCCGACATCGGGTCGTTCATCCGGTCGCAGCGAGTGGCCGCCGAGGTGTCCTTGCGTCAGCTCGCCGAACGGGCCGGGGTGAGCAACCCCTATCTCAGCCAGATCGAGCGCGGCCTGCGCAAACCGTCGGCCGACGTGCTGGCCCAGATCGCCAAGGGCCTCCGCGTCTCGGCCGAGGTGCTGTATGTCCGCGCGGGCATCCTGGAAGAACGTCCGGCGAGTCCGGTGCGCGACGCGCTTCTCGTCGACACGTCGATCAGCGAGCGGCAGAAGCAGATGCTGCTCGAGATCTACGAGTCGTTCCAGCGGGAGAACACCGCACTGCAGAACGCGGAAGAACAGAACGCCGGGCACCTCGTCGAGGAGTGATCGCCGATCATCAACGGCCTCCGCCGCGTGTCTGTCGCGGTGTTGGATGTGCGTGCGGGCATTCTGGAGATGCGTCCGGCGAACTGGTCGCCGAACACATCGGCCATCCAGTCGAGGAGTGAGCATCCATGACCGAGAATCCGCTGTCGACCGCTTTCGCGCAGGTGTCTGCGCTGCTGGCAGATGTCCGCGACAGGAGTGAGGCGGCGGGCGAGCAGGCGCAAGCCCGGCTCGCGGAGACCGCCGAGACCGCCCAGACCAAGCTCGTCGAGACGGCGTCGACCGCCCAGGCGAGGATCGGCGAAACCACCGGCACCGCGCAGGCCAAGATCGACGACGCGTTGTCGCTCGCGCTCGCCACATTCGAGGACGCGAAGGAGAAGCTGTCGTCGTTGCCGGTGGAACTGCCCGCCGAGATCGACGAGTTGAAGGCCAAGTTCTCGCCCGAGGAACTGCGCAAGGTGGCCGAGGCCTACCTGGCCGTGGCGGCCGCGCTCCTCACGTCTCTGGCCGAACGGGGCGAGGATGCGATCGAACGCATCAAGGCGCAGCCACTCATCGGCGAGAACCTGCCCAGGCTGGAGAAGGTGTACTCCGACGCCGTCAACCTGGCTCCGGCCGGGCTGCTACCGGGGTCGAGCGGCACCGAGGTGCCGGCCGAAAAGTCCGCGCCCGCGAAGAAGACCGCACCCGCGAAGAAGACCGCTGCGGCGAAGAAGTCGACACCGGCGAAGACAACCACTGCGGCGAAGAAGACGACTCCGGCGAAGAAGTCGACTGCGGCGAAGAAGACCACCGCGGCGAAGAAGTCCACTGCGGCGAAGAAGAGCACTCCCGCGAAGAAGAGCACTCCCGCGAAGACGACCACCGCAGCCAAGAAGTCGACACCGGCGAAGACGACCACCGCAGCCAAGAAGTCGACACCGGCGAAGACGACCACCGCAGCCAAGAAGACCACTCCGGCGAAGAAGTCCACTCCGGCCAAGAAGACGACTCCGGCCAAGACGACCACCGCAGCCAAGAAGACGACTCCGGCCAAGAAGAGCACCGCGGCGAAGAAGAGCACTGCGGCCAAGAAGACCACTGCGGCCAAGAAGACCACCGGCTGACCACGATTACACGCGACCACGCGCCGACACCCGCCCCGCTAGAGTGGTCGCGTGAGCTTCTTCGCCATCATGGACTATTCGCGCAGCCTGATCCTCCTCGTGCTGACCGTGGTCGCCGGGCTGGCCTCGGCACTCGCGCTGGTTCACGCCGCGGTGCAGCGGTCCGACGCATTCCCGGCCGTCGATCGCCAGTCCAAGGTCATCTGGGTGTCGATTCTCGCCGCGGCAACCCTGTTCATCTGGGTCTTCGGTGCCGTCAACTTCCTCGGCCTGGCCGGAATCGTCGCGATGCTCGTCTACCTGGTGGACGTGCGACCCCGGGTGGACGCGATCCAGGGCAAGCACTGGTTCAGCAAGCGGGCGTGACGTCGCACCATCCCACCCCCGGAGCGGTGCACAGAGCACCGGGCCGGCCCGCATAGACTGACCATCGTGGCTGAGTATCGGATCAACGACCTGGCAGAGGCGTCCGGCGTCAGCGTTCGCAACATCCGGGTCTACCAGGACCGCGGGCTCCTGCCGCCGCCGGTCATCCGCGGCCGCACCGGCTGGTACTCCGCCGAACACCTCGTGCGGCTCAATCTCATCTCCCGCATGCTCGAACGTGGCTACACGTTCGCCACGATCAGCGAACTGCTGCACGCCGCCCACTACGGCATGAAGGTGGAGAGCGTGCTGCGCGCCGAGCCGAAGGGCGGTCGTTTCCGCAACTTCCGCCGCGCCGCGACCATCACCATCACCGAACTGCGCAAGTCGCTCAACGCCAGCGACCGCTCGATCGCGCTCAGCCAGAAACTCGGCCTCCTCGTCAAGGACGGCGCCCACTACGCGATCAAGAATCCCGAGGTACTCGAAGGTGCCGAGGTGCTCGTGAAGAGCGGAATCGACATCGACGTCCTCCTCGACCGCTTCGTGCGCGTACAGGCTGACCTCGAAGACGCCGCGAAGAGTTTCGTCTCGATCATCACCGACAAGTACTTCGACGAGAACCTGCCCGACCTGGGCGAGGCCAACATCAGCAAGATGGCCGAACTCATCGGGACCGTCCGCCCGATGGCGCACGACATCGTCGAGACCACCTTCCGCAAGGCTCTCGACGACGAGATCTCCAAGGCGATCGGCGAGGCGTCGACCTACTTCGATGCCGCCGCCGACGAACCCCCCACCGCCGACGAGCCCGTGCCGAGCGAGCCCGCGACCGGCCATGCCACGGACGGCGGCCTCGACAATAACGTGACAACGAGTAGTGTTACATCACATCGCGTGAGCGCCGACGGTTCGGCGCCCACCGCGGCCGCGGAGTCGGCGGCCGACAACTCCTGAGCACTCCGCCGTCGACGGGGTGCTCCCGTCTGCGAGGGGATGTGACAGCGCGTGAACCGCAAAGCCTGGCTGATCGGTGCCGGAGTGGCTGCGGGTGTCGCCGCGGTCGCCGTGGGCATGGGTACCAACGCCGCTGGGATGGTGCGCGACGCGTTACGCGGTGAACCCGCCGTCGACGACGGCCCGGACGCCCTGCTCGCCGACCCCGTGGCCCCATGCGCCCGGCCTGCGGTGTCGACGTCCGACGGAACCCGGCTCAACGTCGAGGTGTACGGGCCCGACCCCACCGCCGCCGACACCGGCGACGTGATCGTCGCGGTCCACGGCTGGGCCTGCAACACCCACTACTGGAATCCGCAGATCAACCATCTCGCCGACAGCCACACCTTTGTGGCCTATGACCAGCGCGGTCACGGTGCCAGTGAACTCGGCCGCCGCCGCCCCAGCGTCGCCATGCTCGGCCAAGACCTCGACGCCGTGCTCGCCGCGGTGGTGCCGCCCGGTCGCCGCGCCGTCCTGATCGGTCACAGCATGGGCGGGATGACGGTCCTGTCATGGGCGGCGCAGTACCCGGAGAAGGTGTCCACCATGGTCTCGCAGGTGGTGCTCGCGTCCACCGCGGCCAAGGCCGTGGTCCAGAATCACCTGCTCATCCCCGTCGACCTGCCTCGCTACAGCAGACCGTTCGCGCCCGCGGTAAGCCGAGTATTCACCTCTGCGCCGGTCCCGTTGCCGCACAACCACTACAGCCCTCTGTTGGCGCATTACATCGCGCTGGGAACGCACGCCCGCGCATCGCATGTGGCCTTCGTCGACGACATGATCTCGGCGTGCCCCGCCCGCGCCCGCGGGCGATGGGGCGCGGCCATGGGACGTCTCGACGTGACCGCGGGACTAGACGCGCTCACGGTGCCGGTGACCCTGGTGGTGGGCACCGAAGACCGACTCACCCCCCGCACCCATGCCGACCAGATGGCCGATGTGCTGGCGCGGTCCGGACATCTGCGTGAGCTGGTGGTGCTCGACGGAGTAGGGCACATGTCGACCATCGAGGCCGACCAGAGGGTCAACGCGTTGCTCGACGACCTGCTGACCGCCACGCCTGAGCCGGTTGGTTCAACTCCTACAGTGCGCAGTTGACGAGCACCGGCTCTGGGTGCAGCGTCACACCGAAGGCCTGTGCCACTCCCGACCGCACGTCGCGGGCCAAGTCGAGCAATTCGTCAGTGGTGGCGTCACCCCGGTTGGTCAGTGCCAGAGTGTGTTTGGTGGACAGCCGCACCGCCGAACCGGGTCCGGGATATCCCTTGGCGTAGCCGGCACGCTCGATCAGCCACGCGGCCGAGAGCTTCAGCCCGTCGACCATCGGATAGGCGGGTACCGAGATGTCGGCGCCGACGCGCTCGTGGATCCGGCGCATGATCTCCGGCGTCGACTCGGAGTCGATGATCGGATTGGTGAAAAACGAACCGGCACTCCATGTGTCGTGGTCGTCGGCGTCGAGCACCATACCCTTGCCGCGACGCAATTCCAGCACCAGATCCCGCAGTGTCGCGGCGTCCACCCGGGAACCCTCGGCGACGTCGAGGCGTGCGGCGAGGTCGCGGTAGCGCAAGGGCTGACCGAGGCGATCGTCGTTGAGCCAGAACGAGACCGCCACCACGACGAAGTCGTTGCGGTGCTTCAGGTTGCTGGTGCGGTACCCCAGGCCCAGTTCGCCCGGAGACACCCACCGCAGCGTGCCCGCGCGGCGGTCGAGCACCTGAACGCTGCGCAGCACATCGGCCACCTCCACACCGTAGGCGCCGACATTCTGTACCGGCGTCGCACCGGCCGCCCCGGGGATACCCGACAGGCATTCGAGGCCACCGAACCCGGCGTCCACGACGGCCGCGACGAGGTCATCCCACACGACACCGGCGTCTGCGGTGACGTGGGAGCGCCCTGATTCGCGTCCCGTCCCGAAATCCACTCGGTCGCTCTCGATCACGACAGCCGTACCGTCGAAGCCCTCGTCGGCAACCACCAGATTGGAGCCGCCGCCCACGATCAGCACCGGCTCGGACTCCCGGTCGAGTGCGGTGACCTCCTCGACCACGCTCCGCGTATCCGGGCAACGGACCAACCTGCGCGGAGGTCCGCCCAGACGCAGCGTCGTCAACTCGGCCAGCGGCGTCGCGGTGCTCGCGGGAATGTCCGTCACGGACCAACCGTAACCGAGCGCCCGACGTTGCCTCGGGAGTCTGTGCCGCCCGGGTATTCTGCGCCGCCTCGGGTAGTCTGCTCAGTCATGGCGAGCAAGCTGGAACACACGGTCACCTACCCGTTCACGGTGGCGCGGTACTGGGAGATCGTGTCCACCGAGCAGTACTGGCACGATCTGCTCGAGGCCATCAACTCCAGCCACGGCAAACTCGACTCGCTCACCATCGACGGCGACACCGTCACCGTCCAGATGCAGCAGGGGATACCGGAGAGTCATCTGCCGCCGATGGTCACCAAGGTGCGGCCCGGAGATCTCGACATCCCACGCGCCGTCGTGTTCACCCATACCGGCGACACGATCACCGGAACGATCACGGCCTCGATCAGCGGTGTCTCGGCCAAGGTCGACGGCACGTTCACGGTGTCGGGAGACCCGGCGCACGCCGACTACACCGCGGAGGTGACGGTCGCCATACCGTTTGTCGGCGGCAAGATCGAGAAGGTGGTCATCAACGAGATCGGGGCACTCCTCGACGCCGAACGTGAGCAAACCGTCACCTGGGCTGCGGACCATCCCTGATCCGGACCATCCCTGACTTGCGGACCATCCCTGACTCGCGGGCGCTGACCTCGACTTTGGTCGCCCACTGAACCTCACGTAGCCTCTTCTACCATGGCACGACGGCTCAGCTATTCAGCGCGCTACAAGCATCCCGTGGAGAAGCTCTACCAGGCGCAGAGCACCCGCCAGTACTGGGACGACATGATGGCCGGATTCCAGATGATCTCCCCGCACTGTTCGGTGGAGGACTTCCGTTCCGACGAGACCGGCATGCGGGTGGTGCTCAAACAGACCATCGGACGCGACCAGCTACCGGCCATCGCGCACACCGTGTTGATGAAGGACATGGTGATCACGCGCGAGGAGAGCTTCGGTCCGTTCGACGTCGACAACACCAAGGGCGATTACACCGCGTCGATCCCCGCCGGTCCCGGCAGCCTCAACGGCTGGCAAGAACTGTTTCCCACCGAGACCGGCTGCACCATCCGTAAGACCACCGAGGTCAAGGTGTTCATCCCGTTCATCAACGGCAAGCTCGAACAGCTCATGCTGGTGAACCTGGTGGACCTGTTCCGCGCCGAGGCCGAATACGCGGCCGACTGGATCACCAAGAACCTCTGACCCATTCCGGCCTGAATCCGTCCGGCCGCATCACCCGCGGCACCACCAACATCAACCGGCTGCGCCGGGTGGATCGCTGGATGGCCCACCACCCGGCGATCCGCTCGGCACTGCATCAGGTGTCGCGGCCGCTGATCGTCGACCTGGGCTACGGAGCCCGACCCGACACCACCGTGGAGATGGCGCACCGGCTGCGGGCGGTGGCACCCGGCCTGGAGATGGTGGGACTCGAGATCGATCCCGACCGGGTGGTCGAGGCGCGTGACGGGGTGCGGTTCGCGGTGGGCGGGTTCGAACTTGCCGGTCTGCGACCCCAACTGGTGCGCGCCTTCAACGTGCTGCGGCAGTACGACGAGTCCGAGGTGTGGCCCGCCTGGCGGCAGATGACCGACCGGCTCGGCCCCGGCGGACTGATCGTCGAAGGCACCTGCGACGAGATCGGCCGTCGCTGCGCGTGGGTCCTCCTCGACGCCGACGGTCCGCTCAGCCTGACCCTGTGCTGGGCCCCGGCGCACACCGAACGCCCCTCGCAACTGGCACCGCGACTGCCCAAGGCACTCATCCACCACAACGTGCCCGGCGAACCCGTCCACGATCTTCTCGCCGCCGCCGACGACTGCTGGGACCGTGCCGCCGGGCACGCCCCCTTCGGTCCGCGGGCCCGCTGGCGCGCGGCGCTGCGGCTGCTCGCCGAGTCCGGTGTGCCGGTGCAGGTGTCCCGCAATCGAATGACAGACAGTGTGTTGACCGTTCCCTGGGCCGTGGTGGCCCCTCGCGAATAGCAACTAGGGTGTGGCCATGCGCATCGCCATGGCCCAGATCAGTTCGAGCGATGATCCCTCCGCCAACCTGAGACTCGTCGCCGACGCGACCGCCGACGCCGCGGCGGCTGGCGCCTCACTCGTGGTGTTCCCGGAGGCCACCATGTGCCGTTTCGGGGTGCCGCTCGGACCGATCGCCGAGCCGGTCGACGGCCCGTGGGCCGGTGAGGTGTCGGCGATCGCCGCCGCCTACGGGGTTGCCGTCGTCGCGGGCATGTTCACCCCGGCCGGCGACCCCGCCGACGACCGCGCACGAGTGCGTAACACGCTGGTCATCGCGTTGTCGGACGGTCGGGTGGAGTCCTACGACAAGATCCATCTCTACGACGCCTTCGGCTTCCAGGAGTCCCGCACGGTGGCGGCCGGGACGAGCCCGGTGGTGGTCGACGTCGACGGTGTCGCGGTCGGGGTCGCCACCTGTTACGACATCCGGTTCCCCTCGCTGTTCACCACGCTCGCCGACCGTGGCGCCGAGTTGATCGTGGTGCCTGCATCGTGGGGATCGGGTCCGGGAAAGGTGCATCAGTGGCAGATCCTGGCCACCGCGCGCGCCCTGGATTCCACGACGTTCGTCGCGGCGGTCGGGCAAGCCGAGCCGTCGGATCCCGCGGTGCGCGACGGCAGTGCACCCACCGGGGTCGGCCACAGCCAAATCACAGATCCCTTCGGTACCGTGGTCGCCGCATATGGTCCAGGTCACACGGTCGGTGTGCACGACATCGATCTGTCGCTCGTCACCACCGCGCGTGAGCAGCTCGCCGTCCTGGCCAACCGGAAGACCTTCTGACTCGATCCGGGCCCATCCCCGGAGACCGCCGACACGGAGCGAGGCGACATCATGACCGACAACGAAAAGCCGGCGCCGGCATCCGGCGACGACGAGTGGACGCCGGTACCCGAAGACGGAACACAGGCCGTGCCGAGCACCGGGGCCGACACGGGCTCCGGAACTGCGCCCGGCACCGAGCGGTTCGAGCCGTCGCCCACCGAGCCGGAACCTCGCGCCTACTCGCAGGTGCGGCGCGCCGAGACGGCGCGGTTCTCCACCGGGTCGCAGACCGCGGTGGTCGACGAGGCGCCGGCACCGCAACCCGAACCATCCGGGGAACCGGTCAAGACCGCCCCCGCGGGCCGACGACGAACCGCGAAGATCATCGGGCTGACCGCGCTGGGGCTGGTGCTGATCCTGGTGATCGGCGCGGTGGCCTCGGAACTCATTCTGCGCAAACGCGTCACCGACTGCCTCGACCAGCAATTCAGCGCCCTCACCGGGGTCCCCACCAGCGTCTCGCTGAGCCGTACCCCGATCCTGATGCAGGGCTTCGGCGGCGGATCGATCCCGTACGTCCAGGTGGACACCGACGACGGTGCCGGCGGTACCCGCATGCACGTGCGCGCCGAGGACATCACCGCCAACGGTGACACCACCAGCGTCGGCTCACTCAACGGTGCGGGCTACATCCCGTTCTCCCGTGTGGTGGATCTGGGCGAGCAGGGGATGAGCCAGAACGGCACGGGTGGCACGGGTGGTACGGGTGGCACCAACGGCACGGGCGGCACCAACGGCACGGGCGGCACCAACGGCACGGGCGGTAACACCGACATCGTGCAGGGCGCCACCATCGAGTCGATGACCGGCAATCCGGCCGACGGGACGGTCGATGTGCAGTCGTCGTTCCAGATGGCGTTCCTGCCGATTCCCGTTTCCACCACGATCAAACCCGTCGTCACCGACGGTCACATCCACTTCGAAGTGGTCAAGGCCAGTGCCTTCATCTTCGGGATTCCGGCGAACTTCGCGCAGGAGATCGTCGACGGGGTGTCCACGTCGTTGTTCGGGCCGTTCTTCGACGAGATCGACGTCCGCAACCTCAAGGTGACCGAACAGGGCGTCGACTTCTCGATCGCGGGCAAGGACGTGAAGCTCGCCTCGTCGGAAACCGGCGGCAACGCGGGCGGCTGCAAGGTTCTCTGACCGCTGCCACTGCTGCGACGCCGGTACGCTCGTTGGTGAATGTCCGATTTCGTCGGGCGGGCCCGCCGATCCGAGCGACCCGCCGCTGGAGGAGAAGATGAGCACCCTGCTCTTGATCGTGATCGTCGTTGCCCTGGTTGTCGGGGTGGTGGTGGTCAGCCAGCGACGGTCCGGCGCCTCCAACGCCCGCACCCTCGACGACGCCAAGGCCGACGCCCGCCAGGCCATCGAGCGTCTCGGTGGGCAGGTCTACATGCTGGTCGGCGACTCGCCGGCCTCCAAACAGGCACTTGCCGACGCCGGTGAACGACTCAATGCCGCCGGGTCGCAGATCGACCAGGCCTCCACGCCCGCGCAGGCGCGGCTGGCCAAGCAGACCGCACTCGAGGGGCTGTACTACATCCGTGCGGCGCGCACCGCGATGAATCTCGATCCCGGTCCCGCGATCCCCGAACTGGACGGGCAGCGCAGCGCGGGTCAGGTCACCGAGGACCGTGTCGTCGATTTCGAGGGCCGCAAGGTGGAGGCGTCGCCGTCGCCGTCGCCGAACACCCCGAACTACTACCCGGGAGGGCGCGTGGCCGGCCGTCCGGTGCCGGCCGGCTGGTACTCCGAACCGTGGTGGAAGCCCGCGTTGATCGGCGGTGCCTGGGGTGTGGGCTCGATGCTGTTGTTCTCCACAATGTTCTCCGGCATGCACGGTGTGCCCTACGACGCGAGCTCGTTCGAAAGCGGGGCCGGTGACGGCTCCGACGGCGGCGCCCTCGACTCGGGCGATTACGGCGACCAGGGCGGCGACTACGGCGACCAGGGTGGCGACTACGGCGACCAGGGTGGCGGCGACTGGGGCGGCGGTGATTCTGGCGGCGACTGGGGCGGCGGCGATTTCGGCGGGGGAGACTTCGGCGGCTTCGACTTCTGACCCACCCGTCGAGCGTGCCCCTAGTTGAGCCGCCTCCCGCTGGTTGAGCCGCCACCCGCTGGTTGAGCTTGTCGAAACCACCGATCCGGGCACGCTCAACCGGGATCTGGGCACGCTCGACGGGATTCTGGGCACGCTCAACGCCGATCTGGGCACGCTCAACGGGGAGCTCAACCAGCGGGTGTGGGTGGTTTCGACAAGCTCAACCAGCAGGAGGAGCTCAACCAGCAGGAGGAGCTCAACCAGCGAGCGACGGCTCAACTAGTGTCGCGTTTCGTTAGTTGGTTTTCGGTTGAGCTTTCTTGAGAATCTCCTCGACCGGTTTCGTCCACACGAAGGGGTGTTTGCGGTCGTTC
>NZ_JBSFQI010000013.1:0-123507 GCF_053588635.1 Gordonia sp. NPDC003425 | reverse complement strand
TGGGCACTTTCATGGCCGCCACCGGGCACCCCCACGTGACCGCCTACGGGCAGTCTTGATGGCCACCAGTGGGCAGTTCTACATGTCCCTTGACAGCAGTCCTCTAATATCGTTACTCATTCCACATCGTTGAAGATGTCGTCTGCGTTTCACCCTAGAAATCATACGGGCGTTTCTTGACAGTCAAGTTCTAGGCGAAATTCCGTACAGCTCGGCAAGGGACTCATTCGATCATTCTAAATATTCGTGATAGTGAGACTTCCTGAAATGCCTCATAGGTAAACTCGTCATCCCGATTCTTCAGCAGGAGTTTTAACTGCGACGAACTGAATCTCTTAACCAAACACTGCTCATACAAGTCGGGATCGGCGCCCTTCACCAACTTAGGGCTGATGCGATGTCTTTCGACGACCTTCCACGTGGCGATTCCTGTAATCCCACTTGCGGTCCCGATCGCCAACTTCAGTCGCGTCTCCAAGCGCCCCTTGTCGGATTCAATCTTCGCTAGAGCCACCTTCAGAGAGTGGGCTTGCTTCTCGAGTTCAAGCCATCGCTTCTTAAGTTCCAGGGCGCCCTCGTCGGCAGGCAAGATCCCGGCATCCGGCACTACCGTCTGGAGCTCGTTTGCTTTTCGCTCTTTCGGCAGTTCGTCCGAAAGCCATACTTCGCAATCGTGGAGTGTCTGTGCGGCCTCATCTCCAGTAAGCCGATAAAACTCCTTACCACCCTCAGTCTCGCGCCTATCGGAACGTACCTCTTTGATGTACTTCTCAGCAGCCTTGTAGTCGTCAGTTTCGATGGACCCAAATAGCGTCAAGGGATACGGACATCCAGTCTGGAGCGATTTCTTACGGTTATCAGGTGCCGCTCCACTCGTTTGACCGATCTTGAACAGATCCGATTCTCCTAGTCGAAACGCATAGAGGTACCCCACGATCAAACTCCTTCTCGCACGCGGGCAGCAATCAGACAGCTCTCTGCCGGGGCTAGTAGCTTGCCCGCTCAGTTGAGCGTAGCGCGTCGACAACCTTCCCGGGTCGGATGGTCGGCACCGACGCACAAGGCATCATCTCGAACCTACTATCGCGGTCACGCTCTCCCGAATTGGCGGCATCAAACAGATGCTTCTCCGCGAACTCGGATTCTGGTTCGAGCACGCACTTGTTCCCGAGTTCGCCCCTAACGGAGTTAGTTTAGGCGTACCGACCCCAAGCGACGTCTTGCTGCGACGGTACGAAAATGCTCCTTCGGCGCATCCTCCACCGCTTGATCGATCTGTCCACTGCTGTAGATGCCAATACCGGCTGACAACGCGGTGCGCGATCCTAAACTGATGTCACAAGGGAGCGTCGGACCCCCGACCGGTGAAGTCTCATCGGGGCATGCACACGCTATGCACGAGCCCTTTGACACCGTCAGCCTGTCGTACCCCGATGCCACAATTCAGTTATGGCTCGATCAGGTGGTGGTGGCGGAAAAGGTGGCGGCTTAGCCGTCTTCATCGTGCTGATCCTCATCGGCATCGTCATCAAGTTCTGGGTCATCTTCGTAATTATCGCCGCGATTGCTCTCGCCCTTTTCGTCCTCTCGAAGGTCGCCAAGGCGAACACAAGACGCCGCGGCGTCGAACAGGCCAAACGCGAAGAACTACTGGCGCGATGCGAGAAGGAGAACGCCGCCTACAACCAAGACCCCGAGGCATACCTGCATCAGTTGGAAGGTGATTTGTGACGCCACTCAAGAAGATCCTCTACATCGACATGGACAACACCCTCGTCGATTTCCAGTCCGGCATCGACGCGCTTAGCGCCAAAGACCTTGAGACCTACCTAGAACATTACGACGACGCTCCCGGAATCTTCGCGCTGATGCGTCCCCTCGACGGCGCCGTCGACGCTTTCCTGGAACTCTCGCAGCTCTTCGACACCTACATCCTGTCCACCGCGCCGTGGGACAACCCGTCGGCCTGGTCCGACAAGCTGCTGTGGGTGAAGAAGCACCTCGGTGCCACTCCCGACTCACCCGCCTACAAGCGGCTGATCCTCTCGCACCACAAGAACCTGAACAACGGCGACTTCATCGTCGACGACCGTGATGCCCGCGGCGTCAAGGACTTCAACGGCACCCACATCCACTTCGGCAAGCCCGGTTTCGAAACCTGGGGCGACGTCGTCGCGCACTTGCGGCCACTCGCCTGACCACAACCTCGGCGAGTATCGCTCGGCGCCGCGCCGAGGTCTCGTCCAGGCGCGACGCCGCCGCGAACACGGCCGGGCCGCAAATTCCCACCGTCTGCGTGAATTGACCGCCGCCACGAACTAGTTCGCGTTCATGGTATGTGCCGTGGCGGCATTACAAACACCGGCAAGAGGTGCTTAGTCCATCCTTCCTACTTCGAATCCCGGGCATGAGGCTACGATTTAAGACAAGCAGAATTGATTCTAGGAGTGATTATGCGGCTAACGTGTTCAAGAAATACTTTTCCGATACTAGTGGTCTCAGTGTTTCTATTCTCGGGATGCGGAGATACAGCATCTCGACCCGATACGACCACGACTGTAACCTCGGTTACCACAGTCCCCGCTGCACCGGCTATTCCAAGCGCTGTTGCTCCGCCGCCAGAGGGCTCTGGTGGCACAATGCCCGCCGAAACCACACCCGCCACACAAGGGTCTACCGCTGTCATGCCTGACGTCGTGTGCATGAATCTTCAAGCGGCCCAGGATAGAATTCAGGAGGCGGGCGTCTTCTTCTCACGGAGCACCGATGCCACCGGCGAGGGCCGCCATCAGATATTGGACCGCGACTGGATCGTCGTCGCACAAGATCCCACCCCAGGTACGCCGATCAGTGAGGGTGAGCCCAACCTATCCGTAGTAAAGATGGGTGAACCTAATCCATGCTGACTTTCTTGCCTCTGAGGCAGCTGGCCCAAAGCCTCATAGTGCAGGCTTACTTACCGCCTATCCGAAGCGCCTCGCCCTGACCAGAACACGGCGTAAATCGACCGCACTCGAAGCGCGCCAGGGATTGTCACACCCTCTCGTTATCGTGACCACAAACATTCGTCATCGAATTGATTAGGACAGCCGTGCGCACCGTCATCACAACAATGTTCGCCACCCTTCTGCTCGCCATTCTTCCGGGCATCGCGCTGCCGGCCGCGTACGCGGACCCACCGTCGACATCGCGCTACATCGCGGACGACGACTGGGCCGGATACGTCGATGTCTCGAATATCAGCATGCGCGGCGACACCTTCAGTTTCGTCGTCACCATCGACGCGACGCGTGGCGCAGTGCCGGTCAATCCGCTGTACTTCATCGCGAAAGCCGACGACGGAACCACCTACGACGAGCCCGACTACACCTACACCGACCTGCACTCCGGTGACCTGCCGGCGGGCGAACGTGTCAAGGGCATCGTCGCATTCGACATCTCCGGGCCCCGCCCGACCATGATCGAGTACGAAGCCCCGCTCGGCGAGATCCTCGCGAAGTGGACGATAACGTGGCGCACCACTCCGCAGCCCAAACAGCCGGTCTCGCCGTTCGGATCCTCCTCGTAGCCGCCACAAGCGACGGCACCGTCGACACTTACCTTCACTTATCTGGTAACTGAGGGTGTGGCGCCGATGTGCCATCGATGGCACGCCACACGAGCTGTCAGCCTTCGCCGCTTCGTCGCGTGGCCGCTACCGCCGCCTGCCCGTCCTACCCTGAACCCATGCCCGCCACCGGCCCCCGACCCTTCGTTCCGCGCACCCGCGCAGACGTCGTCGAGGATCTGCACACCCGACTGCGGCTGACCCGATGGACGGATGCGCCGTCGAACAACACGATCGGATCGTCGATCCGCACCTACCGGGCCAACGCCGCCATCCCCGTCGCGCAACGCACCCGCTACGTCGAAACACCCTCAGGTTTCACGATTTTCGGGCGTGACGTGGTGCGTCCACCACGGGCCTGGCTCGAACGCACGGCGAACACCGTCTACGTGTCCGAACCCGCGCACGGCGGCCACTTCGCGCCGTTCGAGGTGCCCGACACCTACGCCGACGAACTACGCACCTTCTTCCGCCCCTTCCGTCCGCCGACACCGCCGGAACCGCGACTCTGACCCCTCGGGCAATGTCCGATTTGATCGGCGAAACCGCACCCCGACAGACGCGCCGCGTGCAAAGCTCTGAAGGAACCGGTCGCACCACCCCCGACGCGCCCGCGAGCCGTCGCCGCCCCGAAGAGAAGAGCAGGAATCACCATGCTGAGCACGATGCAAGACGCCCCACTGTCCATCGCCCAATTGCTGCGTCACGGCAGCGGCGTGCACGGCGACGCGGAGGTGGTCACCTGGACCGGCGACGGGTCGCGCCGACGCAGCTACGCCGAGGTGGGTCGACGCTGCGCCCAACTGGCACACGCCCTGCGCGGGCTCGGCGTCGACGGCGACCAGCGCGTCGCGACCTTCATGTGGAACAACGCCGAGCACCTCGAGACCTACCTCGCGGTGCCGTCGATGGGCGCGGTGCTGCACACCCTGAACATCCGTCTGTTCCCCGAGCAGCTCATCCACGTGGCCAACCACGCCGAAGACCACGTCGTCATCGTCGACCCCACGCTGGTGGCGCTGCTCAACCCGCAGCTCCCACACCTCACCACCATCAAACACATCATCGTCACCGGCGACTCCACCGAGGGCGTCGAGGCCCCCGACGGCGTGGCGGTGCACTCCTACGAGGCGCTGATCGCCGAACAACCGGTCACCTTCGGCTGGCCCGAAGTTGACGAACGCTCGGCCGCCGCCATGTGCTACACCTCCGGCACCACCGGAGACCCGAAAGGCGTTGTCTACTCCCACCGCTCGATCTACCTGCACTCCATGCAGGTGTGCATGACCGAAGGACCCGCGCTCAAACAGGGCGACCGCGCACTGTGCGTGGTCCCCCAATTCCACGCGATGTCGTGGGGACTTCCCTACGCCGCGTTCATGATCGGGGCGTCGCTGATCATGCCCGACCGGTTCCTGCAGCCCGAACCGCTCGCCGCGCTGCTCGCCGCCGAACAGCCCACCGTGGCCGCCGCGGTGCCCACCATCTGGCTCGGCCTGCACCAGTACCTCGTGCACCGCCCGCAGGACATCTCGCACATGAACGACGTCCTGATCGGCGGGTCGGCGGTGCCGCCGTCGCTGATGCACGTCTTCCAGGAGGAGCACGGCGTCGAAGTGATCCACGCCTGGGGCATGACCGAGACGTCTCCGCTCGGATCGGTGGCACGCCCACCGGCCGGCACCGAGGGCGAAGAGCGGTGGCACTACCGCTACACCCAGGGCCGCTTCCCTGCGTCGGTGCAGGCGCGGCTCGTCGACGACCAGGGCGAGGTACTGCCCCACGACGGCAAGACGGTCGGCGAACTCGAGGTCCGCGGACCGTGGATCACCGGCTCCTACTACGGCGTCGACGCCGCCGACAAGTTCGACGACGGCTGGCTGCGCACCGGCGACGTCGGCACCATCACCCCCGACGGCTACCTCACGCTGACCGACCGCACCAAGGACATCATCAAGTCCGGCGGCGAATGGATCTCGTCGGTCGACCTCGAAAACGCCGTGATGGGTCACCCCGACGTGATCGAGGCCGCCGTCATCGCAGTGCCCGACCCCAAGTGGGACGAACGCCCGCTGGTGGCCGTCGTACTGGGCGAGGGTTCGTCGGCCACCCCCGAATCTCTGCGAGAGTTCTTGTCCGACAAGGTCGCCCACTGGCAGCTGCCCGAGAACTGGACGATCATCAACGAGGTGCCCAAGACCAGTGTCGGCAAGTTCGACAAGAAGCGGCTGCGCTCGCAGTTCCGTGACGGCGACCTGTCGGTCACGCGGCTCTGACCGCTCCCGGGCATCAGCGCCTGATCACGTCCCGTCGCGTCGGTCGCGCAGATGAACACCGATACACATTTGCCAGGTCACGGCAATTGCCGGGCACGGGGGGACTTCTCCCCATTCTCAGCTACCGGGCTTCTCGGGATGCTGATGAGGCAAGCGCAGGACGCATATCCCTGAAGTTCCTGCGGCAGAAGGGAAATACAATGATCATCGCCATCTGGAATGTCTTCGCATCTATCTGGAACCTGGTCGTCAGCATCATCTGACACCTGGCCCGTCAGTCCATAGCGCTACGCCCGGCCCGTGATCGCACGGTCGCCGGGCGTAGTGCTGCAACCGGACCGGACCAATGACGATGTACCACAATCGGATGAATGGCCTTTGACGCCATTCCCCCAGCTAGTGCCGGTACGGGCGGCGCTCGACCACACCGCCCCTTGATCTCCCGGAGCGCTGCGCGCAGTCTGAGGAAGCAGTCATAACACCAGAGCCACTTGTGCTTTGGCTATCTAAGGAGATCACCATGTTCACCGCACTCTGGAACTTCTACGAATCCATCATGCACATCGTCTACTCGATCTTCTACTGACGCACTCACCCTGAGTCTCAGCCGAAAGGATTGAGCCGCAACTTCGGTCGCGGCTGACCGGCAACCGCGGCAACGGTCCGATCACGCGCGGGCCGGCCCTCGAACCGATGCGAGAGCCAGCTCACCGCCAGCGGCCCGGACAGCGCCAGCAGTGAATAGTGTTCGGCCACAAGGTCACGCACGTACGTCACCGGGACACCGTGCTCCCGGTACTTGGCCACCTGCTCGTCGACATCCGCGGCGGCGATCACCTCGTCGTGGATCGCCTGGATCACGAGTAGCGGCACGCCCGGATTGTGGGTGCCGAGTTGCACGTCGCGCATCATCTCGACCATCTCCGGCTCGGCCAGCACGTCGGCGAGCGGAGCCGAGAGGTAGTCGTCGAGGTCGTGATTGCGGAAACGCCGGATGGCATCACCCGTCGGCAGGTCCACTGCCTCGGCGAGGTACTTGCGACCCCTTTCCGTGGCGTACTTGTCGATGACCTTCTTGAGCCCCGGATAGACGCGCTGCAGGCCGGCGATCACCAGAATCGGCAGCCCCGCATGGAATCCGCCGTTGAGGCGCAGCAACGCCTCGGCCATGTCGCCCACCGGCGATCCGAGAACCGCGCCGACGATGTTGAGTTCGGGTGCGTAGGTGGGCGCCATCTCGGCCGCCCACGACGATGCCATGCCGCCGCCGGAGTATCCCCACAACCCGACCTGGGTATCGGCGCGCAGATCCAGCGGTTCGAATGCGAGGGTGGCGCGGACGCCGTCGAGCGCGCGGTAGCCCGGTTCACGCGGGGCACCCCACGCTCCCTTCAAACCCTCGTGATCGGGGATGCTCACCGCCCACCCCTTGGCCAGTGCGCGCCGCACCACCATGAACTCGAACGGCGCGACGCTGCGGGAGGCCTCGGCCCCCTTCTGCAGTGCGTACGAGGGGAAACACTGCGAGGTCACCGCGTCGATGGCGCCCTGGAACGAGAGCAACGGGTGCTCGGTGGTGTGCCCGTCGGGAATCACGACGGTGGTGACAGTCACGTCGGGCATCCCGTTGAGGTCGCTGGTGCGATACAGCAACTGCCACGCCCGGTGGTGCGACACCCAGAAGTTCTTGAGCACCACCTGCCGACTGCGGATGATCTCGCCCGGCCGGAGTGCGCCGAGGTCGTCGGGTGCCTCGTAGAACGGGTCGTCGACCGGCAACACCGGCTTGCCTTGAGTCACCTCGCCCTCGGGTGCCACCTGTTCGGCTGCATTCGACATCGTTGTCCCCTATTCATGTGCGCGTCGCCCCCATGCCGCTGACACCAACGTCACAACGCCTTCAAGAAACATTCTGCTCCGCTTGTTTCCAGCGCGTACGAATAGGCCGTGATTCCCGGTGAGAAACCGGTCACAGGAGGCGCCAATACCTCCGTGACCTCGCGGTATCGGGTAGTCATCCTCATTGTCAGACCCCTCACATACCGTCTTCATCGAACACACATTCGTATAGCGACGCGTGTCGCACGACGATCGGGGGTCCCATGTCCACCAGCAGCTTCGACGATCTCATCGATGACGCCTGGTCCGAGTTCAGAGCGACGCTGCTCCCGCAGCTGGGTGATCTCGAGCCCGGGCAGTTCGTCGAGATCGCACGTCAGGACGGCCTGACCTATCGCCCGCTGATCGTAATCACCATCACCGGATCCGGGCGCATCCGCTGCACCATCAGTGGGTCGGCGCTCCCCATCAGCGGCCGCCGCGAGTGGATCGCGATCCGACGCGATCTCGCCGACCTCGGCTGGCGCTATCTGCCCCGCAAGGACCAGCACATCGCGGAATCGGGCAAGCGCAGTCTCGCGACGTTGAGCACTCTCGCGTGCCGCACACTGCGCGAACTGTGGGGCTTCGCGCATCCGTCGTTCGTCACCATCCACAATCCGTTCCGGCGGGTACCCGATCTACCGAGGCCCGGCACCACGCCCGGCCGCCGACTGAGCGCGGTCCCCGATCCGGCCTCGCCTGCGAGCCCATCGCTATCCGACGCTCCCGGGATCATCGTGCCCACCGACGACGACCACCTGCTGCACCTGGCCCGCGACCTCGTCGCCGACGATCTACGTCAGCACCTGACCATTCAGGACGGCTGGATCGAAGTGATGCCCTCCGACCTCGACTCGCCGCCGTGGGGGATCTTCGCAACACCGCACGGACCGAGCCTGGAGTTCGTCACCACGCTCACGCACCGGCTGACCGACCCCGGACTTCTCGGCAGCCTGATCGTCGAGCACTCGGCGGCCTGGCCGGAGATCGCGTTCACCGTCAGCGACGATCACGTCTACGCACGACGCATCTTCGACGGCGCGGTGTTCCACCCCGACAACCTGGCACTGGCCCTGTGTACCTGGCTGCGTTTCCTCAGCGAGTCCGCTTTCGACATCGTCGACGCCCTCAACGCCGGTGGTCCCGGTGCACACACGTGCGCGCACAGCACCATTCCGGTTGGGCTGCAAACACTTTTCGAGATCGATACCTCCACGGGCCTCACCCCGGAACGCATCGTGCACCTGACCAACGCCAAGATCGACCGCCTCGTGGAGTATCTCGACGTCTGCCGCGCCCTGGCCCAGGAAGCGGCGCGAAGCAGCACCACACACCACCCTGTCGCCGCCTTCTACGAGCACTTCGTGGGGTTGCTCGAGTCGGCGGTCCGTCAAGTGGAGAGCAAGGGCGCATGACCCGCGCCTACGCTGGATTTCATGCACTTCGTCATCTACGGCGCCGGCGCGGTCGGCGGTGTGATCGGAGCGCACCTCGCGCTGGCAGGTGTCCCTACCACGCTGGTGGCCCGTGGGGCGCATCTGCAGGCGATCCGCGACCACGGCCTCCTCCTCGACACGGCCGGACACCGGTACGCAATCGACGCGGTGACCGCCGCAGGAGCCGCAGGCGTGCGATGGACCGACGACACAGTGGTGCTGCTGTGCGTGAAATCCCAACAGACCGCGGCGGCACTCGCGGACCTGCGCACACACGCCCCGCGCCGGACGCCCATCGTGTCGGCGCAGAACGGTGTCGCCAACGAACGAGAACTGCTGCGGGTGTTCCCCAGCGTGTACTCGATCTGCGTCATGCTGCCGGCGCTGCACCTCGAGCCGGGTGTGGTGATCCAGGGGTCCGACAATGTCCCGGGCATCCTCGACATCGGCTCGTATCCCCTGGGTACCGATCCGACGGCCGACGAGATCTCGACCGCACTGCGCGCCGCGGGGTTCTGGTCGGAGCCCCGAGACAACATCATGGCGTGGAAGTACCGCAAACTGATCATGAATCTGGTCAACGGCATTGACGCCGGGTTCCGGCGCGACGATCCGGCCTTCACCGAACTGTGTCGTCGTGCGCGGGCCGAAGGGGAGGCCGTGGTGGGAGCGGCAGGTATCGACGTGATCTCCGAAGCCACCGACAAACAACGCCGTGCCGACGCCATTCACCGCCGCGACACCGGCGAGAACAGTCTCGGCAGTTCCACCTGGCAGAGCGTCGCGCGCGGCACGGGCAGCGTCGAAATCGACTACCTGTCCGGCGAAGTGGTCCTGCTCGGCCGACTGCACGGTGTCGCAACACCGGTCAATGAACTGGTGCAGAACGAGATCGTGCGCCTCGCCCGGGAGCAGCGCCCACCGGGCAGCCTCGATCCCACCGAGGCACTGCGCGCGCTCGACTCCTCCTAGCCCACCTCAGGAAGTGCCACCTCACCACACATTCGACGACAGAGAAGAGGGACAGCTCCCGTGGATGACGCGGCGCTGATGGCCTTGCCGAAGGCCGAACTGCATCTGCACATCGAGGGCACCCTCGAACCGGAGATGGTGTTCGACATGGCCGCCCGCAACGGTGTCGAGTTGCCCTACGCCTCTGTCGATGACCTACGCCGCGCCCACGCGTTCACCGATCTGCCGCACTTCCTCGACCTCTACTACGCGTGCATGGCGGTGCTCCGCACCGAACGCGACTTCGCCGATCTGGCCGAGGCCTACCTGCGTCGCGCGGGCGCGCAGGGCGTCCGCCACGCGGAGATCTTCTTCGACCCGCAGGCACACACGTCGCGCGGCGTCCCCATCGCCGCCGTCGTGAACGGACTGCGCAGCGGACTCGACGCCGTGTCGGCGCAGACCGGCATCCACGCCGACCTCATCGCCTGCTTCCTGCGCGACACACCGGTTGCCGACGCCCACGCCACCCTCGACGCGCTGGCCCCGCACTTCGGCTCCATCATCGGTGTCGGCCTGGATTCGGCCGAGGTCGGTCACCCGCCCGGTCAGTTCGCACCGGTCTTCGATCGTGCACGCGAGGCCGGCTTGCACGTGGTGGCGCACGCCGGCGAGGAGGGACCACCCGAGTACGTCTGGGAGGCGCTCGACGTGCTGGGCGTCGAACGGATCGACCACGGAATCCGCGCCCTCGAAGACCCTGCGCTCATCCGGCGCCTCGCGGCCGATCGGACGCCACTGACCGCATGTCCGCTGTCCAACGTGCGTCTGCGGTGTGTGCCCACGCTCGCCGACCACCCACTGTCGCGCATGCTCGACGCGGGACTGCTGGTGACGATCAACTCCGACGACCCCGCCTACTTCGGCGGCTACGTGGGCGACACGTTCGTCGCGATCCGCGACGAACTCGGCGTCGACGACGAGGAACTCGTTGTGCTGGCAGCCAATTCGTTCGCCGCGGCGTTCTCTCCGACGCCCGACGACACCACCACGTGACGCGGTCCCGGCGAAGCCGGTTACCGGTCACACCCTCACTCCATCGCGACACCACCCCCGCACACGTCCCACCTGTTAGGGTCTGTCCACGCAGAGCTGTGCTCTGTCCGCAGACTCGTGGGGGAAGACATGAAGAACCGCGCACTCGCACTCATCGTCGGAGTGCTCGCCGTCGGCGGGATCACCATGACCGGTGCCGGCAACGCCCATGCCGCGCAGACCGAGACGCACGGGAACACCACCTACATCGTTTTCACCCATGACGAGACCATGAAGATCGCCGGCACCGGCGTCGAATCGATCCTCGACGATCCCGCGGTACGCCCCTACTGGTCGGCCGGTCCCGACCCCAAGTCGCGCGACGTCCCGTTCCTCGTCCCCGGCCGCGGACTGATGGTCCGCACCAGCGCGCAACGCCTCGTCGAAGAGGC
This sequence comes from Gordonia sp. NPDC003425, assembly GCF_053588635.1. Classification (NCBI taxonomy): domain Bacteria; kingdom Bacillati; phylum Actinomycetota; class Actinomycetes; order Mycobacteriales; family Gordoniaceae; genus Gordonia; species Gordonia sp. NPDC003425. Next base: position 111,869 of record NZ_JBSFQI010000013.1, on the reverse strand, counting down.
CGCGCAGAAGGACGGCGGACGAGTGATCGTCGGGATCACCAACCGCGACGCGCCGATCACGCTCATCACCCGCTGGCCCACCCAGCCCTGAGCGGCGACCTTCCCGGCACCTTCTTCCTGCCGTGGTCAGAGATCGACGGACTTGTTGCTCGCGACGTCGGGCTGATCGCCGGACACCATGGCCTTGGCGTACTTCAGCAGCGCAACCGGTTTGGGGCTGTCCATCGTCCAGTACTCGGCAGAGTCGGCGTGCACATTGAGCAGTGCCACGCCGGGATCTTCCCGCCCCTTCTCGAACCAGGCTTCGGCGTGCGAGTTCCACAGTTCGTCGATCAATCCCTGATCGTGGCTCACCGACGCTGTTCCGGCGATGGAGAGGTAGCCGTCGTCGGCCTGCATACTGACGTTGACGTGTGAATCCGTGGCGATCTGGTCGGTTTTGGGGGAGGGGTCGACGGTGAAGAAGTAGAGATCCCCGTCGAAGTCCCGGTCCAGCACCGCCAGGGGTCGGCTCAGCAACCGGCCGTCGTCCTCACTGGTGGTGACGAAGGCGATACGGGCGTTGGAGATCAACTCGCCGATGCGGTCGAAATCGGTGTTGTCATCAGTCATGGTTTTCACGCTACGCGCAAGTGGTCGTTACGCCCACCGTCTCGTGGTCGGCGTTCGCGTCGACGAGGCATACGCTGAAACCCATGTCCGCACCCGGATCGGACCCGCTGAGCCTTGGCCAGAAACTGGTCGCGGTGCTCGAGGGTGGGCATCGCACGGCCACCTACAAGCTGGCGACGATGGTGGCGCTGCTCGAGATCGCAGTGGAGTCCGTCCCCACCGACCCCGACGCCGCGGTCAGCGTCGACCTCGACGCGCTGGCCCATCGCGTCATCGACCTGTACTGGCGACAGCTACGCCCCCTGGACGGCCACGTGCTGCGGCAATCCAACGACGGTCGGGGCGTGGTGTTCGCGGCGGTGTCGGCCCTGCGTGACGCGACAGCAACACCCGGCCTGCGGGATCTGCCACTCGAGACCGCCGGCGCACACGCGCCCGACGTGTACGCGCAGTCCCTACTCACCGTCAAACGCAACCTCGTGCGGTATCCGCTGGCGCTGCTACAACGCGTCGGCGTGGGAGCACCACACGAGTGCTTCCTCTACGACGACTCCTGGCTCGGTACGGACTCGGTGAAAGTGATTGCCGCGCACAACAACAGCATCGAACTCTTCCCCGGCGTGTGCGTCACCCTCGCCCGGCTCGCACCACTGCTCAAACCCGCATTCCAGCTCGCCTGGGTGGACGACGTGCGCCGGATGAACAAGAGCCTCCTCGACGAGGGGCCCGACCTCGCTCAGCATCTGTTCGGCTCCGACCGGGTATCCCTGCAGAGGCCGGGGTCACTCCTCGCCGACGAGTTCGGCCGCGACTGCTTCTACTGCGCCGCGCGATTACGCACGGACTCCCACGTCGACCATGTGCTGCCGTGGTCGCGGGTGGGCATCGACGGTCTGAGCAACCTGGTGCTCTCCTGTCCGCGTTGCAACACCAACAAGTCCGACCTGCTACCCGATCCGGTCCACGTGTCGCGAGCATTGGGCCGGGGACGCGACCGCCTCGATGAGTTGGCCGCATCCATCAACTGGCCCAGCCAGTTTCAACGCGTCGTCGACGCCGCGCACGGACTGTACGTCACCCAACCCGAGTCGACGCCCGTGTGGCGGGGAACCCGGAACATCGAGCTGCTCTCGCGGGTGGACTTCGCCTGGCCGGGCGAATGGTAGTGGCGAGCAACAGGGTGTGCGTCAGTCGGTGGCCTCATGACCACCCGACTTGCTGCCGCTCAACATGTCTCGCACATCATCGGCGCTGATCGCGGTACCGAAGAGCTCACCGTCGTCGATGACGGCGTCGAAGAGCTCCCGCTTCCGCGCCTGCAGGGCCACCACCTTCTCTTCGATGGTGCCGGCAGACACCAAGCGGTACACCGTCACCGGCCGGGTCTGCCCGATTCGGTGCGCACGGTCGACGGCCTGCGCCTCGGCGGCAGGGTTCCACCACGGATCGCACACAAAGCAGTAGTCGGCCTCGGTGAGATTGAGACCGAAACCGCCTGCCTTCAGGCTGATCAGGAACACCTGCGCCGATCCCCCGCTGAACGACTCGATCGCCGCGGCCCGTTGCTTCGCGCTCATCGAACCGTCGAGGTAGCGGTACTCGATGCCGAGCTGGTCGAGGCGTTCGCGGACCAACGACAGGAAACCGGTGAACTGGCTGAACACGAGCGCGGAATGACCTTCGGCGACCAGCTCGGGGAGATTGTCGGCGAGGTAGTCGATCTTGGCCGACGCCACCGAGGCATGTTCGGCATCGACGAGACCTGCATGCAAACTGAGTTGCCGAAGCACGGTGAGCGAGCGGAAGATCGCGAAGCGATTCTCGTCCCAGTCGCCGATCAGTCCCAGCACGCGCTCGCGCTCGCGCGTGAGGTGGGTCTGGTAGATCTTGTCGTGACGCGGTGAGAGTTCCACTGTCACCACCTGTTCCTGTTTCGGCGGCAGGTCGGTGACCACCTGATCTTTGGTGCGACGCAACATGACCGGCCGAATCCGACGGCGCAGCAACTCCAGTCGGCCTGGATTGCTGCCGTTCTCGATCGGCCGGCGGAAGTACTCGGTGAAGGTCTTCGGCGACGGGAACAGGCCCGGCACGGTGAGGGAGAGCAGTGACCACAGTTCCATCAGGTTGTTCTCCATCGGCGTGCCGGTGATGGCCACCTTGATTTCCGCACCGAGCCGCCGCGCACATTGATGCGCCTTACTGTGGTGATTCTTGACGAACTGTGCCTCGTCGAACACCGCCACCGCCCAACGGAATTCATCGAAGCGTTCGAATTGCAGTCGCAGCAGCGTGTAGGAGGTGACCACGATTCGTGCATCACCGATGCGCTCATCGAGGCAGATGCCGGACCTGGTTCCCATCGCCGACACCGCGACGGCCGGGACATCGGGCACAAAGCGTTGCGCCTCTCGGATCCAGTTGCCCACGACGCTGGTGGGTGCGACCACCAGGATGCGGGCGTCTGGATCGTCGGCCACGACGTCGGCCGCCAACGCCAGGGTCTGCACCGTCTTGCCCAGGCCCATGTCGTCGGCGAGGATCCCGCCTATCCTGTTGCGCCACAGAAACCGCAACCAGTCGAGGCCGACGCTCTGGTAGTCGCGCAGCTCGGCGTGCAGTAGCACAGGCGCCGGACCCGTGGTCGGCGGTTCGGCGTCGGCGAGTGTGGCGATACGTGAACGCCATTGGGCGAGTTGCTCGTCGATCACGCCGAGCGCGAGGAGTTCATCCCACAGGGTGGCGTGGACCGTACCGCGGCGAACCCGGCCGCGATCCACCTCGCCCAGCGACTCGGCCTCCTCGACGAGTTCGGCCAGCCGGATCAGTTCGGGATTGTCGAGCGAGAAGCAGACGCCGTCGGCGAGCAGCATGTAGCGTGTGCCCGCCGACAGTTCGCGCAGCACGTCGGGCAACGGGATGGCGTGGCCGTCGATCTCGACGGTGATGCGCAGGTTGAGCCAATCGTTGTCGGGCGAATCGTCGGCGCCGATCTCAATGGTGGGTGCGCCCTCGGCGAGCCGGTAGGTCGGGTCGTCGCCGATGATCACGACGTCGATCAGGCCGCCGTCGGTGAGTTCCGGAAGGATCGTCGTCCATATCATCGCGAGGTCCGACGGCGAGAGAGTGTAGGTCTGCAGTAGCAGGTCGAGGTCGGCGCGGCTGATCGCGGCGTCGGGGTCGGCGGCGAGATCGGCCACCGCGACGAGCGACCCCCGATTGTGATGAGTTACGTTGTGCCGCTGTGATTGTCGCACGTATCGTTGCGCCTGCTGGTGCCATCGGGCACACGCGTTGGCGACCTTCTCGAAGGCCGGTCGGGCAGCCGACCACATCCGCGCCTCGACGTCGGCATCCCGATACGACGCACCGCCGGTTCGTGAACCCCGGTCGAAGGTGCGCAGGCGTTCGTCGACGCGGTAGCCGATGCACCAGGACGTGTGGGCACCACCGTCATCGGTCATCCGCAACGTGAGGACCGGGATCGGACCCACCACCTCGGGCATCGTGATGGCACCGTCGTGCACGTCCACCGATAGGTACGACGACAGTCCCGGCAGCACTCCGGTAGCGAATTCGGGAATGTCCTCGGCCGGGATGCGGAGCGACGGAGAGCTCACCAACTGTTCGAACGCGGTGCGCGACGGTGGCGCGGTGAACGGGCCGAGCAGCAGTAGATCGTCGACCCTGCTGAACATGCCGTGCGGTGATACGCGACCGATCAGCCCCACCGGTTGTCCGTCCCACGCGGCGTGATCAACCTCGATCCGTGGCGTCACCACCGCGTCGGAACCGTCACGGCTGATCGTGATGCCTGCTCGCGCACCGTCGATCAGCTCAACGCGGGCAGCGCCGGTGGATTGGTGCGCGACGAAAGTCACCCCGGCGTCGCGCGCCGCGGCCAGCAGTTCCCAGATGTCAGTCGGTGCGTCGGTGAGCGTGACCACATCGTCGAACCCGTGTAGCGACTCTGCCCGGACCGCACGGACGATGGCGCGGATCGGTGCGACCACGGCGGGGTCGAATCGGTCGAACGCTGCGGTGATGGCCGACGAGAACACGAGCGGCGACCCGATGAACATGCGCCAATGCACACCGGTCCGCACCCACGTGCCTCGTTTGCCGGGCGCCACCAGGCGGAGGGTGGGCGCAGGCCGCGGCAGATAGCCGGTCGGTTCCGGCAGCTCGACGAGGATGCCCAACGGTTCGGTACCGGGGTCGTTCGCAGGTGACTCACCCAGCTCCCCGAGAACGGTGCGCCACTGTGGTGGGAATCTGGTCGGCGGATTCGGTTGTGCCACAGTGGATGGCGACGCGCCCTGGTCGCGAACGGGTGCGGGCACCGGCTCGGTGTCGCGATCTACCGTGCCGGCGGTGAGCAGAAGGGCCACACCGTGTTTACAGCCGCCGCCCACGGGGCACGTGCAACGGGTACGGAGCAGTGCCCGTTCGCCGCCAATCCGGGTGAACACGACCGTGGTGGTGTAGATCTTGCCGTTCGATCCGCGACATCGCCCGGTCAGCGTGAGTTCGTCGTCGGACCAGCGCACAACCATCACACGTTGTTGACGCGCGTACAAGGTGCCCCGTGCGAGAGCCGCGGCACCGAACTCGTCGATCAGCGCGTCTTCGCCGATGACGAGGGGTTGGAGATCGGGCATGGGCACAGCGTAGGCGCGGACGCCGACGAGACGATCGCGCCGAGCCGACTTGTGCACAGCTCGGCTCGGGCCGCCCAGGAGACCGGGCTACTTGAAGACGTCGAGCTTGCCGAACTTGTCGGCGAGCTTGTAGTACACCGCGAGCCGCGGATTGGACTTGCCGTCCTTCATCGAGTCCAGGACCTCTTTGATCGCCGCATCGAGGTCGGCGTCGCTCTGGGTGAGGCCGAGCTTCTTCTTCAGGAAGTTCTCGCGGACCGTCTTGAGTTCTTCGGGGTCGCTGGCCGAGACAAGGGCGGCGTCGCGATCACGCAGCACCAGCGCGTAGGTCGAGGCCATCTTGTCGACCACCGCGGCGTCGGCGTCGGGAACGTATGCGAGGACAGACTCACGAGCTTCGGACATCGGATACCTCCGTTGGTTGAGATCCCTTACGACGCCAACGCTACGCCCGCGCCCAGTTTGTGACATGGATATGGGTCGCTTGTCCGGTTAGCGCGTGTTCACCGCTTGCCGCGGTTCGTGTCCGCTGCCGCGGGTGGTCGACGGCCCGCGCGAGCGAATAAGACCCGCGCAAATGGCCGAGGCGAACCTGTTCGGGAAGTGATGCGCCGGCTTGTGGACGGTCGTGGAGCGAGTCGGTGGGCGACGGCGTCCAATCGCCATGAACCCATCTCCCCCGAGCACCCCATTCCCCAAGGACCGTCACGGCCTGATCTACCACGCGGCGGCGATGGCTGCCGGTTTCACCGACGACCAGTACCGCACAGCGCGACGCCGCGGTGAGATCGTCGCCGTCGTTCGCGGCGTGTGCGTGGAGTCCGCCGACCGGACACCCGAGCAGTTGCATCGCCTGCAGGCACTGGCCATCGCCGAGATGCGAAGCGCCGACATCGTTCTCAGTCATCAGTCGGCGGCGGTGATGCACGGACTCGAGATGCTCAAACCGAACCTGAAGCGCGTGCACTCGACGACGACCGAGGCCAACGGCGGATACCGCACGGCCTCACAGCATCGCCACGTCGGGCCGGTACCGCACGAGCAGATCGTGGTTGTCGACGGTCACCGGGTGACAAGCCTCGAGCGGACCGCCGTCGACATCGCCTGCACGGCGTCGCACGGTTTCGCGGGCGCACTGGCTGTCTTCGACTCCGCGCTTCGACGTGGCGCCGACCTCGGCGCACTGCGCTCCATCCTCGCGCATCGTCGGCGACAGGGCGCGGCGCACGCCCGTCGCGCGCTGTCGTGGGCCGACGGGCTCGCGGAGAGCCCGGGCGAGTCGTGGAGCCGCGCCCAGATGATCGACGCGGGCGTGCTGTCTCCACGGCTGCAGCATGAGTTCTTCGACGACACCGGCGAGTTCATCGCCCGAACGGATTTTGATTGGGCGGGAAGGGTTGTCGGCGAGTTCGACGGTATGGGCAAATATCTGCGCGACCGGCGCAAGGACGAGACCATCGAGCAGACGGTGCTGCGCGAGAAGGCGCGCGAGGATGCACTACGCGCACAGGGAATCATGGTCATCCGTTGGATCTGGGACGATCTCGAGTGCGGACGGGTCGTCGAGAAGGTTCTGCGGTGGCTCACGCGGGTGGGGCTGACCGCGGCGTGACGGTCGTCGGCCGAGGATGAGCCCTCCCGCGGACCTTCTCCGCTCCCGCAGACCGTCGACCACCCGCGGGAACCGACACGCCCCGCGGGAACCGGCCGACCGACGGCCGCGCCGGGTCAGAAGGTCAGAACGTCAGGCAGCCGCTACCGAGGTCGACGCCCTGCTTCACCGACACCTGGACGCTTCGCAGGCTCCAGCTGTAGAGGAATGGTTTGCGCGGGTCGGTGGTGTTCGGGGTGCCCGAGTACTGCCGCACCGTGATGACGTGGCGGCCCGGCGTGCCCGGGGTCCACAGCACCCGCACCGCGCTCGGACCGTAGGTGCTCGGCGTGGCGCTACCGAAGTACTTGCCGTTGTCGTAGAAGTCGACCGGCAAGAGCGCCGAACGGGGCACAACGTTGGTCTTCACCGTGATGGCGTGCCGGCAGTAGGTGCCCAGTGTCTTGTCCGGGTTTGCCGCGACCGTCACCGAGGTGACCGTTGCCTCGGCTGCGGCGGTACCGAGGGTGGTCGCGACGCCGGCGGCCGCGATCGTCGTCACGAGCTTCCGTGCGATGCGGGCGTGCCGTCGCGGAGACTTCTCGGTCACGGGCATGGGTGTTCCTCCCCGAAGTCGGATGCGGTTGCGCGTTTATCGTCGCAGACGCGCTCGGCGTTACCGACGGTGACGGCTCAGATCGCCGAGTCGGGGAAGGCGATCACCGAGAGGAACCGGATGGGCAGCTCGACGAGTTCCACCGGACCGTGGGCGCCCTCGCCGTCGAGTTGCAGGGAGTCGCCGGGACTGAGCCGGTACACCGAGCGGCTGTGCGCATAGTCCATGGTGCCCTCGAGCATGTGGATGAACTCGGTGCCCGGATGCTGGAAGAGCGGCTGGGTGACCGACTTCTCGGTCAACGTCACCATCAGGCATTCCAGCCGTTTGTGTTCGCCGCGCAACGACCCGAGCATCTCGTACTCGTGCCCCTCACGGGAGCCCTCCCGCACGATGTGCGAGCCCTCGCCCGCCTTGACGAACACCGCCGACCGTTCCAGGTCGGCGCCACGGAACAGCGAGGTGACCGAGACGTCGAAGCCGGTGGCCAGCGCAGCGAGAGTGCTCAGGCTGCAGGACGTCTGGGCGTTCTCGATCTTGGAGAGCATCGCCTTGGAGATGCCCACCTTGGCGGCCATGTCGCCCACCGACAGGCCTTCCTGCCTGCGCAACCGACGCACATTGTGGGCGATGGCGGACTCGAGTTCGAGTTCTTCCACCGGCTGGTCGACGAGACGCTCGCGTGCGGTCCCCGACTGGTTCCGGATCAATGCGTCGTCGGTCACTCCGCGAGCATAACGGTAGACAGAGTTCACTGGCGGTAGCCGCCGCGACCCGGCGGCCCGGATCCGGGCGGGTCCGGGCGGCACGTCGCCGTCGGTTCGGGCGGGTCCGGGCGGCACGACGTTTGTGGCCCGGCCGTGGAGAGCGCACATCGGCGACGCCGCTCAGCGCATCTCGCCGGCGCCGACGTAGGGGAACCGTGTGGTGAGCGGCTTCCCCTCGGCGAAGCGTGACAACCGGAAATCGGTCTCGGGAATCCGCGGGTCGCCACTGCGACCGTCGACGACGAGGTCGGCGACGAGGCGTCCGACGGCGGGCGAGATCTTGAAGCCGTGTCCGCTGAACCCGGCGGCGATCACCAACCCGTCGAGCGGGCCCGCGGAGATCACCGGATTCCAGTCGGGGGTCACGTCGTAGCAGCCGGCGTAGCTGCTGGTGATCGCTGCCTCGGTGAGATCGGGGAAACGGGTGCTGACCTTGTCGACGGTGAGGTCCGTGAAGTCCTCGTCGGCGCGGTTGAGGTAGTTGTCGGGGTCGGCGACCTCGAGTTCGGCGAGGTCGGAGTTGCCGAACAGGATCTCGCCGCGCACGTCGGGGCGCACGTACTGCAGCGACACCAAGTCCGAGAACACCGGCACCGCACCGAGATCGGTGCCCGGATCGATCATCACAATCTGCTCGCGGTGCACCGTGATGGGCACGTCCACGCCGTAGGCGGCCAGGAACGGCTTGGTCCACACCCCGGTGGCGACGACGACGGTGTCGGCGGCGATGCTGGAGCCGTCGGCGAGCGTGACGCCGGTGACCCGATCGCCGTCGAGCATCAGTCCGGTGACCATGGTGCCCTGCCTGATCCGGATACCGGCGGCGCGTGCGGACGCCGCGAAGGCCTGCGCGGTCTGGTAGGCGTCGCCGTAGCCGCCGCGTTCCTCCCAACCGAAGGCCGCGAACGGTGCGAGGTCGGCGGCCGGCCACATGCGGGCCACCTCGGCGGCGTCGATCTCCTCGGTCTGCACCCCGACTTCGCGTTGTGCGGCAAGGCTTTTACGTAGGTTCTCGACGTTGGGTTCACCGACCCCGACCACGTACCCGGTCTGCCGGAAGCCGATGTCGGTGCCGAAGATCTCGTCGGCCTTCTCGAACACCTCGAGGCCGACGGCGGCCATCGCAGCCAGCGAACTGACCCCGTAATGGCAGCGCACGATGCCCGACGACTTGCCGGTCATGCCGCCGCCGACGGTGTCGCGTTCGCAGACGACGACGTCGGTGATGCCGCGCTGGGCGAGTGCCCATGCGGTGGCGGCGCCCTCGAGTCCGCCGCCGACGATGACGATCGACGCGGTGTCGGAGGTTGCGGTGTGGGGGGCGGTCACAAGCCTGCCCCCGCTCCGGGGATCCAGTTGGTTCCGGCCAGCGGAATCCGTGCCATCGCCGATGCCTCGATCGAAATCGCCACCAGGTCTTCGGGTTCCAGGTGCTGCAGGTGCGCCTTGCCGCAGGCCCGGGCGATGGTCTGTGCTTCCATCGTCATCACGCGCAGGAAGTTGGCCAGGCGATGACCTCCCTCGACCGGGTCGAAGCGCGCCGAGAGTTCCGGGTCCTGCGTGGTGATGCCCGCCGGGTCCTTGCCGTCCTGGAAGTCGTCGTAGAAGCCGGCCGCCGAGCCGAGTTTCTCGTACTCCTCCTCGTAGCGGGGATCGTTGTCGCCCAGGGCGATCAGTGCGGCGGTGCCGATCGCGACCGCGTCGGCGCCCATCGCCATCGCCTTGGCGACGTCGGCGCCGTTGCGGATGCCACCGGAGACGATGAGCTGGACTCCGTCGGTTCCCGACGACCCGCCACGATGAACACCCAACTCCTGCAACGCCTGCACGGCTTGAGGAATGGCGGCCAGCGTGGGGATCCCGACGTGTTCGATGAACACCTCCTGCGTGGCGGCGGTGCCGCCCTGCATGCCGTCGACCACCACCACGTCGGCGCCCGAATGCACCGCGAGTTTGACGTCGTAGTAGGTGCGGGTGGCACCGACCTTCACGTAGATCGGCTTCTCCCAGTCGGTGATCTCGCGCAGTTCGTTGATCTTGATGGCGAGGTCGTCGGGTCCGGTCCAGTCGGGGTGGCGGCAGGCGCTGCGCTGATCGATGCCCTCGGGCAGGGTGCGCATCTCGGCCACTCGTTCGGAGATCTTCTGGCCCAGCAGCATTCCGCCGCCGCCGGGCTTGGCGCCCTGTCCGAGCACGATCTCGATGGCGTCGGCCTTGCGCAGGTCGTCGGGGTTCATGCCATAGCGCGACGGCAGGTATTGGTACACCAGGTTCTTGGATTGGCCGCGTTCCTCGGGGGTCATGCCGCCGTCGCCGGTGGTGGTGGAGGTACCGACCTCCGACGCTCCCCGACCGAGCGCCTCCTTGGCCCCGGCTGACAGTGCCCCGAAGCTCATGCCGGCGATGGTGACCGGGGTGTCGAGGTGCAGTGGGTATTTGGCGTTGCGGGTGCCGAGGGTGACGTCGGTGTCGCAGCGTTCCCGGTAACCCTCGAGGGGGTACCGCGACATCGACGCACCGAGGAACAGCAGGTCGTCGAAGTGGGGCAGTTTGCGCTTGGCGCCCCACCCGCGGATGTCGTAGATGCCGGTGGATGCGGCCTGCTGGATGGCCGCGATGGTGGTGCGGTCGAAGGTCGCGGACTCGCGCAGTCCGCGCTGAGAGTTGCTGAGGTTCATGGATTCTCCCTGTGGATCTCCCCTGAAGACCGCCCCGCACCGGACGGCTGCGGAGATGTTGCCGCGACGGCCCGGTGGTGGGCGCTGTTCAGGGAGGGGGCGGGTATCGGCGGTCAGTAGGCCGACGAGTTGTCGACGTGGAAGTGGTACAGCTCGCGGGCGGAGCCGTAGCGCGTGTAGGCGGCGGGATCGTCGTCCTTGAAGCCCGCAGCCTTGAGCAGGCCGGCGAGCTCCTCGAGGTGCTCGGAGCGCATCGGCTTGGCCACACAGTCGGCGCCGAGCGATGCCACCGAACCCCGGACGTAGAGCCGGGTTTCGTAGATGGAGTCGCCGAGGCCGTGGCCGGCGTCGCCGCGGATCACCATGCGGCCGGCCTGCGCCATGAACGCACTGTTGTGTCCCACATTGCCGCCCACCACGATGTCGACGCCCTTCATGGAGATGCCGCAGCGTGCGGCGGCGTCACCTTCGACCACCAGCAGCCCACCGTGGGCGGTGGCCCCGGCCGACTGCGACGCGTTGCCCTTCACCACCACGGTGCCGCTCATCATGTTCTCCGCGACACCGGTGCCGGCGTTGCCGTTGATGATGATCTCCGCGCGCTGGTTCATCCCCGCCGCGTAGTAGCCGACGTGGCCGTCGATGGTGATCTTGACCGGTGCGTTCACCCCGGCGGCCACACTGTGGGCGCCATGCGGGTGCTCGATCACGAACTCGCCGGAGATCTCGCCGTGCAGGGCCGAATTGACCTCTCGCAGTGGCGTGGTGGCGAGATCGAAGACGATGCGATCGGTGTTCAGCGAGTCCATGCGTAGACCACCTCCGGTTCGGGTTCCCAGATCTTGGCGTTCTCCACACCCGGCAGCTGTGCCAGGGCGCGGTATTCGCTCGCCATGGCCACCCAGTCGGGGGTCTCGGCGATGACGGCGGGCTTGCAGGCAATGGCGTCGCGGACCACCGCAAACGAGTCGTGGTTGGACACCAACAGGGTGTAGAAGCCGTCGAAGGTGGCGCACACCTCTTTCAGCGCGGTTTCGACATCCTTGCCCTGGGCGAGCTGGTGGGCGACGAATCGGGCGCCGACCTCGGTGTCGTTCTCACTGTCGAATTCGACGCCCTGGGCGCGCAATTCGCGTCGGATGGTGGCGTGGTTGGAGAACGACCCGTTGTGCACCAGGCACTGTTCGGGGCCGACGGCGAACGGGTGGGCACCCGAGGAGGTGACCGCCGATTCGGTGGCCATGCGGGTGTGACCGACCCCCTGCCAGCCCGACGCGTCGGCCAGTCCCCAGCGCTGCGTGAGGGTGCGCGGTGCGCCGACGCCTTTGAGCACGGCGAGGTCGGCGCCGAAGCCAGCGACGAGCGCCTCGGGGTAGGCGGCCCGGGCCGCGGCGAGCAGATCCTCGGAGTCCAGCGGTGCCGACAGCAGGAGGGTTTCGTCGACGCGTTGCGCGGCGACGGTGGTGCCGAGTGCCGCGGTGAGGGTCTGCGCGGCATCTGCCGGATCGACGTCGACCTCCAGCAGGCAGACGCAGCCGTGGCCGGCCGGTGTCCAGGAGGGGTTGCCGTACACCGCGATTCCGGCGGAGTCGGCGCCGCGGTCTTGCATCTCACCGAGCATGCCGGTGAGCAGTTCCCCGAGACGGGGATGGAGATCGGGGTTGCGCAGATGCAACCCGACGATGCCGCACATGGTGGGCCTTTCTGTGTGGGGTGGAGGGCCTAGAAGGCGGTGAGGTACTGGTCGACTTCCCAGGCCGACACGTCGGAGTGCCAGGCGAAGAACTCCTCCCGCTTGAGATGCGAGAAGTACTGCGACACACGCTGCTGGTCTGCCGGCCAGTCGTCGGGGACGGCGGCGTCGAGGGTGCCGGCGATGATCCCGTCGGCGTCGAGGGCCTCGACGGCGTGCAGCAGGGTGAGCGGGAGCGACGGGACGTGGCTCGGGCAAGTGCCCAGCTCGCCGGGATCGAGACTGCGCTTGATGCCGTCGAGTCCGGCACCGAGCGCCGCGGCGATCGCGAGATACGGGTTGGCCGAACCGTCGCCGCCCCGTAGCTCCACGCGCTGTTCGTCGGGGACGCGCACGTAGTGCGTGCGGTCGTTGCCGCCGTAGGTGGGCACGCGCGGTGCCCACGACGCTCCGGAGCGGGTGGCGGTGGCACCGGTTCGCTTGTAGGAGTTCACGGTTGGTGCCATCACCGCCTGCAGGGCGGGCGCGTGCTCGAGCACGCCGCCGACGAATCCGTAGGCGGTGGGTGAGAGTCCCAGTCCGCGCTCGTCCTCGGCCACCGACCCGGGGAACACCGGGTTACCCGCCGAGGTGAGCGAGAGATGCAGGTGCAGACCGGAACCGGTGCGCTCGGCGAACGGCTTGGGCATGAACGTGGCCACCATGCCGCGCTCGGCGGCGATCGTGGAGAGCAGGTAGCGCAGCGTGATCACCCGGTCGGCAGTGGTCAGCGCCTCGGCGTAGGCGAAGTTCTGCTCGAACTGCCCGTTGCCGTCTTCGTGATCGTTGGCGTAGTTGCTCCATCCCAGCTGGTTCATCGCGGTGGACACCGCGGTGAGGTGGTCGTACATGCGGGTCAGTCCGCGCACGTCGTAGCAGGGGCGATCGGAGTCGTCGGCGTCGTCGGCGGTGGTCAGTGAGCCGTCGGGCGCACGCTTGAGCAGGAAGTACTCCACCTCGGCGCCGACCCATGGTTCGAAGCCGGCGTCGGCGGCGCGCTGGATGACCGACTTGAGGATGTTGCGGGGGGCGAAGGGCCACGGCTTGCCGTTGACGTGCGGGTCGCAGTGGACGATCGCCAGGCCTTCCTTGATGAACGGGATCGGCAGGAACGACGACACGTCCGGGATGGCCATGAGGTCGGGGTCCTTGGGCTCCTGCCCGATGGCGCCGACCGCGTACCCGGCGAATCCGACTCCGTCGGTGGCCAATTCGTCCACGGCCTCGACCGGGACGAGTTTGGCGCACGGCTTGCCGCGGAGGTCGACGAACATGGCGAGAATGAACTTGGTGCCGCTCTGCGCACACAGCGTGGCGAGGTCGGGGGCGGTGGATGTGTCAGTCATGGAGGTGCTCCGGGGGTATTCGGTGGGCGTGTTCTCAGTATGTCTACTCGTATGAACCGTTGTCTAGTCCTAGTAGACACTCTGGGTGTTGCGTTTGTGTTACTCGTCGGTGAGACGTGGGTATCGACCACAACTCGACCGCTGACAGCACCGACCGCCCACGGCGCGCGCCGGGCACGGGGCTCGACGGTGCGCTCATGGGCGGTCGGGTGACAGACTTCTCGGTCGCCGTGTGGGGGCGGGTCAGGAGGTTGTGACCGGCTCGGTCAGACCACGCTCCACGGAATCGACTGCGCGCGTGGGGTGCATGCCTCCCAGACCCGGACCGTGACCCACACCTGCTGCCGGGATCTCGTAGGCGGTTTCGGCGTGGATGGTCGAGTCGAGACCTTCGGTCTCGGTCTCTTCGTCGACGCGCAGGCCGATCGTCTTGTCGATGGCCTTCGCGATCAGCCAGGTCATGACGAAGGAGAACACACAGGTCACGACGATGCCGGTCAGTTCGCGCCAGACGATGTCGGCGTCGCCACCGAACAGGATGCCCTTGATCCCGGCCGGTGCCGCCGAGGCGGCGAACAGCACGATGCACAGGGTGCCCACGATGCCGCCGATGCCGTGGACGACGAAGGCGTCGAGCGAGTCGTCGACCTTGAATTTGCTCTTGAAGCTGAGCAGGTAGGCGACAACGGCCGCGGACAGGATGCCGACCACCAGCGCCCCGATGGGGGTCATGGTGTTGGCGGACGGGGTGATCCCGACGAGGCCGGCGATCACACCTGTGATGCAGCCCAGTGCGGTGACGTGGCCCTCGCGCCACTTCTCGATGGCCCAGAAGCCCAGCATGCCTGCGGCTCCGGCGAGCAGGGTGTTCAGCACGACGTACTGGGTGACGAAGTTGGCGCCGCCCGCACAGCTGCCGTTGAACCCAAACCAGCCGAACCACAGGATGCCGCCGCCGAGCAGGACGATCGGCAGGTTGTGCGGTCGTTCGAGCCGTTTGCGCCGAGCACCGAGGACCATGGCCAGCGCGAGTGCCGCGACGCCGGAGTTCATGTGGACCGCGGTGCCGCCGGCGAAGTCGTGGATGCCCACCTTGTTGACGAGGAATCCACCGGTGGTGGTGTCGGTGTCGACGGAGAACACCCAGTGCGCCACCGGGAAGTAGACGAGGGTGAGCCAGATCGGTACGAAGACCAGCCAGGCCGAGAACTTCATGCGCCCGGCCGCGCCGCTGGCGACGATGGCCACGGTGATGGCTGCGAAGAGGATGAACCAGGCCGCGATGTAGAGCACCTGGACGCCGCCGGACCCGTCGTCGGAGAGATGGTCCTGCAGGCCGATGAAGCCGCTGGGATTACCGATGATGCCCCAGCCCTTGACCGACGATCCGGACACCAGGCCGTAGCCGTAGAGCACGTAGATCACGCAGGTGATGCCCATGGTCGCGAAGACCATCGACATCATGTTGAGCACGTTTCGGGAGCCCAGCATGCCTCCGTAGTAGAGCGCGAGGCCGGGGATCATCAGTACCAGGAAGGCGAATGCGGCGAGCATCCATGACAGATCCGCGTGCGCGGCAACTTGTTCCATGTGGGGTGTCCTTTGAGTGGTGGGTGGGGCGGGGTGGTTTCGACGGGCTCAACCAGCGGGTGGAAGGCTCAGCCAGCGGGTGGTTTCGACGGGCTCAACCAGCGGGGGGGTGGTTTCGACAAGCTCAACCAGCATTGGGGCTCAACCGGCGGGTGGTTTCGACGGGCTCAACCAGCGAGGGGGCTCAACCAGCGACGGGGGTGGTTTCGACGGGCTCAACCGGCGGGGGGGTGGTTTCGACAAGCTCAACCAGCATTGGGGCTCAACCAGCAGGTGGGGTGCGGAGGTAGGCGACCACGTCGTCGCGGTAGTCGAGGAAGCCCTTGTAGGCGGCGATGTTCTCGTCGAGGGTCTCGATGACCGTGGCCAGCTGCTCGGCCCAGGCGGGGATGCGGCGGACGTCGTCGAGCGACGCCATGAAGGTGCGGATGTTGAAGGTCACCGCGCCCGACATCGGCAGCCGCACGAAGTGTTCCAACTCGATACGCAGCCGAGCGTCGCCGAAGTTCTTCTGACGCACCATGAGTGGGACATCGCGGCCCCACTCGGGCAGTTCCTCCAGACTCACGTCGAGCTTGTGCGAGTCCGACGCCGACAGCGTCCAGTTGACGCGGCGGTACACCTGGTCGGCGGGCAGCCGCCGCAGGAACTGTTCGGCCCGGGCCACCACGCCCTGCCGGATCAGTCCGGGCACCGGGGCGTGGATCTCGTACATGTCCATGCCTACGTCGAACGAGACCGACCACGCGGCGGCGAAGGTGACAACGCCGGCATCGAAGTAGAGCCGGCCGTCGCGTTCCACCACCAGCAGCAGATCGTCGGGCACCTCGCGGGCGAGGAAATCCATCGGCCCGTTCGGCAGTGAATCGTTTTTTCCCAGAACGAATTCCGCATCCGTGCCGAGCAGGTCATTGCGCCAGCGCAGCCGGCCGTCGCCGCTCTCGTCGAGATGCATGAACTGCGGGTAGTCCAGCGCGAGGTCGCGTAGGTAGTAGAGCAGCAGATCCCAGCAGGCGACCTCCATGCCGGGGCGGATGCGGACACGGGACGGGTCCTCGTCGAGAATCCGGCGCCGCTCGGCCATGATCTGTGGGTATTCGGCGCCGCCGAGATCGACCAGATGACGGCCCCATTCGCCGCCCCGGGTGGGCCGCGGGATTCGCGCCGGTTCGACGTTGACCGAGTAGGAGAACTCCTCGAGATCGTCGGGGAACGGCCACGGGATGTTCGACAAGTGATCGACGGGCGCTGCGAGGTATTCGGCCGCCGCTCCGGTCGGGGTGTGTGGGATTGCCAGTGTCATAGGTCCACCTCGATGTCCTGGCCGCGCGACACACAGCACAGCATGCTGTCGCCGGCGGCTTTCTCCTCGTCGGTCAGTACGAAGTCGCGGTGGGTCAGTTGCCCCGACCGGACCGGGATGCGGCATTCGCCGCACACCCCTTGTCGGCACAGATTGGGTACTGCCACACCGTGATCGAGCAGGCGTTGCAGCAGTGAGACGCCCGACGGCACATCGATGTGCTCTCCGGTTCCGGTCAGGCGCACCGAGAACGGATCGCCCGGATCCTGTTCGGGTGCAGTAAATCGTTCGAGATGCACACGTGCGCTGGGCCATCCGGCATCGACGGCGAGTTGTTGGTACGCCTCGAGCAGTGGCCCGGGCCCGCACGCGTAGGCGTGTGTCCCCAGGGGCTGGGCCGCGAGCCGGTCGGTGAGCACCTCGACGGTGGATTCGACGGAAGTGGCCTCGTACAGCGTGATCGACTCCCCCGCGGCGAGTTCACGTAGTTCCTCGAGGTGCGCGGCGTGACCGGGCCGGTAGGAGTAGACGATCTCGGCGCTGTCGCAGCGCGTGCGACCGGCGGCGATGGCGCGGGCGTGCGCGAGGATCGGCGTGATGCCGATGCCGCCGGCCACCAGGAGCGCGTGGTGCTGGTCGAGGACGGGCGCGAACATCGACCGCGGGCCCTCCACCTCGATCACGGCGCCCTCGACGAGGTTCTCGTGCAGCCACTCCGAACCGCCGCCGGGTTCCTTGCGCAGCACCGAGATTCCGTAGCTCGTGGGGAACATGCCGTCGTCGACCAGCGAGTAGGCGTTGCGGTGTTCGCCGGCGGTGACGATCAGGTGGCTGCCCGGCTGATACGGCGTGAGCGGACCCGATTCGTCGACCGGTACGAAGCGGAAATGGGTGATGGCGGAGGTGAGCGGACGCACCTGCGCCACCCGCATCAGCCGGGGTGCGGTGAGGTAGCCGTCGTGCAGGTGGGCGCGCACCGGCGCGTCGGGGGCCAGGGTCATGACTCCTCCACATCACGGGCGTCGACCGCGGATGCGAGGAAGCTGCCGAGCACCGGGGAGTGGTGCTCGTGGATCTCCAGCGGACGATCACATCCCGGGCACCGCACCACTCCGCCCGGGATGCCCTCGGCACGGAAAGCGGTGCGGCAGTGGGCACAGTAGACCGGGAGATCACGGGTGTGGGTGACGTAGCAGGACAGTTCGGGTGCGATCGCCCCGGCGTCGCGCGCTGCGGCCAGCGCGGTCATCACGTCGTACTGTCCGCCGGTGATCATGATGCGCGTTCCGGTCACGGTGTCGGCCAGGGCGGCGGCGAGTTGCGCGCGGTCGGCGTCGGCGGTCATCGAGTCAAGAACCACGAGCCGGGTGGCCCCCGCGCCGGTGGCGGTGCTCACCCAGCCACGCGCCACGTGCCCCGACTCGTCGTCGCCGCCGATCGCCACCACCAGGAACGACGACCCGGTGACGTCGACCTCCGGCGGTCGCGACGGCCAGATGGGCAGTCCGGGAGCCGATTCGGCCGGTGTGCCCACGTCCTCGGTGGCGTCGAGGGGTGCCGACGCGCCGTGGGACCGCAGCCATTCGGCGGCCCGGGTGCGGTACTTGATGATGCCCTTGTAATCGGCCATGTCGTCGGGCAGGTCGGTGAGCACCTTCGCGGTGCGCTCCCGCCACGCGTCGACGGTGGCCAGTTGCTCCAGCGGCAGCATGTAGGTCCGGATGAGAAACATCAGGGCGCCGGAGTCGGCGAGCCGGATGAGGTGCTGCACCTCGACGCGCAGGTGCACGAGACGTCCGAACTCGGCGTCGTCGACGTGCGCGATGGCCTCACGGTCGGGTCCCCATTCGGGGTAGAGCTCGGTCGAGACGTCGAGCCGACGGCCGATGGTGAGCGTCCAGTTGGTGCGGCGGTAGGGTTCGTGCGGCTGGAGCCGCTTCAGGAATTCATGGGCGCGGGTGATGACACCCATCTGCCGGACCCTCGGCACCGGGCCGTGGATCTCGAGGAAGCTCATCCCGACGTCGAACCCGAAGCTCCAGTCGGCGGCGAAGGTGACCACGCCGGCGTCGACGTAGAGGGTGTCGCCGCGCTGGTCGAGCAGCGCGATGTCCTCTTGCACCTGAGAGGTGATGTAGCGCAACGGTTCCACCCCGAGCGATGCGTCGTCGCCGTAGCGGAAGGGCTGCTCGATGCCCAGGATGGAGTTGTGCCAGATCCACGTGTCGGGCCCGGTGGATTCCAGGCGCATCGTGTCGGGGTAGGCGGCGGCGAGTTCGCGCATCATGGTGACCATCGCGTCCCAGGCGGCGGGGCGCATGTGCGGGAGTACCGCGTGCCGGGTGGGATCGGCGGCGAGAATCGTTGCGCGCTCGTCGAGTTCGGCCCGGTACTCCGAGTCGACGTCGACCACCGACCGGCCCCACTGGCCGGCGGCGGTGACCACGGTGTGTTCGGCCGGTTCGACGTTGGTGCTGTAGCGGTAGGCGTCCTCGGGGAACGGGAACGGAAAGTTCCCGATCAGTTCGTGTGCGGGGGCTGCGAGGGTCACAGCGGTACCTCCAGGGTGCATCCGTCTCCGGCGCGCGACACGCACGGCATGATCGCCTCGCCGGAGTTCTTCTCGTCGTCGGTCAGGTAGAGGTCGCGGTGCACGGGTGCGCCCGCGGTGACCGGGATCTTGCATTCGCCGCACACGCCTTGCCGGCACAGGTTGGGTACTGCGATACCGGTGTTCTCGAGTGCCTCGAGCAGGCTGGTGCCCGACGGGACGTCGAGTGTGCGTCCACTGGTGGTGAGGTGCACGCGGAACGGATCGCCGGCGTCGAGGGCGTCGATGCCGAAACGTTCGAAGTGCACGCGTGAGGCGGGCCATCCCGCGTCCGTCGCCGCGGTGACCACGTGGTCGATCAGTCCGGCCGGACCGCACACGTAGAGGTGGGTGCCCAGCGGCTGAGTGCGTAGTGCGGCGTCGAGGCGAGTGATGAAATCGGCTCGGGTGGTGAAGAGTTCGGCTGCCGGACTGGCCAGCGACACCACCTCGTCGATGTGGGCGGCGGCGCCGGGGCGCAAGGCGTAGAGCACCTGCACCGACCGGCCCCAGCGACGCGCGGCGCGCAGGTGCGAGAGGATCGGGGTGATGCCGATTCCCCCGGCGATCAACAGGTGCTTGGCGGCGCGGGCCACCGGCGCGAAGGCGCTGCGCGGCGGATACACGGTGAGGGTGTCGCCGACGGCGACGTTGCCGTGCAACCACACCGAGCCGCCATGACCGTCGGCCACCCGCAGCACCGAGATCTCGTACACGCTGGGATGTGTGCCGTCGCTCGTGAGGCTGTAGGCGTTGGTGCGCTCGGCACCGGCCGCTCCGGTGCGGACCACCAGGTGGCTGCCCGGCACGAATCCGGGCAGGGGTGAGCCGTCGGGGGCGGCGAGCGTGAATCCACGGATCCCGCGGGCCTGATCGGTGATGGCGGTGACCACCAGACGCAGGGTTCGCTCGCCCGGCGGGGTGTCGGTGTCCGACGATCCCGGCAATGTTGCGGTCATTTCGTGTTCTCCTGCAAGACCTGTTGCGGGGCTGCGGTTTCCGCGTCGATCATGAAGCCGAGGTAGGCACCGGTGCGGCGCGACACGTGGTAGTAGACGAGCAGCGTGCGGCCGCACCCGGAGCACTCGATGGTGTCGTCGACCGCGGCCGGTGTGGTGGTCACCGTTCGGCAGTGCGAGCAGAAGACGTCGATCTGGCCCGCCGAGGTGGGGACCACGTGGATCTCGTCGTCCTCGAGTCCCGCACGCACGGCCTCCGCACGCAGTCGCAGGCACGCGCCGACGGGTCCGGCGATCAGCAGCCGAAGGCCCACGGTGGCGTGGGTGAGGATCGACCGCAGTTCGGTGGCGGCCCCGGCCACGTCGGCGAGAATGACGTGCCTCTCTGCATCCTCGGGCAGCGCGTCGATCCAGGACCGGACGATGTCTGCGGCATCGGAGTGCTCCGACTCACCCACCCCGACAAGGACATACGACGTCCCCGTGGCATCCGGTAGGCCGGTGGAGGCGGTTGCCGCCGGACGCGCCCAGAGGGGCACGCTGGAATAGGCGATCTGCGACATGGCGGTCAGAGCAGGGTCGAATCGCGGTGACCGGTGTAGAACGCCAGCGCATAGTTCGGGGTGCTGAAGTAGATCTTGGAGCCCTTCGGGAAGAAGATCGCGTCCTTGGCCTTGGCGACGAGGGTCTGCCCGGTCTCCTTGTTCTCGAGGAGGAATTCGCCCTCGAGGACCACCTTCATCTCGTCGTACTCGTATTCGTAGTAGAGCGGGGCCTCGGTGTGGTGGAGTTCGAAGTAGCCGCTGCACATCTCGCTGCCCTCGGGATTCTCGTAGACGTCGCCGATGAAGCCCTGGGTGCCGGGGTACTCGGCGTCGGGCATCTTGGGCAGGCCCTTCCAGGCATCCGGGGTGACCTGGAACGTCAACGCGTTCGTGCTGTCGATCGACATGATTTCTCCTATCCTTGAGGCGACCGGAACCCATCGGCGGGTTCGGATCATGAGAGTGAACGTTGTTGCATCTCATGAGACTCGGTGAACGTTTCAGGGATGTGACACACGTGTTGACGTGTGTGACACTTTGTCCACTGTGGAGAAACTGGCGCTCGTCTGCGGGGATGGTAACCCCGGTCCGGGCGTGTCGCCGGGTGAGTGCGTAGTTGCGAAAGTCACAGTGCGCCAACGTGATTCGTTGGTTTCTTGTTCTTTTCCGGGGCGATTTCATCCGGCACAATTCAGCGCATGACCCAGCTTCGCGCGGCAGTCGCGACCCGTCATCGTGTGCTCGCCGCAGCTGTGGCGTTATCGGCAGCGCCACTGCTCTGGCTCGGCGCGGGCGCAGCCGACGCCGACACGTCGTCGCCGGGAACATCGCACTCGGGAACCGGGGAAACGGGCGCCTCGAGTGCGGGGTCCGATACGGGCACGGGGTCCGATACGAGCGCAGGGAGCGATACGGGCGCGGGGTCCGACTCGGGAGCAGCTGCGGGGCCGACAGGAAACACCACCGGGCCCACGACGCCAGGCGCAAGCACCAGCCCCACCGGCACCGGTACCGGCGCCCCGACCACCGCACCCACGGGGAACTCGGACCCTTCGGCTCCCGCACCGTCGGGGTCGGACACGCCGCCCGGCGGTCCCTCGACAACCGAAGAATCCTCGACAACCGAAGCATCCTCGACGACCGAAGCATCCCCGACGAGCGCAGCACCCTCGACGAGTGCAGAATCCCCGACCACCCAGCCCTCGATGTCCACGCCGACCGTCACTCACCAGCCGTCGTCGACCACCCCGTCCGAAACACCCGCCACGCCAACCACAACCAGCGCACCCGAGGGCTCAAAAGCGCCCACCGGCGTGGCGCCGAGTGCACTACTTCCTCGGCCCGCCGCTGAGGGGCGCATTTCGGCCGGGGACACCAGCGCCGACCACACCAACGCCGCCGACACCAGCGCCGACGACACCGGCAACCCGGTCGACACCTCGGCGCCGGTGCTGCTGATGTCCGCGGCGGGTGCCGCACCCGAAACCGTGGCCTCCGAGAGCACGAGCACCGATGACATCGGCACCACGCGTTCCACACCCGCGGGCCTGCTGGCGGTGGCGCAGAGCGCGCTCGTCGGTTCCGCGACCCCCACGAACAACGATCCGCTCGGTTCGCTTCTCTCGTTGTTCTCGCTGCCTCGCGTCGTCGTCCCGAGCTTTCCCCCCGATCTCGACAATCCCGCCTGGGTGGCCCAGTGGAGAGCCTTCGACTCGTCTGTCGTCGTCTGGGTGCCCGGCGCGTCGGCCGTCCTCGGCCGGGTCAGCTTGGCAATCGATGCGTATCTGTTTGTCCGGGCGGTGGAGAACCACGACGAGCCGGGCGTCGCCGACGAGATCGGTTACCTGTCCGGCGACGTGGTGACCATCTACTTCGGCCGTGTTGCGGGAACCGCCGTCGGCTATGTGGTGCACGCTTACGTCGCCCCGACCGTCGCCGAGTGGATCGTGGCCCTCTGAATCCCGGTAGGCACGACTGAAATCGACCTCCACCGAAGCGGCGTTGCACCCAGAATTCTCCCAGGTTGTGCCGATACGGTGGCGCGGTGAGTTCCGTGTCCACCGCAACGCCGCGGTCCACCGCAGCCCCGCGCCGTCTGTCGGCGCCGCGTGCGGGTGCCGTGGTCGCGGCCGTGGCGGCATGTGTGAGCGCTGTCGTGATCTTCGTGATCGCGGTGCGGACCTCTACCGGACAGTACGTCGATCAGCGCGTCCTCGAGTACGCGCGCGAACTCCCGTCGGTCACCCCGATGCCGGTCGGGCTGCGCGTGCCGATCGTGTCCAATCCGCTGCTGTGGACTCTGGGTGCGGTGGCGGTCGTCGCTCTCGTCCAGTCGGGGACCATCCTTTGCCGCCGGTCGCCGAGCGGTTGGGGCCGGCGGGCGTCGTCGACCGCACTGCTGTTGTTGTTCCCGCCGGCGGCCATCCTCGTTGTCCGCGCCCTGCGTGACGGCCTGCCCCGTCCGCAACTGCACGAGTGGATCGCCGAGACTGCGAACTCCGCGCCCAGCGGGCACGCCGCCGCGGTGACGTCGTTGGTGGCCGTGCTCGTCCTCGCCGCCCCGCCGGTACTGCGGCCCGCGGTGGCCGCGATCGGCGGAACATGGTCGGCGGTCATCTGTTTCGGGCTCGTCGCCTCGGGCTGGCATCGTCCGGGTGATGTGCTCATCTCGGCCCTGCTGGTGGTCGGGGCCGCAGTCCTCCTCCCCGACCCCCACCGCGCATCCACCACCCCGATGCCCCGCGGCACATGGATCGCGGTGGCCGCGGTGATCACTCTGGCGGCGCCCACGATCCTCGCCCTGTACTACCCGCGGCCCGAGCAGGTGGTGATCGCGGCGGCGATCGCCTTGGGGGTCGGACTCTCACTGGGAACCCTGGTGGGCGTCACCGACGGTGCGCGCTCTCCGGCGCGGATGCGCTCGTTAAGCTGGGGGGGTGTCCGACACTCCGATCACGTTGTACCCCTCGGGTTCGAGTTCGATGCTCACCAAGGAGATCGTGTGGTCACGAGGGACTCCCGCCCCTGACACCGCGGCGGACGCCGTGTCGGCGACGCCGGGCTCCGATAGCGGCGAGCCGCTCGACCGGGACCAACTGACCGCGCTGGCGATCGGCGCACACATGTCGCTGGCCCACGGGTGGGCGCACGACACCCTCGACATCCCCGCCGACGCCGCGGCGGCGCGCCGCGACATCGACCAATGGTGGGGCATCAGCAGCGGCGCCGATGCGCGCAAGGTGATCGGCCTGCTGCTCGACGGAATGCACAGCGCGGCCTACGAGGTGGCCTATCCGCTGGTCGATCAGGTGGTGAGAAAGGCCGACGGCCACCAGCCGAGCGTTCACCGCGAGTTCCTGCGGTTGCGTGCGGCCACCCGTGGCCTGTACCCGGAGTACTGGGCCGACGCCTATGACACCCTGCTGACGCTGCGTACCTCGAACACGCTTCGCGCTTCGTATGTGGACGCGGGATTTCCGACGCACGTCCGATCGTGGGATCTGGGGCGAATCCAGTTCGTGGTGCGCACAAGCCTCAAGGCCGGCCACATCGAGCGCGACGAATGCTGGCCGATGCTGCTGGCGTCGCTCTCGTCGGCGCGCGGCTATTACGCGAACTGGCGGCAGTTCGCCCACGGCGTGGTCATGGGACGCGCCTTCTGGATGGCGGGCCAGGCGATGCCCGACGCCAAGGACGCCGCCCTGCTCGCGGGCAACTGGGTGAATGCGCTGCTCGCGCGGCCCGCCAGTCCGTGGCGGCTGTTGTCACTCCGTCCGGGGGAGGAAGAGTCGCTCCAGGGCGGCTGAGACCGCCTGCTCGTCGAGCACACCGGCGTCACGGGCGTTCTTGAGCGCTTGATAGCGGCCGAACTCCTCGAGTACGTCATCGTCGGTCGCGGATTCTCTGCTCGACTGCCCTTCTTCGGCGAAGTCGCGGGTGCGCCAGTAGACGCGCTGATTCACCCGCTCGATCGCCTGCCGGCTTCCGACGAAGATCTTGGTCCACGCCTCGTAATCGTGCAGCGCCAGAATCCAATTCCCGTTGTCTTCGCCCCCGTTGGCGATGTCGAGAACCGCGAGCAACGGAATCTCGAAGGCATACCCACCCGAGGTCGAATCGACGTGGACGATGCGCTGCGTGGTGACCGCCAGGTGGCCCCACGACCCCCGGATCCACGCGCGCTCGACGGTGAGCACCAATTCGTCGTCGCGCAGGTAGGACACCAGGCGCCGCCCATCGGCCTCGAGGTCGCGCAACCACCACATGGCGGCGGTGATGTCGGGTCGCGAGGTGGACGGCAAGCCGAAACTCGCCGCGCACCGCGGATCGCGCGGTTCGGTCGGCACCAGGGGGGTCTCGGTCCGGGGTGACTCTGTCATCGGACTCGACAATAGACGGCATCGCACCGCGCCACGTCGCCACCGTCGATCATGCGATGCACTCGTATCGAATCGGACAATCGCGACCAAGTTCGCATCGTCTGCACGCGGGTGAATTCCTTCCTAAGGTAAAGCAGGGTTAACCACCCGTAACCGGATTGCCCGCCACCCGCGGGCATCCGTCATCACGTGTACCTGCAAACCATCCGGGTACCGCACGCACGATCCCGCACCCATCGGGTTTCAGCGAAAGGACGACCGCCACATGGCCACTACCCAGGAAACTTCGGCCGGAGAGACACCGAACTCGCTCGGTTCGAACCTCAAACCCCGGCACATCACCATGATCTCGATCGCCGGAGTGATCGGAGCCGGACTCTTTGTCGGTTCGGCCAATGCCATCGAGAAGGCGGGGCCCGCCGTACTCATCTCCTACGCGATGGCCGGCGCCCTGGTGGTGCTGGTGATGCGGATGCTCGGTGAGATGGCCACCGCCAACCCCGACACCGGATCGTTCTCCGTGTACGCCGACCGCGCCCTGGGCCGGTGGGCGGGCTTCTCGGTGGGGTGGCTGTACTGGTGGTTCTGGGTACTCGTGATCCCGGTGGAGGCAACTGCAGCGGCAGCGATCCTGACCGACCTGGTTGGTGGTGCTCAATGGATTTGGGCGCTGGCGGTGACGTTGCTGCTGACCGTCACCAACCTCGCGAGTGTCGGCAACTACGGAGAGTTCGAATTCTGGTTCGCGCTCATCAAGGTGGTCGCGATCGTCGCGTTCATCCTCGTCGGTGTAGCCGCGATGCTCGGCTGGTTCCCGGATTCCGAGGTCAGCGGCATCAGCCACTTGTGGGAGCCGGATGGCTTCATGCCCAACGGCTTCGGTGCGGTGATCGCCGGCATGCTCATCACGATGTTCTCGTTCATGGGCACCGAGATCGTGACCATCGCCGCGGCGGAGTCACCCGAACCCGAGAAAGGCATCACCAAGGCGGTGAACTCCGTGATCTGGCGGATCTCGCTGTTCTATCTCGGTTCGATCTTCGTCATCGTGGCGCTGATGCCCTATAACCAGCTGGAGAACGGGTCATACCAGTCGGTGCTGCAGGCCATCGGGATTCCCGGGTCGAAGGTGATCATGGACATCGTCATCCTGACGGCGGTGGCCTCATGTCTGAACTCCGCGCTGTACACCGCGTCGAGGATGCTGTTCTCGCTGGGCAGCCGCCACGACGCCCCGCAGGTGGTGCGCACGCTGACCCCCAATGGCGTGCCGTGGGTGGCGGTGCTGCTGTCGATGGTGGTGGGATTCCTCGCGGTGATCGGCAATTATGTGTTGCCCGACAAGATCTTTGCGTGGCTGCTGGCCACCAGTGGCGCGATCGCGCTATTTGTGTACCTGACGATTGCGGCCAGCCAGTTGGTCCTGGGCCGCACACTGCGCCACGAGGGTCATCGGCCGCCGGTGCGCATGTGGCTGTTCCCGTATCTGACCGGTGCGGTCATTACGTTCATCCTCGCCGTCCTGATCCTGATGATCTTCGACAACAATCAGCGTCAGGCGATCGTGTTCTCGGCGATCTCCGCGGTCATCATCGTCGCAGCCGGGATCGTCGTGCAGCGTCGCAGCAGCGATCCGCACCCGGTGGCACCGGTCGGCTGACCTCGTCATTCGGACGACGGTCTCGCCGACACGCCGACCCGCTCGTACAATCGAGCTATGGACGGTCCGCGAGATCGTCAACCGGCACCCTGGTCGTATCGGCCGCCGATCACCACAGGTGTGGCACTGACCATCCGAAAACATCCGGTCAACTTCGGGATCGGCATGCGCCCGTACGTGATGGTGGACGGATGGCAAATGCCCAGCGCGCGTTGGGGTCTCAACGTGATCCCGTTGCCGCCCGGCCCGCACCGGATCTACGTGCACATCCCGTCGCTCTCCGTGAACGACGTCGGGCTGTACAAGATCGGGCGCGCCGAGACGTGGGCGACGGTGTACCCGAACCGGATGACCGAACTCGAGTACCGGATGCCGCTCTGGATGTACCACTACCGCGGTGCGCTCAGCCCGCCTCCCCAGCAGTACAAGGGCGTCGCCGTGTTCGTGGTGGCCAACACCATCGGACTGACTCTGTTGTTGCTGTTCCTTGTCGCCGTGATCGTGTCGCTCGTATGACGAGCCGGATCCTGCGGGTGAAGGACTCCGTCGCGACCACCCGCCCACGTCACGCGTCGGCGAGGGCCGCCGGAGGACGGCAGCACGTCTGGCAGGCCCCGAACGTGCGCCGACATCGCACTGCTTTGCGATGTCGGCGCCCCCGACAACTCGGTCCGAAACCCACACTTCTGATACCGTCGGTATCGAGTCTATGTCCCACAATGGTCCCGTGACGCAGAATTCGTCAAGCTCCGCCGACCCGGCTGTGCCGATCCGACGTCGGCCTCGGCGCGATGACGTGCGCAACGACATCCGGGCCGCGGCCCGCGAGGTGTTCCTCGAGCAGGGCTATGCGGGCGCGTCGCTGGACGCGATCGCCAAACGGGCGGGTTTCTCCAAGGGAGCCGTCTACTCCAACTTCGCCGGCAAGGGCGATCTGTTCCTGGATTTGGCGGCGTCGCTGTTCGCCGAACGATCCGAGATGCTCACCGCCGCGGGACAGGTCCCGGTCCAGACCACCGCCGACCTGGAATCGGCCGTGCACGGCCTCTCGGTGACGCTGCTCAAATCGGTCCGCGACGGGTTTCGCAGCAATGTGCTCTTCGCCGAGTTCCGCGCGGCGTGCGACCGCGATCCGGAACTCCTTGTTGCCTACACCGCACTGCGCACGCGGCTGGCCGATTCACTCGCCGACGCGGTGGCGCAGACGGCGACTGCCCGCGGACTGAAACTGACGGTGCCATCGCACGACGTCGCGGTGCTCGTGCTGGCGGTGATCAACGGGCTCTCACTCGAGCACGTCGGTCACGAGAATGAGCGGGTGATCGAGGCGGACACGCTCACCACGGTGCTGATGTCATTGATCACGCCGGCGTAGCCGCGGCGTCGGTCAGTTTCCAGGCCGCGCCCGCCTCCTGTTGCGCCCAGAATTGCGCGAATCTGCCGCCTGCTGCCAGCAGTTCGTCGGGTGAGCCGCTTTCGACCACCCGTCCGTCGTCGAGCACCAGAACGTGGTCGGCGCGGCGGATACCCGGGCGACGGTGGGCCACGATGATCCTGGTCCGCTCGCGACGCTCGGGGGTGAGGGCATCGTCGGTGTCGGAGAGGGCGTCGACGATGGCACGTTCGTTCTCGTTGTCGAGTGCGCTGGTCGCCTCGTCGATCAGTAGCACCGGAGCGGGTTTGAGCAGTGCGCGTGCGATGCTGACGCGTTGACGCTCACCGCCCGACAGCGCCGACCCGCCCTCGCCGACGCGGGCGCCGAGTCCGCCGGGCACGCGGGCGGTGATCTCGTCGACCCGCGCGCTGGTCGCCGCGGCGGATGCGCGCTGCGGCGACGCGGCCGGATCGCCGGCGAGGATGTTCTCCTCGATGGTGCCGTCGAACAGGTACGGCTCCTGGAACACCACGCTGGTCAGGGCGCGACGGGTGTGCAGGTCGAGGGTGGACGCGTCGACGCCGTCGATGAGGATGCGGCCCGCGGTGGGTTCCTGGAGTCCGGCGATGAGCGCAAGGATGGTGCTCTTGCCCGAGCCGGAGGGACCGATGACGGCGGTGGTGGTACCTGGTTCGACGACGAGGCTCAGGTCGGTGAGAACGGGGCGGTCGGGGTCGCCGTACTGGAATCCGACGTTCTCGAATTCGATGCGCGGCGCGCGTGGGCCGTCGGGCAGCGCGGCGACGCCGTCACCGACGGCGGGTGCGGCGAGCACCGCGCCGATCCGGCGCAGCGTGAGCCGGGTGGCCTCGAGGCCTGCTCCGAGTTCGGCCAGCGATGTGAGCGGCTCGATGTAGCGCACCGCCACCACGATCAGGGCGACCGCCTCGGCCACCGACAGCCGGTCGCTCACCGTGAGCCAGACGGTGGTGACGGCGAGCGCGAACAGGACGAGCTGGCTGACGACGGAGAACAGCACCTGCCCGGGAACCTGCAGGGTGAGCAGCCGCAGGGTGGCCGCGTGCTGATGGGAGATCGCGGCTTCGGCCAGGCCCCGCTCGGTGCCCACGCGGCGGGCGACGCGCAGCGCGGGCTGGGTGCGACCGAATTCGATCACCCGTTCGGTGAGGTCGACGTTGGCCGCGTCGACGGCCTCGTCGGCGCGTCGGCTCATGGCTGCCGAACCCCACAGGGCGACGAGCATCACCGGCACCCCGGCCAGCGCCACCAGAGCCAGTTGCCACGAGATGCCCAGCAGCGCAACGGCGATCGCGATCGGCAGCAGGATGGCGCTGAGTAGCGGGACCACCAGGTAGACGACGACGCCCACCAGGTCGGGGCCGGTGGCGGCGATGGCTTGGCGTGCGGTGGCGGTGTTGCCGGCGGTGAACCAGGTGAGCCGGACTCGTGAAAGACGTTCGGCCACCGTGTGTTGTCCGCCGTTGAGCAGGCTGAAACCGAGGTCGAAGGAGACTCGGGACGCGGCCCAGTCGACGGCCCATCCGAGCAGGGTGGCCAGGGTGAGTCCGCCGAGCCAGCCCAGTGCGGCGCCGTGGCGGCCGTCGACGAGTGCGGCGATGAGCGGGACGAGCAGCACCACACCGACGGCGCGCACGATCACCGAGATCACCGCCAGCACGCTGAAGGTGCGGACGGCGGGTTTGCTGCCGTCGAGCAGGAGGGTCAGCAAAGTGCGCAGCGCGTTGGTCCGCGGGGCTGGGTTCGTCATCGGGAGACTCCTGCGGTGGTGGCGTCGGGGTGCGGCGCGGGGTGCTCCGTCGATTCCCATAGCTCTCGGTATCGCCCGGACACAGCGAGAAGGTCAGTGTGCGTTCCGCTTTCGGCGATGCGCCCGGAGTCGAGCACCACGATGCGGTCGGCGTCGACCACCGTGTGCAGCCGGTGCGCGATCACCAGGACGGTGCGGTCGGCGGCCAGCCGGCTCAGCGACTGTTGCACCAGGTACTCCGATTCGGGGTCGGCGAAGGCGGTGGCCTCGTCGAGGATCAGCACAGGGGCGTCGGCGAGGAGGGCGCGGGCGATGGTGAGTCGTTGGCGTTCGCCGCCCGACAGCGCGGCGTCGGGTCCGAGTTCGGTGTCGTAGCCGTGGGGCATGCGGCTAATGCGGTCGTGGATGTTCGCGGCGCGCGCGGCCGCCTCGATGGCCTCGCGCGGCGCGTCGGGGACGGCGAGGGCGATGTTCTCGGCGACGGTACCGGTGACGAGCTGGGTGTCCTGGAATACGAAGCCGATGTGCCGGTAGAGCTCGTCGGAGGTCATCGCGCGGATGTCGCGGTGGCCGATGCGGATGGAACCGGCGTCGACGTCGTGGAAACGGGCCAGCAGCGCGGCGAGCGTCGACTTGCCCGAGCCGGAGGGTCCGACCAGCGCGGTGACGGTGCCGGGTGCGAGCTGCAGCGAGATGTCGTGCAGGACGGGGACGTCGGGGCGGTATCCGAAGGTGACGTGGTCGAAGGTGACGGTGTCGGGTTCCGGGGTGTCCGGTTGTGGCGTGTCGTCGCGGGTTTCGAGTTCGGGTTCGTCGAGAGTGTTCTGGATGTCGCGGGCGGCGGTCATACCGGTGCGCAGCCCGGCGAGGCCGTATCCGATGCCGAGGAGTCGTGCGCCAAAGGTGGTGCCCAGCAACAGGAAGGGCAGCAGGTCCACCGGGGCCGCCCACCCCCAGATGACGAAGAATGTGCCGACCGCCGCGATGAGCCACAGGAATGTGGTGGGTCGGGTGACGAGGTCCATCAGGGTCTTGGCCCGGATGAAGGGGCGCTGCCAGTTGTCGAGGAACTCGATGTACTCGTCGAGGTTGCGGCGGAAGCTCGACGACATGGTGCCGCCGAACACCCGGATCACCGGCTGCGCCTCGAGATACGACGCGGCCTCGCCGTTCATGCGGTCAACCCACTTCTGCGACAAGGGGATCTTGGCGCCGGACTGGATCATCATGCGGTACATGGTGAGGATGTAGGCGAGGACGGGAATGAACAGGAACAGCGCGATGCCCCAGTCGACGGTGAAGAGGTAGATCAGCACCGCGATGGGTGCGACCACCGCGGCCACCGCGTCGAGCACCGCGTGGGTGACGAGGTAGTGCAGCGAGAGGGTGTTGTCGGCGACGAGGGTCTTGATGGTGCCCGCGTTGCGATCGGTGAACCAGCCCAACGGAAGTCGGGAGAGTTTGCCGATCAGTCGTTGTCGCAGATCGCGGGCGAAGCGTCCGTCGACGGCGTGCAGCCAGGCCAGTAGGGCTGCGTCGAGCAGGGCGCCGGCGACGAGGAAGATCAGCGCGAGGATGCCCACGGTCCACAGTTGGGCGGTGTCGGCGCCGGCGAGGAGTCGGCGCGCGAGTTCGACCAGCAGGACGTACGGGGCCAGCTGCACCAGGGTGACGACGGCCTGCAGGATGCCGGCCACGATGAGGGTTCCCTTGAGGGGAGCCAGGAGTCGGCCTGCGGCGGCGGACCGCCAGCGGCTGGTGGTTTCGACAGGCTCAACCAGCGGGGGGACGGGCTCGGCCGGCGACGAGGGCGGCTCGGCCGGCGGGGGGGTGGTTTCGACAGGCTCAACCAGCGAAGGAACGGGCTCGGCCGGCGGGGGGGTGGTTTCGACAGGCTCAACCAGCGGAGGGACGGGCTCGGCCGGCGACGAGGGCGGCTCGGCCAGCGGGGGGGTGGTTTCGACAGGCTCAACCAGCGAAGGGACGGGCTCGGCCGGCGAGTTGGGGGCGCGTTCCTTGCCCATCGCCTTGCCTTGCGCCCAGTACGCCTGGACGTGGGTTTCGGCGCGGGGGAAGCCGAACTCCTTGAATCGTTTGCGAATCTCCTTGAGAGAGTTCGACTCCGGTCCCGCCCAGGCGTACCAGTCCGACCAGTCCCGGGCTTCCAGCGCGGTGGCGAGCGATGCCGCGTCGGCGCGATGCACCCAGTGGACCCGCAGCCGCGGGTGGGTGGCGAGCGGGAGCTCGCGGTCGGCGGGCTCGTGCTCCTCGAGGTAGAGCTCGATGGGTGTCTGCGCGGGTACCGCCGGGATGATCGAATTGATCGCCGGTATGGAGGCGGAGTCGCCGATCAACAGGTAACCAGCCGGTCCGTCGACGGTCGGGATGTCCAGCGCCATCGAGCTCATGTAGACCATCGAGAGCGTCTGGCCAGGTTGTGCCTGCGTCGCCCAGCTCGATGCGGGGCCGGCGGGTTGGTGCAGAACGAAGTCGATCGCGAAGGTCCGGGCGTCGGGATCGCATTCGGAGAAGGTGTAGCCGCGCTGGGATTCCTTGCCGTCGTCGTGCGGAAACCACCCGCGAACCCACGTGGTGGGACCCGCGACCACTTCGTCGAACAGCGTGTCGGAGTGGAAGCGGACGCGGATGCAGTGGCTGGTCACCGATTCGGTGCCGGTCACCGTCGCACTGTGGTCGCGCGCGCCGAACGCGCGCATCATCGCCCCCGAGAATCCGCGTGACATCGATGCCTCCGATCGTCGTGTCCGCCCGGCTCACACCGACGTTACGAAGGCTAACCTAACAAATCTGTCGTGCCACCGGCAGCTCGGTGAGTGCACGCCGACTCTGCCCGAGCCTGTTACCGCGTCGGGCGAGGCTCCCGATCGTGGACGTCGCCGTCGTCGGGTAGCGCCACGATGCGCAGCGCGTCCTGCAGTTTGCGCGCGGTGACCCGCCACGCTTCCTCCTCGTGGCGGCATGCGGCGGCTTCCTCCGGGTCGCCGGCGGCGTCGGCGGCGCGCGCCGACTTCATCCACTCGAGGTACTGCTCCTGGGTGGTGCGGAAGTACCGCAGGATGGCCGAGCGGTCGAAGCGGCAGATGGTCGCGACGTCGTGCGCGTCGAGTGACTGTCCGTCTTCATCGAGGACGATGAGCGTCTGCAGCTCGTCGGGCAGCTGATCGTCGTCGGTGCTGGTCGGTTCGGGTGCGTCGGCCCCCTTGATCGCGGCGACGATGTCGGGTGCGGCGTCGTGCATGAAGCCGAGCCAGCGCGCGAGCGCCGACACCAGGTTCTCGCGGCAGAACGCACGCATCTCGACGGTGAGGAACACCATCACCGTGGACTGATGCAGGACCAATTTGATGCCGGTCCAACCGACCGCCTCGGCGGCGATGAACTCGGCGGCCGCCGCAGCGTCGGGCACCTCGTCGACGAGCGTGCCGAAGAACTCGATCGCCGGGTCGTCGGCCATGACGTGCAGCCACGACCGGAGCTCACCCGTGGGCAGCGGGATGTCGCCGTCCTCGTCGAGCACGATGGTGCCTCCGGCGATCTCCTCGAGAGCGCCGACCACCAAGCGCAGCAGGTGATCTCGCGATTCGGGGACCACACCGATCGAGACGACCGGTTCCACCGGCGCGGGCTCCGGCTGCGCGAGGAACGCCGGGTGCACCACTTCCCAGATCTCGCGAAGCGCGGCGACGGCGACCTGCGCGAGCTCGTCGACCCGCCGACGGGAGACCTCGTAGATGGTCCGGCCGTCACGCAGAACTCGCCAGCCCGCTTTGCCCGCGGCCTCGATGGGCGTTGGGGACTCGCCGGGCGCCGAGAGCAGATCGACGGTGCGGATGGTGGCGCGCAGGCGGTGGGCGCGTGTGGCGGTGAAGGTGAGGGTTGCGTGCGAGCCCTCGTGGACCTCGCGCGACTGCTCGACGACGACCTCGTCTCCGGGTTCGAGGCCGACGAGGCGGTCGGCGAGTTCACCACGGAAGGTGCGCCACGCACCCTCGACGGAGGTATCGAAGTCAATGTTGGCCATGACCTCCCCCTTTCTGCGTCAGGCGTCCACCGGCATACCGGAGAATCACCCTTTCAACTGCAGATTAGGCGCATGGTCTGACAAATCGGGTCACGCGCCCAGAGGTTGGATCACGAGTAGGCGAACTGCCGCACGCCACGGAACACCTCACCCCTCTTTCAACGCTGTCAGTGCTGCTCGCGTGTACCGAGCGGTGAGGTGTCTCTGTCGTGGCCGTCAGTAGAAGATGCGGTGGTTGAACTCGGTTCCTGTTCTGGCGCAATGGTCTTCGTAGAGGTGCACGAAGCTCCAGATGTCCATCGTGTTGTTGAGCGTGTCGTCGTCGTTGAGGAACTCGATCGAACCCTCGATGGTGAAGTAGATCTCGGTGTCCGCGAACAGGTGCAGGGTGTGGATGGTGCCCGGGCTCTCGCGCACGTAGTCGCCGGGGGTGGCCATCCAGTCGTATTCGAAGTAGTGCCACCTGCCCTTGGTGGTGACGGCGGCGACGGCACCGCGATGGCGATGCTTGCCGAGCATCGCGTCCTCCGCGGAACGCAGTCCCACCACGAACTGCCCGCTGCGGTTGTCGGCGCGCAGCATCTTCAGCTCGAGAGCACCGACCCACGGGAACCAGGGCACCTCGTCCCCGGAGACGTAACGATCCTCGGCCGCATAGCGTTCGACAACGGCCAGTTCGGCGCGTTCGAGCTCGGTGAGGTTGCTGACGTTGCCCGGATTGGTGGCGGTGACCGACATGGTGAACTCCTCTGAAAACGTAGATTCTGGTGCTGGTCGCCCGGTGCGTGGGCCGCCTCGCGACGACGGTGACCATCGTCACTCTGCACTGGCATAATGGCGTCGGCCACTGGGCATCTTGTTCAAAACTTGTACAATCAACAGTCGCGCTGACCCCGCCGACAACGCAGCCGCCCTTACCATCGCCGGGCCGGAAGTCAGCGGGAGGTGAATATGCCGTCGTCCACACACGGCGATCTCGATCGGCCGATCAGAACCGACATCGTCAAGTCGTGGCAGCGTTCCCGACAGAACGGGGTCGACGTCGCGCGGCTCGACGTCGCGCGGACCGACGTGGATTTCGAGTCCGGCTTCATCGCTGCGGGCGCCCCGGTGCTGTTGTCGATGACCGATCTGCTGGCGGGAACCTCTACGTCGTTGGCCCTCGCGGACCCGTCGGGAGTGGTGACCTGGCGTTGGGAATCGGATTCCAGGATCACCACGTTGCTGGATCGCTCCGAGTTCGAGTTGGGGTCACAGTTCGCCGAGCAACAGGCCGGCACCAACGGAATCGGTCTGGCGATCGCGGACCGTCGGCCGGTGACCGTCATCGGCACCGAGCACTACAAGCAGTTGTGGCACGACTGGGCGTGTTTCGCAGCACCCGTGGCCAACCCCATCACCGGTCAGATCGCGGGATTGGTGAACATCGCGTGTCGGGTCGAGGACGCCAACCATTTCCTGTCGGTGGCGTTGCGGTCGCTCGCATCCGGAATCAGTTCCGCCATAAGAGACTCGGCCACGCCGCGGCAACATCAGCTTCTCGACATGTGTCTGCGATTCCGGTCCGCGACGACGAGGCCGGTCATTGCGCTCGACGCCGCGATGATGCTCGTCGACGACAAGGTGGCGGCCCTTCACCTCGATCGTGCACGGGTCTGGTCCGCCGTTCTCGAGGCGGGACCGCACGCGCGTCGAATCACGCTGCCCGGCAACCTGACTGCTGACATGTATCGGGTCGCAGATCAGTCGCTGTCCCATGGGGTGATCCTGATGCTCGCCGGTGGTCCGGCGACGCTGTCGTCGGGTCCCGACCTCACGGCGCACGACCCGGACGCCCTGCCGTCATCGTTCGCGCCGGGTAGCCGGCTGGAGCGGGCGGAGGCCGACGTCATTCGCGACGTGCTGCACGAATGCGACGGTAATAAGTCGGAAACAGCTGAGCGACTGGGTATTTCGCGCGGAACGTTGTACCAACGCCTGCGTCGGTACCACATCGACGGCTGACGAGTGTGCAAAGTTTGCACAGTCGTCGGAGAGAGGACTCCTTTCCTCCGGAGCACGAACCACGATGGCGAGCAGCGCCACAAGGCGTGTGTGACCGTAGAGGAGTAGCCCATGTCGACGTTTGCCAAAGAACTCTTCGCCGGAAAGACCGCGGTGGTCACCGGCGGGACATCGGGATGGGTGCGGGTACCGCGCGATACCTCGCCGAACTCGGAGCGAGTGTCTACGCCGTCGGACTCGGTGCCGATGAAGCCGGCTTTCCCGACGGCCTCGACGTTCAGGTCCGCGAAGTGGATGTGACCAACGATGCCGATCTGACCGGGCTGTTCGCCGAACTCGACGCACTCGACATTCTCATGCCCGCCGCCGGAATCAGCATGGGTGAGCGCGAACTGGAATGGGGACCGTTCAACAAGGTGCTCTCGATCCAACTCGCCGGGGTGTACCGCACGATCCAACTGGGGCATGACCTGCTCGCGAAGAACGGCGGATCGGTGGTGAACGTCGCGTCGATGTATTCGTTCTTCGGTGGCGGCACACGTGCCGCCTACGCCGCGGCGAAGGGCGGAATTGCGCAGCTGACCCGCTCCCTCGCCGAGGCTTACGCTCCCGACCACATTCGAGTCAACGCCATTGCTCCCGGCTGGATCGACACGCCGCTGCTGGCGCCGTTGAAGGCCGACGCCCAACTCAACGACCGCATCCTCTCCCGCACACCGATGGGCCGTTACGGAGCCCCGGAGGAGATCGGCAAGGTCACCGCATTCCTGTCCTCGGATGCGGCGTCGTTCATCACCGGGGTGGTGCTTCCGGTCGACGGCGGCTACTTGGTGACCGGCATCTGATCGAAGCAGCACGTATCGGCGTGCCGGTGAGCGGCTTCGTCGTCGAATTCGGAAACCGAAAACTGACCGGCGCACGCTCCGGGTGCACACCGCTCACGATCCGGTTGGGATCGCAATTGCGTCGTGAGAGTCGACGCGGGCGTCGGGGTCGGTGTTTACCGTCGGTGTGATCCCGGGGCTGGGCTGCGCGTGGCAAGTATGAGGTACCAAAAAGGTCAGGCCGCGCTTCCGCGGCCTGACCTTTTGTAGCGCTCTGAGCTGACCGCTCAAATGGTGGGCGAAGGGGGACTTGAACCCCCACGTCCCGAAGGACACTGGCACCTGAAGCCAGCGCGTCTGCCATTCCGCCACTCGCCCGTGGCCGCCGATCGCTCGGCGGGCATGTCGTCGGCCATGGGAACGACCAACGGACTGCAGAACGATAGCAACAATGGCCGGGCGATGTAAAACTCGACGCCAGCGGTTACGTGAACGCTGCTCGAATCGGTAAACGCTCTGGCTGCAGCCTCAGCGTATTCAGATTCGTGCCGCGTTTACCGAGTGATCGCGGCATACACCGGCGTGATACGTGTGTTGCAGAAGGTGCAGCAGTTGCTTGGAGGCGGCGTTAGCCGTCAGTATCGGTATCATCATTCAAGGTCACATGCACGGCGACACGCCACGACGAGAGTGAAGGGGGTCGACCATGGGCATCTTGCAACGATTCGAGCGCAAACTCGAAGGTGCCGTTGACGACGGCTTCGCTCGCGTTTTCGGTGGTGAGGTCGCCCCGCAGGAGATCGAGAACGGTCTGCAGCGCGAGGCGGAGGAATCCCTCGAGGACCTCGGCGACGGCGCGATCCTGGCGGCCAACAGCTACACCTTGCTGTTCAGCCCCACCGATCACGACCAGATCGCGGCCGAGTACGAACTCAACCGCAGACGGTTTTCGAAGCACCTGGAAAATTTCATCAAGGACAATGGGTGGCAGACCTATGGGAAGGTCGTCGTAGAGTTCGACCAATCGCCGTCCCTCCACACCGGGATGTTCCGAGCGCGTGGAACGGTGAACCCCGATGCCACTCCGCGGTCGGCGGACCAGAAGTCCACACCCGCCGCTGCCGCAGCAGAACAACAGTTGCAGACGCACACGAATGCACCCCGAGAAGTAGGAGCACCCGCCATGACCCACAACCCCGGATATGACCAGCGGCGGGGTCCCGAGCCCGCATACGACGACCGGGGTTACGGACAGCAGCCCGGCTACGACTACCCGCAGGGCTACGGCCAGCAGCCTGCCGAGCAGGCGCCTCAGGGTTACGGGCAGCAGCCCGGCTACGACTACCAGCAGGGCTACGGCCAGCAGGGGTACCCGCAGCAGGGTCAGCCCGGCTACGACCAGGGTTACGGCCAGCAGCCGGGCTACGACTACCGCCAGGGTGGCTACGGGCAGGGCTATCCGCAGCAGCCCGGTTATGACCAGGGCTACGGCCAGCAGCCCGGCTACGACTACCAGCAGGGCTACGGCCAGCAGGGCTACGAGCAGCCCGCCCCGCAGGGGTACGGCTACGACCAGGGTTACGGACAGCAACCCGCTTACGGCTACGACCAGAACTATGGTCGTCCCGGCGGCTACGCCCCCACCGCCATCACCCTGATCCTCGAGGACGGCAGCAACCGCACCTTCCAGTTGCGCGAGGGCTCCAACGTGATCGGCCGCGGTCAGGACGCCCAGTTCCGGCTCCCCGACACCGGCGTCTCACGCCGTCACGTGGAGATTCGCTGGGACGGCAGCACCGCCATGCTCACCGACCTCAACTCCACCAACGGCACCACCGTCAACGACGTCCAGGTGAACAGCTGGGAGCTTGCCGACGGCGATCGCATCCGCATCGGACACTCCGACATCACCGTCCGGTTCCAGTAAGGCTTCATCGGGCGGACCTGCGGCGTTGCTCGACATCTCGCCTCGTCGGCGGGATGTTGATGCGGAACTGTCACATCTGAATGACGGCGCACACGGGATCACCCCATAAGATGCAGTCGGGTCCGCCGTCTTCCGAGCGCCACCGGGCGCCCGGCGGATACAGACGACGTGATGGCGCTGGAGGTGAGCACTAGATGCAGGGCTTGGTTCTGCAATTGACCCGTATCGGGTTCCTGGTGCTGCTGTGGCTGTTCGTCTACGCGGTGATCCGCACCCTGCGCACCGACATCGCCGCCGCGTCGGGGTCGCGGATGCTGCGGATACCCGGCGGTGACAAGCGCCGACGCAAGTCGACCGTCGCACGCGGCTCCGCCCGCCACCTCGTGGTGACCCACGGCGCGCTGGCCAACACGCGCATCACGCTGGGCACCCAGCCCGTGCTGCTCGGCCGCGCCGACGACTCGACCCTCGTGCTCACCGACGATTACGCCTCCGAACGCCACGCACGGCTCTCGCGCCGCGGCGACGACTGGTACGTCGAGGACCTCGGATCCACCAACGGCACCTACCTCGACCGGTCCAAGGTGACCACCGCGGTGAAGGTCCCGCTGAACACGCCGATCCGCATCGGCAAGACCGTGATCGAGCTCCGCCCGTGACGCTGGTGCTGCGCTACATCGCGCGAAGCGACCGTGGTCTGGTGCGGTCCAACAACGAGGACTCCTTCTACGCAGGCCCGCGCCTGCTCGCCCTGGCCGACGGCATGGGAGGCCACGCGGCCGGCGAGGTGGCCAGCCAGCTCGTCATCCAGGCGCTGCGCACCCTCGACGACGACGAACCCGGCGGCGACCTCCTCGCCGCCCTCGACCGCGCCACCCACCGCGGCAACGCCGCCATCGCCGAGCAGGTGGAACGCTCCCCCGACCTCGACGGCATGGGCACCACGCTCACCGCGATCCTGTTCGCCGGCAACCGGATCGGCCTGTGCCACATCGGCGATTCCCGCGGCTACCTCTACCGTGACGGCGAACTCACCCAGATCACCCGCGACGACACCTTTGTGCAGACCCTCGTCGACGAGGGCCGCATCACCGCCGAACAGGCGCACACCCACCCGCAGCGCTCGCTGATCATGCGCGCCCTCACCGGGACCGAGGTGGAACCGACCCTCACCATCCGCGAGGCTCGCGCCGGCGACCGGTACCTGCTGTGCAGCGACGGACTGTCGGATGTGGTGAGCGAGGAGACCCTCGCCGAGACCCTCGGCACCATCGTCGACGACAAGGAATGCGCCGACCGGCTCATCGAACTCGCCTTGCGCGGCGGCGGCCCCGACAACGTGACGGTGGTGCTCGCCGACGTCCTCGACACCTCCTACGGCGAATCGCGGCCGATGGTCGGCGGTGCCGCGGGCAACGACGACCAGAGCTACACCCCCGACCCCGCCACCGCCGCCGGTCGCGCCGCCGCACTGCGCCCGCCACCGGCCCAGCCGCAGCGGCCCTCCATCCTGGCCGACGACGAGGAACCACCACAGCGCAGCCGCTGGAGCCGCTGGATTCTCCCCGGCATCGGCATCCTGGTGCTCGCCGCACTGATCATCGGGTTCTTCGTCGCCCGCGGTCTGCTGCGCAGCACCTACTACGTGGGCGACGACAGCGGCAAGGTCACCGTCTTCCAGGGCTCACCCGACAAGATCCTGTTCTTCTCCTCGAGCACGCCCGCCCAACATGTGTGCGTCGTCGGGGCCGACACGTCCACACCGTCGGTGATGTTCCGGGGTGTCGACGAGACCGGCGAGTGCACCCGACTCAAACTCGCCGACCTCGACTCGCTCAGCGCGAGCACCGTGCGCAGCTTCGGTATCAGCAAGGTGGACCTCGCCACCGCCCAGAACCGCGTGCGCGGCCTCACGTTCCTACCGCTGTGCAAGAAAGAGCCGCCGACCGCCACTCCCGCGCCCTCGGCTCCGGCACCTGCCCCTGCGCCGGCTCCGGGCGCGCCCGCCCAGGAGCAGACCGTGGCCCCGGCCACCTTCGGGCTGGCCTCGCCGGCACCGTCGACGCCGGCGCAGCCCTCGCCTTCGTCCCCCGGCGCATCGTCGCCGGGCACGCAACCGTTCGACGACGGACCGTGCCGGGAACCGTAGATGACACAACCCGCCTCCGCCGCGCACGCACCGCCGCGTCAACCCGCCGAGCAGACCGGTCGCACCGCAGAACTTGTCCTGCTGATCTTCGCGATCGGTCTGGTGACCGTGGCGCTGCTCATCGTGCAGGCCGCCCAAGGGCAGGCCCTCTCCTGGGATCTGCTGAAATACGTTGCCGCGTACACGTTTCTGTTCGGCATCGCCCATTTCGTGGTGCGTCGCTACGCCCCGCACGCCGACCCGCTGCTACTGCCGATCGTCGCCGTGCTCAACGGACTCGGGCTGGTGCTCATCCACCGCCTCGACCTCGGGTCGGGGCCCAGCGGTGAAGAGATCAGCCCGTCGGACCGGACGAACAACGCCGATCAACAGTTGCTGTGGGCGCTGCTGGGTGTCATCGCCTTCGCCGCGATCCTGATCTTCATCCGCGACCACCGCACCTTGTCGCGATACGCCTACACGCTGGGTCTCGGTGGCGTGATCTTCCTTGCGATCCCGGCGATCCTGCCCGCGTCGATCTC
Organism: Gordonia sp. NPDC003425; assembly: GCF_053588635.1. Lineage (NCBI taxonomy): Bacteria > Bacillati > Actinomycetota > Actinomycetes > Mycobacteriales > Gordoniaceae > Gordonia > Gordonia sp. NPDC003425. The sequence continues at coordinate 70,209 of NZ_JBSFQI010000013.1, read as the reverse complement.
GGAGATCAACGGCTCCAAGAACTGGATTCGCACGCCGTTCTTCAACATTCAGCCCGGCGAGTTCGCGAAGATCGCAATCATCATCTTCACCGCCGCACTGCTGGTGTCCAAACGCGATCTGTTCACCACCGCGGGCAAACACTTCCTCGGCATGGATCTGCCACGCGCCCGCGACCTCGGTCCGCTGCTTATCGCCTGGATCGTGACGATCGGCATCTTCGCGTTGCAGAACGACCTGGGCGGCCCGCTGCTCATCTTCTCCACCATCCTCGCGATGCTCTATGTCGCCACCGAACGCGTCGGCTGGGTGATCATCGGGCTCACCCTGTTCGTCGCGGGCGCGCTCCTCGCCTACCAGCTGTTCCCGCACCTGCAGGTGCGCGTGCAGGTGTGGGACGACCCGTTCGCCACCTTCGACACCACCGGATATCAAGTGGCGCAAAGCCTCTTCGGGCTGGCCACCGGCGGCCTGTTCGGCACCGGGCTCGGCTCGGGCCGGCCCAACATCGTGCCGTTCGCCAACACCGACTTCATCATCGCCACCATCGGTGAGGAACTCGGTCTGACCGGGCTGTTCGCGGTGCTGATGCTGTACCTCATCTTCGTGATGCGCGGACTGCGCACCGGCGTGGCGGTGCGCGACAGCTTCGGCAAACTCCTGGCCACCGGCCTGGCGTTCACCATCGCGGTCCAGATCTTCGTGGTGGTCGGCGGCGTCACCAAACTGATCCCGCTGACCGGCCTCACCACACCGTTCATGTCGTACGGCGGTTCGTCGTTGCTGGCCAACTACATCCTGCTGGCGTTGCTGATCCGCGTTTCCAACGCCGCCCGTGAACCCGACCCCACCAAACGGCGGCCCAAGCCCAAACCGATCGAATCGTTGCCCACCCAGGCGGTGCGCCAGGTATGAACACACCGATTCGCCGCGTGTCGATGGTGGTGATCGTGCTGATCGTCGCCCTGCTCGCCAACTCCACCTACATCCAGGTGTTCAAGGCCGGAACATTGCGCGCCGACCCGCGCAACACCCGCGTGCTGCTCGACGAGTACTCCCGCCAGCGCGGTGCCATCACCGCCGGCGGGGAGGTGATCGCGCAGTCGGTGCCCACCGACAGCCGCATCAAGTTCCAGCGCACCTATCCGCCCGCCGACGCACTGCCGTTCGCGCCGGTCACCGGCTTCTTCTCCTACCAATACGGCACCACCGGGATCGAGCACTACGAGAACGAGTTCCTCTCCGGAAGCGACGACCGGCTGTTCGGGCAGCGGTTCATGGACATGTTCGCCGGCCGCAACCCCCGCGGCGGGAACGTGGTGACCACCATCAATCCGCGTCTTCAGCGCGTGGCCTACAACCAGATGCAGAACGGATGCCGCGGCGGCTGTCGGGGCGCGGTGGTGGCCATCGAACCCACCACCGGCAAGGTGCTCGCGATGGTGTCCACCCCGAGTTTCGATCCGAACAAGCTGGCAAGCCAGGACCAGGCGGTGCGCGAGACCGCGTGGTCGTCGTGGAATCAGCCCAACGGGCCGCAGCCGATGCTCAACCGCGCGATCGACGAGCTGTACCCGCCCGGATCCACCTACAAGGTGGTCACCTCGGCGGCCGCACTGCGCGACGGCATCAAACCCGACATCCGGCTCACGTCGGCGTCGAGTTTCCCCCTGCCCGACACCACCATCTCGCTGCCCAACTACGGGGGCGAGACCTGCCCGGAATCGTCGGGGGGCACCGTATCGATGACCACGGCGTTGAAGTACTCGTGCAATACCGCCTTCGCCGACCTCGTGACCACCAAGATGCCCAACGCCACCGCGATCTTCAAAGAAACCTCCCGCCGATTCGGAATGGACGAGGCGGGTCCGGACATCCCGATGCCGGTGGCACGCTCGACGGTGGGGCCGATTGCCGACAAGGCGGCGCTGGCGCAGTCGGCGATCGGTCAGCGCGACGTACGCCTCACTCCGCTGCAGAACGCCATGATCGCGGCCACCGTCGCCAACGGGGGTGTGCGGATGCAGCCATATCTGGTGGATAAGCTGCAGTCGGCCGATCTGCGCACGCTCTACACCTCGCAGCCGACGACGATCAACGAACCCATCACCTCCGACGAGGCGGCGACGCTCACGCAGATGATGGTCGAATCCGAGCGCGCCACCGCCGGGGCCGGCGGGCCCGTCTCGATCGCGTCGAAGACCGGGACCGCCGAGCATTCGGACACGACGAACGGCGAGTCCGTGACACCGTACACGTGGTACATCGCGTTCGGTCCGTCGTCGAACGCGCAGATCGCGGTGGCCGTGGTGGTCGAGAACGGCGACTACGGTGTGAATTCTGTGGGTGCGACGGTCGCGGCACCGATCGGACGGGCCGTGATCAACGCGCTGGTGGGAGGTGGACGATGAGCCTGCAGAACGGGGCGACGATCGCCGACCGTTACCGGCTGCGGCGACTGATCGCCACCGGTGGCATGGGCCAAGTGTGGGAAGCCCTCGACACCCGGCTCAACCGCCGGGTCGCGGTGAAGGTGCTCAAGGCCGAGTACTCCGATGATCCCGAGTTCACCGCACGGTTTCGCGCCGAGGCGCAGACCACCGCGAAGCTCAACAACCCGGGCATCGCGAACGTCTTCGACTACGGCGAAACACCCGACCGCACCGGGGGCGCGCCGCTGGCCTACCTGGTGATGGAACTTGTCGACGGTGAGCCGCTGAACTCGGTGATCTCACGGCTGGGACGGCTGTCGCTGGCCAACACCCTCGACATGCTCGAGCAGACCGGTCGCGCGTTGCAGGCCGCGCACAGCGCCGGTCTGGTGCACCGCGACGTCAAACCCGGCAACATCCTCATCACCCCCACCGGGCAGGTGAAGATCACCGACTTCGGTATCGCCAAGGCCGTCGACTCGGCACCGGTGACCCAGACCGGCATGGTGATGGGGACCGCCCAGTACATCTCGCCCGAGCAGGCCACCGGCGGTGAGGCCACCGCCGCGTCGGACGTGTATTCGCTGGGCGTGGTGGGATACGAAGCGCTCACCGGACGTCGGCCCTTCCTCGGCGACGGGGCGATCACCATTGCGATGAAACACATCCGCGAGGAGCCGCCGCCGCTGCCGTCGAACATCCCGGCGTCGGTGCGCGAACTCATCGACATCACCCTCTCCAAGGACCCCAAGCAGCGCTACGCCAACGGCGGGGAGTTCGCCGACGCGGTGGCCGCGGTGCGCGCCGGTCGCCGACCACCACGTCCGGGGACGGCCGCACTCGGCGCCGCCGGGGCAGCCGCGGCCGGAGCGGCGGCCGGAGCCGGGATCGCCGCCGCCCGCCCGACCGGCGCCACCCGTGCGATGACCGCGGGCAACACCGCCATGGCCCCCGCAAGCAGCGGCACCGGTCTCACCCCGACCCGCACGTCGGCGACGCCGACCCCGCCCGACCACCACGACAACGGGTGGACCACCGGGCAGAAGGTGCTCGCCGGGATCGCCGCGGTGCTGCTGCTCGGCGCCATCGGGCTCATCGGATTCTGGGTGGCCAACCTGAACTCGAGCTCGTCCGACACGCCGTCGCCACCGGCGACGGTCACGCAGACCACCACCGCCACGGTCCCCACCACCGCCGACGACGAACCGACCACCACACGTCGTGAGCCCACCACGACGACCCAGGACGAAACGACCACGGAGACCACGACCGAAGAACCCACCCCGACCCAGGAGACACCCACCCCGACCACCCAACCCGATACGGGTGCGCCGACCGTGACCGGTCGCTTCTGCCCCCCGATCTGCCTGCCAGGACAATGACCTCCACGCCGCATCACCTCTCCGACCGCTACGAACTGGGCGAAACGCTCGGATTCGGCGGGATGTCGGAGGTGCATTTCGCACGTGACCTCCTGCTCAACCGGGACGTCGCGATCAAGGTGCTGCGCGCCGACCTGGCCCGCGACCCGTCGTTCTATCTGCGCTTCCGCCGTGAGGCGCAGAACGCCGCCAAGCTCAACCACCCGACGATCGTGCAGGTGTTCGACACCGGAGAGGCCACGACACCCGACGGTCCGCTGCCGTTCATCGTGATGGAGTACGTCGACGGCGAGACGCTGCGTGACGTGCTGCGCGCCAACGGTCCCATCTCGCCGCGCCAGGCGATGACCTGGATGGCCGACGTGGCCGCGGCGATGGATTTCAGTCACCGCAACGGCATCGTGCACCGCGACATGAAGCCGGCGAACGTGATGATCGACAAGTCCGGTGCGGTGAAGGTGATGGACTTCGGCATCGCCCGCGCGATCAGCGATTCGACGTCGACGATGACGCAGACCTCGGCGGTGATGGGCACCGCCCAGTACCTCTCGCCCGAGCAGGCGCGCGGCATCAAGGTGGATCCGCGCTCGGACATCTACTCGATGGGGTGTGTGCTGTTCGAGCTGCTCACCGGGCAGCCGCCGTTCACCGGTGACTCTCCGGTGGCCGTCGCGCATCAGCACGTGCACGAGGATCCGCCGTGGCCGTCGTCGATCAAACCCGACATCCCGCGTGAGCTGGATTCGGTGGTGCTCAAGGCGATGAGCAAGAACAAGGAGAACCGCTATCAGTCGGCGGCCGAGTTGCGGTCGGACCTGATCAAGGTGCTCGCGGGTGGCAGGCCGTCGGCTCCGCTGCTGCTCAGCGACGAGGACCGCACCGAGTTCCTCGACTCCGGACCGCGGCGCGCGCTGCGCAGCCTCGACGCCGGCGCGGGGTCGGGGTCGGGCGGCACCGGGTCACATCGCCGTGATGCCGCCGACGACGAACCGCTGCGCCGGCGCTCCCGGCCGTTGATCCTCGGGTCGGCGGCCATGGTGGTGCTGCTGCTCGCCGGATTGCTGCTGTGGTGGGCACCCTGGGCGTCGGAGTCCGCACGGCAGATCGCGGTGCCGTCGGTGAACGGACTCTCGGCGAAAGACGCCGAAAACAATCTCGTCAAGGCCGGTTTCCGGGTGAAACAGCTCCAGGAACCCAGCCTTGATGTACCCGCGGGCAACGCCACCCGTTCCACACCGGGAGCCGACGTCATGGCCCCGGAGGACTCCGAGGTGACGCTCTACATCTCGACCGGACCGCAACGGCACTCGATCCCGCCGTTGCAGACCAAGACACCCGAGCAGGCGACCGACGCGCTGAAAGTGCTGGGATTCACCAACATTCGCACCGACGAGGTGGACTCCACCGCTGACCTGAAGGGCAAGGTGGTCAACACCACCCCGGCGTCGGGCACCGAGGCGCCGGTCAACGGACTGATCGTGCTGCACGTGGGTACCGGACCCAAACAGGTCACCGTCCGCGACATCGTGGGTCTCAGCCGCGACCAGGCGCAGCAAATGCTCGACCAGGCCGGGCTGAAGATGGTGGCCGTGTCGGCCGACTCGGATCTGCCCGCCGGACAGGTGATCAGCTCGTCGCCGGCGGCCGGGGAAACCGTCGACCAGGGCAGCACCGTGCAGGTCACCGTGTCGCGCGGCAATCTGTTCGTGGTGCCGGACCTGCGTGGGCAGACGCCGGCGCAAGCCCAGGCCACCCTCAAGGCGCAGGGATGGACCGGCTCGACGCTGACCCAGACGACGCGCGGTGTGCCGATCGGGAGCCCCGACATCGGCAAGATCGTCGACCAGGATCCCAACTCGGGGGGAAAGCTCGCGAAGAACGGCGCGGTGTCGGTGACCGTGGGAGAGCTGAGCCTGCTCCCGCCGTGAGTCCGCCGACCGGGTTCGGGCGCGAGTGACCTACGGCTGTGATCAGCCGATGGCCGCGGCCATGTCGTGTTCGAGTTCGGACACCAGTGATTCGGGCACATCAACACCGCACACCGCGAGCCAGTTGGCGAGCATCCGGTGTCCACCCTGGGTGAGCACACTCTCCGGATGGAACTGCACGCCGTGGATGGGCAACTCGCGGTGCTGCATCGCCATCACGATGCCCGACTCGGTGCGGCCGGTGACCCGCAGCTCGTCGGGAATGGTCTCGGGCAGCACCGTCAACGAGTGGTATCGGGTCGCGGTGAACGGGTCGGGCAGTCCGGCGAGGACCCCGCTGTCGTCGTGGAACACCAGCGACGTCTTGCCGTGCAACAACTCCGGGGCCCGGTCGACGGTGCCGCCGAACGCGGCGCCGATCGCCTGGTGACCGAGGCAGACGCCGAGCAGCGGTACATGGTCGGCCGCGGCGAGGTGCACCAGCGGAATGGTGGCGCCGGCGCGCTGCGGGGTGCCCGGGCCCGGACTCAGCAACACCCCGTCGAATCCGTCGACCGCCGCGCGCAACGAGTCCGTGCTGAACTCGCCGTTCTCGTCGGTCAGGGCGGGATCGTCGTTGCGCCACACCACGGCCTCCACGCCCAGCTGACCCAGATACTGGACCAGGTTGTAGACGAAGCTGTCATAGTTGTCGACGACGAGCACCCGGCCCGTCGACTGCTGCGGCGCACTCACACGCCCAGGGTACCGGTGGTACCCCGCGACCAGTTCTGCTCCCGGTCACCGGACCCGCGACCGTTCGGCGACGGCGACCTGGTGAGATACCGTGGACGCAGCGTTTCAGTACCCCAACCGAGGAAGTCATGCCGAAGTCAAAAGTCCGGAAGAAGACCGATTACACGATCAACCCGGCGTCGCGGACACCGGTCAAGGTCAAGACCGGGCCGTCCAGCAGCATCTATGTGGGCGTGATGCTCGGTCTCATGCTGCTCGGCCTCGCCTGGCTGATCGTCTACTACCTTGCCGCCAGCCCCACCGCTTACGGCGGCGAAGGGCAGGCGCTGCATTGGATGGCCAATCTGGGTTCGTGGAACTTCCTGATCGGTTTCGCGCTGATGGTGATCGGCCTGCTGATGACCATGCGGTGGCGTTGACCTGCCACAACAGGCTTGTATCCGATTTCCACAGTGTGGAAATTACATGTGTGTAAGTCATCCCCATTGTGAGTAACCCCTGTGGATAACTCTGCTGCTCCGGCGCCCGAATCGTGGTCGACACCGCGGGCATACGGGATCGTCCTGGCCGTCGCAGGCGCAGTGCTGCTCGTGGCGGCAATCGCCGGAAGGTCCGAACCCGCGGGAACGATCATCATGGGCGTCGCGGGTCTGTTGGCTCTCGGTCTCGGCGTGTACACGCTGACCATCCGGCCACGGCTGGCGCTGGGCCCCGGCGCGCAGGTGACGGTCCGCACGATCGGCGGAACGCAGACCTATCCCGTCGACCGGGTGGAGCACGTCGAGCTGCGTAACCTACGCCGCATCAACCGCCGCTCCGGTCAGCTACAGCTCGAAGTGCTCCCCGACGGCGCGCCGCCGGCCAATCAAGGCGGCCCGTTGCGCGACGACACCCGGCTCATCGTGTTCAGCCGGTGGGACCTGGGGGCCGACCTCGAGGACGTCGGTGACGCATTGCGGCGGGCGGGGTTCGTCGTCGACGACAAACGCTGACGTGTGACGCCGCGTCAGCGGACGAGGGTTCCGGTGCCGACACCGAGCGCGCCCGCGCCGACACCGATACCGATCGCGACCACCAGGAGCGCGCACAACGCGATCCAGCCGACTCGGGCCGCGCGATCCGCGGTCAGGGTCTGCGGCGACAATACGAGTCCGGGTAGATACACCACCGCTGCGGTGGCGGCGGCACCGAACACCAGCCCGCCCACATGGGCGGCCACGGAGATCCCCGGCATGGAGAACGAGAGCGCCAGGTTGACGCCGATGATCACGAGGACCGGCGTCGGCGAGATCCGCGCCTTGAGCACCACTACCAGCATGGCGCCCATGAGTCCGTAGATGGCGCCCGATGCGCCGGCCGACCGCACATTGTTCGCCTCGAACAGCATCACCGCGGCGCTGCCGCCGAACAGCGAGATGAAATACACCATCAGATAGCGCCCTATCCCGAGGGCTATCTCCAGGTCGCGGCCCAGGATGTACAGCGAGATCATGTTGACCGCGATGTGCAGGACGGTGAAGTGCAGGAACCCCGCGGTCAGCAGTCGCCAGTACTGGCCGTCGGACACGTAGAGGCCGACGAGGTCGCCGTGCTGGAAGAGGGGGGCCAGGCCTGCGTCGAAGGATCTGGCCTCGATCACGCAGGCGATGAAGACGGCGACGTTGATCGCGATGAGGCCGTAGGTGGCGATCGGGCGCCGCGCCACCACCGCCTTGGGCGCGACGGGCCGCACGCCCTGGTCGCCGAAGGTGGGCACGGTGGTGCGTTGCATGCCGTCGCCCCGCCGACAGTCCACACAGTGCTGCCCGACCGCGGCGGGTTGGAGGCACTCCGGACACGCCGGCCGCCCACACCGGCTGCAGGACAGCCAGGTGGGGCGGTCGGGATGTCGGTAGCAGACGGGCTGCGCCCCGGTGGGATGCGCGTTGCCCGTGGGGTATTGCGGTCCGGTCATCGCGGCGCGGCCGTAACTGCGATCCTGTGTGCCTTTGGCTGGTTCAGCTGATCTCGATCTTCTCGATCACGACCGGCTCGAGCGGACGGTCGGCCCGGTCGGTGGCGGTGGTGGCGATCGCGTCGACCACCTGCTGCGACTTCGGGTCGGACACCTCACCGAAAATGGTGTGGCGACGATTCAGATGTGGGGTGGGTCCGACGGTGATGAAGAACTGCGAGCCGTTGGTGCCCGGTCCGGCATTCGCCATTGCCAGCAGGTAGGGGCGGTCGAAGCGCAGGTCCGGGTGGAACTCGTCCTCGAACTTGTAGCCCGGGCCGCCGCGGCCCGTGCCGGTGGGGTCACCGCCCTGAACCATGAAGCCTTCGATGACGCGGTGGAACACCGATCCGTCGTAGAACGGGCCGGAGTCGCCGCCGGAGGCGTTCGGCTGGGAGTAGTCCTTGGTGCCGTCGGCGAGACCGACGAAATTGGCCACGGTCTTGGGGGCGTGGTTTCCGAACAGGTCGACAACGATGTCACCGCGGTTGGTGTGGATGGTCGCGGTCTGCGTGTGTGTACTCACGCCATCCATCCAACCATCTTCTCCGGCGAAGCCCACCGAAGTGGCGTCGAGCAGGCCCATCCTGGCACGCTGGGACGCATGTCGAAGAAGTATCTGCTCGTCACCGCGGGGGCGCTGGCGGTGTTGTCGGCGATTGCGACGACGGTCCTGATCCTGCGCCGGACCCGTCCCGAACCCCCACCGATATCGGCGACGGTGCCGCGGATCGAGGAGTTGTCGGAGAGGCCGGGGACACCGGAGACCAGCACCGCCCGATGATCCGACGAGTGGCGTCGCCCACCTTTGCGGCCGTCAATACAGCGGTCGGTGCGGTGGCAACGACTCGGTAACGGTAATTTGAACTGGTGAACTCCGACGAGACCCGTACCGGGCCCGACGCCGACACCGGCGTCGCGCGCGCGCCGGTACCCGCCGAGGATGCCGCCGGCGCGGCCGATTCCGCGCCGGGCAGCGGGTCTGCGGGGGGCAGCGGGTCTGCGGGGGTCAGCGGCTCTGCGACGGGAGCAACGCTGCCGCCATGGGAACGACTCTCCACGGGTCCCGCCACCCCACCCCCGGCCCCGCGACATGCCAGCGGCCCGCAGTCGGTGCCTCCCTCTTCCACCGGTCCCCGGTCCGCACCGAGCGCGCCGATCCGTGACGGCAACCCGTATTCGACCGGTCAGCAGCGACGTCCCCCGGCCGGACCGCCGCCTCGTCCGGCGAACGGTTCGACTCCAAACGGTTCGGCTCCCCCTTCGCCTGATCCACGACCCACGGGATCGACCGGATGGCGACCGGGTCCGCCCCCCGGGTACCGGCCGGCACCACCGGGCACCAACGCTCGACCCCCTGCCGGACGCGGATCCCCGCCGCCACGTCGACCCGGCATGCCGCCTCCGGGACAAGCACGGCCACCGCAGTCGGAGACCCCGCCGGGTGGTCCACCACCGGCCGCCGCACCACCGAGGCGCGAGAGCACACCCGGAGACACCACGCGCGTACCCGCCGACAACGCCGAGTCACCCCTGTTCCGTCCGCCGTCGCGGGGACCTCTGGACGCCGGACCCCGCCTCACCGACTCCGCGCCCGCGGCGCCCAATGTGCCGGCCACCGATGGTGCGGACGATGATGTCGCACCCCGGGCGTACTCTGCGATCACATCGACCCCGGATGCGGCGACTGCGCGTCCGGGGGAACCCGGTGTCGACGATCAGGAGGGAACCGTGGCCGCGCCTCGGACGTCCGCGGCACGCCGGACGGGTGCCGCCCCGCGCCCCGGCGCCGCGCGATCCACCGGTACCCCCCGGATGAACCGAACCGCCATCTGGGCGTTCGTGCTGTCGATCCTGGGCATCACATTCCCGATCGGCATGTATCTCGGTTATCGGGCGCGGCGTGAGATCGCACGGACCCGTGAATACGGGGAACCCTTCGCCAAGGTCGCGATCTACCTGGGCTGGGCCTACATCGTGGTGGTGGTCGTGGCGATCATCGCCTACCTCATGATCTTCGGTTTCTGACGCATGACCTTCGGTTGCTGACGCGATTCACTTGCGCCACGTAGCATCGGGCCATGGTCAAGCGCTCCCTGATGTTGCTGGCAGGTCTCGTGTTCGCGGTCGGCGCATCGACTGCGGCCCAAACTCCGCACGCCTCGGCCGCGCCGTGCCCGGATGTCGAGGTGGTGTTTGCCCGCGGCACGGCGGAAACGGCGCCACCGCTGGGGCTCACCGGCATCTCGTTCGTCGAGACGCTGCGTAACCGGCTCCCCGGCAAATCGGTGGTGGGATACGGGGTGAATTACCCGGCCAGCAGCAATTTCAACGATCGCGTGGCATTCGTGCGCAATGTGGTCCAGGGCATCAACGACGCGCAGGACCGAATCAAGTACCTCGCCGCGACCTGTCCCGGGACCGACGTGGTACTGGGCGGCTACTCCCAGGGTGGAGCCGTGGCCAGTTACGCCGCCAACAGCGGCATCTCGGTTCCCGAACAGTACGCGCAGTACGCGTCGCAGGCCCCGAAGCCGATGCCGACGTCGGTGGCGTCGCATGTGAAGGCCGTCGTGCTGTTCGCGCCGCCGTCACAACGCTGGATCCGCGACATCGGCGCACCGCCGATGACCATCGGGCCTCTTTACGCCTCGAAGACCACGCGCTTCTGCATTCCCGGCGACGTGGTGTGCGACGGTGGGCCGGTGGGCCAGCCCAATGCGCTGCACGTGCTCTACGGCGTCAACGGCATGCAGGTGCAGGCCGCCGACTACGTGGCCGCGCGCCTCTGAGCGGCGTTGTCGCGGGCCACGGCGTTGCCCAGTAGCTGACCGCCGCTGGTGAGCAGGGCACGTCGCCACGGCAGCACGCCCTCGATCTCGATCTGGATGGACATCGACAGGATGGTCCGGATCAGCACGATCAGTCCCAGGATCACTGCATCCTCGATCGACGGCTTCGACGTGATCGTGCGGATCAGGTCGGCGGCGACGAGCACCTCGAGTCCCAGCAGGATCGCCGACCCCAACGTGGTGCGCAGAACCCCGAACGCGATCTGACCACCCTCCCCGCGGCGCAGGGACCGGATGCCCAGCACCACCGCGATGACGAAGCCGATGATCATCGCGCACGCGCCGATCACCTCGAAACCCACGGCGACCCCGGTGAACACCGACTCCATGCGGGTGAGCGTACTTCGGGTGGTGCGCCGGGGTGGGTGCGAACCGCGCTTCGTTGCGCCGCGCTGCGGCTCAACGTGGGTCGATTCGGAGAACTTGGGTGCTACAGCACCCAGAATCTCCAACAGCACACAAATGCAGAATGGTGGCGGTGGGTGGGGTGGGTGGGTGGGTGGTGGAGCCTAGGAGATTCGAACTCCTGACATCTGCCTTGCAAAGGCAGCGCTCTACCAACTGAGCTAAGGCCCCGTGGTCCAGTGGTGGGCCTAGGAGGACTTGAACCTCCGACCTCTTCGTTATCAGCGAAGCGCTCTAACCGCCTGAGCTATAGGCCCGTGAACCGAAGAATGAGGTTACCCGACGGCGCGTACAACAACCAAAACGGCTGGTAGGGCGGCTCGACGGCGAACTAGTCGAGATCGGCCAGGGTCACCTCGGCGCCGCCGATCATGTCGGCGCACAGGTTGTAGATGTAGGCGCCCACGGTGGCCAGGGCGGTCAGCAGGATCGCGTTGACCGCGCCGAGCAGCGCCGCGTACCCGAACACCGTGCCCGCCCCGATGATGTCGCCCGAGCTCGACGAACCGTCGGCGGTCACCAAGGTGCCGAACGAGCTGTTGACCTGATCCCACACGCCCATGCCGTCGAGGACCAGGTACAGCACCGCCACCGAGATCATCCAGATGAAGAAGCCGGCCACCGAGAGCACCGCGGTGATCTTGAACGTGGCCCACGGGTCGATGCGGCGCACCTGCACCGAGGCGCGCAGCCCGGCCGAGGACCCGACCTGGGTGGGCACCGGCCGCGGGACGGAAGCCGCCGGAGCGGCCTGCGGGGGCACGCGTCGCGCGTCGGTGTGGTGAATCAGATCCAGATCCGGAAGCTGCTCGTCGTCGGACGGATCCCGCACGATGGTGCGCGTCGGCGATTCGACGAAGCCGCCTGCCGATTTCGGTGACGAGGCGCCACCCGGGGTGCCACCCGAGGAGGGAGCCGGGCGCGGGCTGGAGTCCAGCTTGGTCACCGGCGCTTGCGCGCCGTTGGCGCCCTGCGCCGACGGTGCCGGAGATCCCGCGCTCACCACACCCCGCGGCGGTGGCCCGGGACGGGAACTGCCGTTGAGGGATCCCTCGTTGGGCGACGACTCTCCCCCGCCGGCCGGAATGTCTTTCGGTCCCCGCTGCCAGGGAGGAACGAGGCCACCCGAGCGTGGTGTGCCCGAGGCACCCGCCCCCGACGCACCGGCCGATCCCGACGCCGGTCCGGTTCCATTCGGCGGCGACGTCGGCTGGTTCTTGTCCGGGTCGTTCGGTGTGCTCACTCGTCTTCCCTCATTCGGCTTACCCGTGTCGGTCTTTGCCCGCTCTGCGACCGGCCGCGCCGGCGACTGCTGTGACCCCCACCCTAACGGTTGCAGGGGTCACAGCACCGTCGCGACGTGGCGTCAGTCCGAACCGTCCGTTTCCGGCTCGTCGGCGTTGCGGGCGATCGCGATCAGTGTGGTGCCCTCGGCCAGGTCCATCAGCCGTACGCCCTTGGTCTGCCGTCCGGCCTTGCGAACCTGCTTGGCGGCGGTGCGGATCACGCCGCCACCGGAGGTGATCGCGTACAGCTCGGAGTCGTCGTCGACGATGATCGCGCCGATGAGCTCGCCGCGCCTGCGGTCGTGCTGAATGGTGAGAACACCCTTGCCGCCGCGACCCTGCACCGGGTAGTCGTCCATGCCGGTGCGCTTGGCGTAGCCGCCGGAGGTGGCCACCAGCAGGTACGTGCCCTCCCGCACCACGTTGAGCGAGAGCAGCGTGTCGTCGCCGTTGAACCGCATGCCCTGCACGCCGGAGGTCTGCCGGCCCATCGGGCGCAGCGTCTCGTCGTCGGCGTGGAACCGGATCGACTGCCCCTTCTGCGACACCAGCAGCAGATCGTCGTCCGCGCTGCACAACTGGGCGCCGACGAGTTCGTCCTCGCCGCGGAGGTTGATCGCGGCGATACCGCCGGACCGGTTGGAGTCGAAGTCCTCCAGCCGCGACTTCTTCACCAGACCGTTGCGGGTGGCCAGCACCAGATACGGCGCGTCGGCATACGACTGCAGCTGGATCACCTGGGCGATGCGCTCCTCGGGCTGGAACGCCAGCAGGTTGGCGACATGCTGGCCACGCGCGGTGCGGTTGGCCTCGGGCAGTTCGTACGCCTTGGCCCGGTACACCCGGCCCTTCGTGGTGAAGAACAGGATCCAGTCGTGGGTGGAGCTCACGAAGAAGTGCTTGACGATGTCGTCCTGTTTGAGGCCGGCGCCCTGCACTCCCTTGCCGCCGCGGCGCTGGCTGCGATACAGGTCGGTCTTGGTGCGCTTGGCGTACCCGGTCTCGGTGATGGTGACCACCACGTCCTCGCGGGCGATCAGGTCCTCGTCGGTGACGTCACCGTCGGCGGCGATGATCTTGGTGCGCCGCTCGTCGCCGTACTTGTCGACGACCACCTTCAGCTCGTCACGCACGATGGCGCGCTGACGTTCCGGCTTGTCCAGGATGTCCTTGAGGTCGGCGATCTCGCGTTCGATCTCGGCGAGTTCGTCGATGATCTTCTGCCGCTCCAACGCCGACAGCCGGCGCAGCTGCATGGCGAGGATGGCGTCGGCCTGGATCTCGTCGATGTCGAGCAGCCCGATCAGCCCTTGCCGGGCCTCCTCGGTGTTCGCCGACGCACGGATCAATGCGATCACTTCGTCAAGTGCGTCAAGGGCTTTGACCAGTCCGCGCAGAATGTGTGCGCGTTCCTCCGCCTTGCGCAACCGGTAACGGGTGCGCCGCACGATCACGTCGATCTGATGCGCGACGTAGTAGCTGATCATCTGGTCCAGACGCAGGGTGCGCGGCACCCCGTCGACGATGGACAGCATGTTGGCGCCGAAGCTTGTTTGCAGCTGGCTGTGCTTGTAGAGGTTGTTCAGCACCACCTTGGCCACCGCGTCGCGGCGCAACGTGATGACGATCCGCATACCGGCGCGATCGGAGGATTGATCCTCGATCCGGCTGATGCCCTTGAGTTTTCCCTCGTTGACCTGTTCGGCGATGGACGCGATCAGATTGTCCGGGTTCACCTGGTACGGCAACTGGGTGACGACGAGGATGGTGGTGCCCTTGTTCTCCTCGATGTCCACCACGCTGCGCATCCGGATGCTGCCGCGGCCGGTGGTGTAGGCGTCGCGGATGCCCTGGCCCCCGACAATGAGTGCGGCGGTGGGGAAATCGGGTCCCTTGATGGCCTCCATGCACGCCGCGAGCAGGGACTCCTCGTCGGCGTCGGGGTGCTCGAGCGACCAGAAGACGGCGTCGGCGACCTCATTGAGGTTGTGCGGCGGGATGTTGGTGGCCATGCCGACCGCGATGCCACCGGAACCGTTGATCAGCAGGTTCGGGATGCGGGCGGGCAGGACGGTCGGCTCGTTGGTCTTGCCGTCGTAGTTCGGCGTGAAATCGACTGTCTCCTCGTCGATGTCGCGCAGCATCTCCATGGCCAGGGGCGTCAGGCGTGCCTCGGTGTAGCGCATGGCGGCGGGACCGTCGTTGCCGCGGGAACCGAAATTGCCCTGTCCGTCGACGAGCGGATAGCGCATCGACCACGGCTGGGCCATGCGCACCAGCGCGTCGTAGATGGCGCTGTCGCCGTGGGGGTGATAGTTACCCATCGTCTCGGCAACGGGTTTCGCCGATTTCACATAGCTGCGATCGGGCCGGAACCCGGCATCGTAGGAGGCGTACAGCAAACGGCGGTGAACCGGCTTGAGTCCGTCGCGGACCTCCGGCAGCGCCCGGCCCACGATCACGCTCATCGCGTAGTCGATGTAGCTGTTCTGCATCTCCTGGCCGAGATCGACGGGCTCGACGCGGTCGCCCGCTTCGCCGCCGGGTGGCAGGGTGGTGTCAGTCATTCGTGACCTTCTCTAGAGACTCTGGTCTGTGGATGATGGACTGGGATGTCACTCAGACATCAAGGAAGCGAACGTCTTTCGCGTTGCGCGCGATGAAGCTGCGGCGCGCGGCCACGTCTTCACCCATCAGCACCGAGAAGAGTTCGTCGGCCGCCGCGGCATCGTCGAGCGTCACCTGACGCAACACCCGCACGGACGGATCCATGGTGGTCTCCCACAGTTCCTTGGCGTTCATCTCACCGAGACCCTTGTAACGCTGGATGCCGTCGTCGACGTTGATCTTGCGGCCCGCGGCGCGACCGGCCTCGAGCAGACCGTCGCGCTCGCGGTCGGAGTAGGCGAACTCCGGCTCCGACTTCTGCCACTTGAGTTTGTACAGCGGCGGCTGCGCGAGGTAGACGTGACCGTTCTCGATCAGCGGTCGCATGAACCGGAACAACAGGGTGAGCAGCAGCGTCGAGATGTGCTGGCCGTCCACATCGGCGTCGGCCATCAGCACGATCTTGTGATACCGCAGCTTGGCGAGGTCGAACTCGTCGTGGATGCCGGTACCGAACGCGGTGATGATCGACTGCACCTCGGTGTTCTTCAACACCCTGTCGATGCGCGCCTTCTCGACGTTGATGATCTTGCCGCGGATCGGCAGGATCGCCTGATACATCGAATCGCGGCCCGACTTGGCCGACCCGCCCGCCGAGTCACCCTCGACGATGTAGACCTCACACTTGGTGGGGTCGTTGCTGCGGCAGTCGGCGAGCTTGCCGGGCAACCCGCCGATGTCGGTGGCGGTCTTGCGCCGCACCAGTTCTCGCGCCTTGCGCGCCGCCATCCGGGCCTGCGCGGAGTCGACCGCCTTCTTCACGATGATCTTGGCCTCGGCCGGATTGGCCTCGAACCAGTGACCGAGGTGCTCGTTGCAGGTGCGCTGCACGAAGCTCTTGACCTCGGTGTTGCCGAGTTTGGTCTTGGTCTGGCCCTCGAACTGCGGGTCGGACACCTTCACCGAGATGACCGCTGCGAGTCCCTCCCGGATGTCGTCGCCGGTGAGCTTGCCGTCCTTCTCCTTGAGGAGCTTCTTGTCGAGGGCGTACTTGTTGACCGTCGAGGTGAGCGCCGCACGGAACCCTTCCTCGTGGGTACCGCCCTCGACCGTGTTGATCGTGTTGGCGAAGGTGTGCACCGACTCGGAATAGCCCGAGTTCCACTGCATGGCGATCTCGACCTGATGGCCGGTCCCCTGCCCGGTGAACCCGATGACCGACGCATGAATCGGCTGCTTGGTGCGGTTGAGGTGCTTGATGTAGTCGACGAGGCCGTCGGGGTAGTGATAGGTGCGGGTGCGCGGTTTCACCGGCCGCGGCGACTGCTCCTCGGCGGCCTGCTCGAGTGCGGTCTTGGCCTTCTCGGCGGTGTCGTCGGATTCCTCGGCCGCATCCGGCGCGGCCTGGGGGCGGGCGTCGGTGAGGGTGATGGTCAGTCCCTTGTTGAGGAACGCCATCTCCTGCAGCCGCCGGGCCACGGTTTCCGCGGAGAACGTGGTGGTCTCGAAGATCGCCGCGTCCGGCCAGAAACGCACGATGGTGCCGGTTTTGCGGGTGGCGTCGCCCTTGATCAGCGGCCCGGGTTTGGCGTAGTCGTAGGTCTGCTCCCAGTGGAAACCGCCGTAGTTGATCTCGAGTTCCACCTTGGTGGACAGCGCGTTGACCACCGAGATACCCACGCCGTGCAGGCCGCCGGACACCGCGTAGGCGTCGGAATCGAACTTGCCGCCCGCGTGCAGCTGCGTCATCACCACTTCGACCGTCGGAACGCCGGTGGCATGCATGCTGGTGGGGATACCGCGGCCGTCGTCGATGACCTCGACGCCACCATCTGCGAGGAGGGTGACGTCGACCTTGCTGGCGTAGCCGGCCATCGCCTCGTCGACGGAGTTGTCGACGACCTCCCAGATCAGGTGGTGCAGGCCGCGTTCACCGGTGGACCCGATGTACATGCCGGGCCGTTTGCGGACAGCCTCGAGTCCTTCGAGGATGCTGATCGAATCGGCGCCGTACTCACCGGGCTTCTTCCGGCTCTTCTTGTCGTTCGTGTCGGCCACGGGGTTCGTCCGCTCCTCTGCTGCTCAGGACTGCTCTGTCTGGTCGCCTTCGGCCGGTATGCTTGCCGACGGCCGTGATGCGCGCACGGGCGACCGCAGTCGACGAGTCCACGTACCACCGAAAACCCGTCGCCAACGGTCACCTCATATCCCTGTCGGGACAACTCTCCACAGTGTACTGCCTCATCCATGCTGGGATACGCATCCGGGGCCGCTAACGCGCGCTCAGATCGATTTTTTCCGACTCCGGCGCGGTCGACGGTGGTCTGGGGATAAAACCGGCGTCTACGCGCTTTCTGCCCAGAATCTGTCGGAGCCCTCCGATACGGGCCGCCGCCGACCCGGAATCACGGTTCAGCCGTAGGTGTCGCGCGGCCCGCGACCACGCACGTGACGTCGTCCCTTCTGCCACGACGGGGCCTTCGGCCCGGTGATGCGCAACGAGGTGACCATCCCGTCGCCGACCGATGCGGCGATCTTCGCGAGAATCTGCGACTGCACATACCGCAACTGCGTGGCCCAGGCGGTGGACTCCGCCTGTACATGTAATACTTTGTCGCGCAACGATTCCGGCTGAGCATGAGCCGCGATGTCGGGGCCCACGATCTGCGGCCACAGGCCGAAGATCGTGCCTTCGGCGATGTGCGGGTCCCACCCACGATCGCGGGCGATCCCGCCGACGAGCCGTCCGAACGGCTGCGGATCCCGCGAATCGGGACCCGCGCCCGACCACCGTCGGCGACTTCCCTGGGGCCGGGGACGGCGGACCGGCGACGCCCGGCCGTGACCCACCGACTTTCCCGCCGCCCGGGCCGACGCACGCGCCTCCTCCAGCGCCTTCCGCGCACGTTCGTAACCACCGAGGCCGGCCGACGACTCGTCCCCGTTGCCAGCGTTTCCGTCCGCAGCGTTTCCGTCGGCAGGGGTCATGAGGACATTCTCCCGCTTCGGTCCGACGAATCCAGCAGGACCGAGTGCCGGCCGCCGGCAGAATCCTCGGTCACGTCCACCCCGATGCGGCGCCCACCGATCTCGGTGGGGATGTCGTCGGCCACGGCCGCGGTGATGAGCAACTGCTCCGCGCCCGCGGTGTGCTCGACCAGTTTGCGACGGCGGGCGGCGTCGAGTTCGGCGAACACGTCGTCGAGCATGATGACCGGTTCGATGCCGTCGGCGCGGATCAGTTCCACCGAGCCGAGGCGTAGCGCGAGCGCCAACGACCAGGACTCGCCGTGGCTGGCGTAGCCCTTGGCCACCTCGTCGCCGAGCACGATGTCGATGTCGTCGCGGTGCGGGCCGATCAGGCTCAGACCGCGTTCGATTTCCTTGCTGCGCAGTTCGGCCAGGCGCGCCAGCAGTTGCTCGGCGATGCGCCCGGCGTCGGGCGAATCTCCGGCGGCGGGCACGATGTCGCCGCCGGCCGCGGGCCGGTACCGCAGGGTCGCGGGTCGCGAGTGCGGGGCGATCGACGCGTACGACCGCGCGAAATGTGGTTCGAGCTCGCCCAGAACCTCAATTCTGGCGGCGGTCACCTGGCCGCCGAGATCGGCGAGTTGTCCGTCCCACACGTCGAGGGTGCTGATCACCGAGTCGCCGTCGCGACCCCCACGTCGCAGTGCTGCGGCCGCGGTCTTCAGCAGCGCCGAACGTTGCCGCAGCACCCGGTCGTAGTCCGCGCGGGCCGCGGCCCACCGTGGTCCGCGCTGCGCGACGAGCTCGTCGATGAATCGTCGACGGTCACCCGGGTCGCCGCGCACCAGCAGCAGATCCTCCGGCGCGAACAGTACCGTGCGCAGCACGCCGAGCAGTTCGCGCGGACGCCGCGCAGGAGATCCGTTGAGCCACGCCTTGTTCGAGCCCTCGGCGTTGATCTGCAGGGTGGCGGTGAGTTCACGCCCGGCGTTCTCGACCGTCGCGGTGACCGTGGCCGACGCGGTACCCGAACGCACCAGCGGCGCATCGGTACTCACCCGATGCGACCGTAGGGTGGCCAGGTAGTACAGGGCCTCCATCAGGTTGGTCTTGCCGAACCCGTTGCGGCCGGTGAACACCGTCGGACCCGGTTCCAGGCTCAGCTCGACATCGGGCCAGGACCGGAAGTCGCGCAGCCGCAGGTCACGGACGAACACAGATCAGTCCGTCGATGGACGTTGCGGCGGTTCGTCTTTCGGCGTCGAGGTTTCGCCGACACTGCGGCCTGCGGTGTTGTGCACGGAGTGCCCGCCGAACTGGTTACGCAACGCAGACACGGCTTTGAGCGTGGGAGAACCGTCCTGCTGACGGGACGCGAATCGCGCGAACAACGCTGCGGATATCACGTTGGCGGGCACCGCGTGCCGGATGGCCTCTTCCACCGTCCATCGGCCTTCACCGGAATCGGTTGTGTAATCCGAGATCTCGGTGAAACCGGGATCTTCCTGCAACGCGCGTACCAGCAGATCGAGTAGCCACGACCGGATCACCGTACCGTGCGTCCACGCGCGCAGCGTGCCCTCGACGTCGGCGATCAACGGTTCGGCGCACAGCAGTTCGTAGCCTTCGCCGTAGGCGTGCATCAGGCCGTACTCGACGCCGTTGTGCACCATCTTGGCGTAGTGCCCGGCTCCGACGGGTCCGGCGTGGACAAAACCGTCGGCGCGCTCACCCTCGGGTCGCAGTGCGTCGAAGATCGGCATGAGTCGCGTGATGTCGGCGTCGGATCCGCCGGCCATCAGCCCGTATCCGTTCTCCAGACCCCACACGCCGCCCGACACGCCGCAGTCGATATAACCGATTCCCTTGGCGCCCAGGATCTTTGCGTGGTCGGCGTCATCGGTGTATCGGGAGTTTCCGCCGTCGACCACGATGTCTCCGGGTTCGAGGAGGTCGGCCAGTTGTCGCACCGTGCTCTGCGTGGGCTCCCCCGACGGCACCATGATCCAGATGGCCCGGGGAGCGTCCAACGCCGCCACCAACTCCGCCGGCGAGGCGACGTCGGTGACCTCGGGCCGCGGGTCGTATCCGATCACCTGGTGACCGGCACGTTCGATGCGGGTGCGCATGTTGGCACCCATCTTGCCCAGCCCGATCAGCCCGAGTTGCATCAGCCCGGCAGACGCACCGGCATGAGCAGATACGTGAATGCGCTGTCGGGCGCGACGAACGCGCCCGATTCGTCGGCGACGGGCTCGTCTCCGGTGGACGGCCGCAGCACCGCCGGCCGGCTCGGGGTGGTGAAACCGAAGTCGACGGTGGGCACCCCGATCGCCGACAACCCGTCCTGCAGGTAGGTGGGATTGAAGGCGATGGTCAACGGTTCGCCGTGGAACTGCACCGGCAGTTCCTCCTCGGCACGACCCGCCTCGTCACCTCCGGCGGTGAGCAGTACCGATCCGTCGGTGAACTCCATGCGGACCTGAGCACCGCGTTCGGCGACGAGTGCCACACGCTTGATGGCGTCGATCAGCGGGGAACTGTCGATGGTGGCCACCGCGGTGTGGCTGGCCGGCAACAGTTGCCGGAACTTGGGGAACTCCGCGTCGAGCAGCCTGGTGGTGGTGCGCTTGTTCTCGCCGAGAATGCCGAGGATGCCCTCGCCCCCGAGGGCGGCGCCGCTACCGAACGCCAACGAAACATCGCCAGTACCTTCGGATCCCGCGGTCCGAGCACTGTCGGAGAGGGTCTTCGCGGGTACCAGGACGGCACCGGACGCGGCGTCATCGGTGGGATCCCATTCCAATTCGCGCACCGCGAGGCGGAACCGGTCGGTGGCGGCCAGGACGACGGTCTTGCCTTCGATCTCCACGCGCACACCGGTGAGCATCGGCAGGGTGTCGTCGCGGCCGGCGGCGACGGCGACCTGCGAGATGGCCTCGGCGAAGATCTGCGCCGGGATGGTTCCGGTGACCCCCGGAACGTCGGGCAGCTGCGGGTAGTCCTCCACCGGCATCGTCGGCAACGAGAACTTCGCACTGCCGCAGGTGATGGCGACGCGGGATCCGTCCAGAGAGACGTCGACCGGTTTGGCGGGCAGCGCCTTGGTGATGTCGGCCAGCAGTCGCCCGGACACCAGTACCTGACCCGGCTCGGCGATCTCGGCCGCGATGGTCTCCTGGGCGGAGACCTCGTAGTCGAATCCCGACACGGTGAGCCCGGAATCGTCGGCAAGTAACACGACACACCCCAACACCGGAACGGGCGGGCGAGTGGGCAGGCTGCGGGCAACCCAGGCAACGGCATCGGCGAACTGATCGCGCGCGACACGGAACTTCATGCTCGGTGGTTGCCCTTCTCTTGAACTCGCCAGGGATACCCACTGTAGAACGACGCCACGACATCGGTGGTGGTTGGGGTCAAGTCGCCACGCCGTGTTGCCTCGATGCGCGGTGTCACCATCGGCGACGGCGGTCGGCATCGGCGGGTGTGTGCACAGATCCTTCTTAAAAGAGAGTCTTTCAAGAGAGGGATCCATATCAGTCATAGGGCCTGTGGAAGTTGTGGAGAAGCACCCAAAAGCCGTGGCCCGCAGCGTGGTGCGGGTGTGCAGGAGCCGTGGAATCACATCGAATCGAGCGGCCAGGTTGTGGGATGGTGTGGTGTTGTTCGAATCCTGTGCACGCGCCGTACACATTCGCCGACGGGTTGGTCACAACTCATCCACAGGGCACATGGATGCGTGACATTGTGTACCGACGATGGGTGGACACGGCGCGGATGCCGTCGGATGCGACAGCAACCCTGCGGTGACAGTCGAGAGTTGGCGGTCGGCACGCGGCCTGATCCCGCTGCAAAAGCGGAGGTGTGCAGGGTTCAGCGAACGGCGCGCTGTTTGATCCGCGCGGTCAGTTCCTGCACGTGGTCGTACACCTTGCGGCGCTCGGCCATCTCCTTGCGGATCTTGCGTTCGGCGTACATGACCGTGGTGTGGTCACGTTCGAAGGTCTCGCCGATCTTCGGCAGCGACAGATCGGTGAGCTCACGGCACAGATACATGGAGATCTGGCGGGCCTGGGCGATCGACCGGGTCTTGCCGGGCCCGCGTAGTTCGTCGACGGAGATGTCGAAGTACTCGGCGGTGATGGCGAGGATGCTGGCCGCGCTCACCTCGAGCGTGCCGGAATTGGGCAGCAACGCCTGCAGCACCACCTCGGCCAGCGACTTGTCGAGTTCGGTGTTGTTGAGCGAGGCGAATGCGGTCACCCGGATCAGCGCGCCCTCGAGTTCGCGGATGTTGCGTTCGATCTTCGACGCGATCAACTCGAGCACGTCGTCGGGCACCACGATGCTGTCCATCTGCGCCTTCTTGCGCAAAATCGCGATGCGTGTCTCGAGGTCGGGCGGCTGCACATCGGTGATCAGACCCCACTCGAATCGAGTGCGTAGCCGATCCTCAAGTGTTGCAAGCTGTTTGGGAGGCCGATCGGAGGAGACGACGATCTGTTTGCTGGCGTTGTGCAGCGTGTTGAACGTGTGGAAGAACTCCTCCTGGATGCCTTCCTTACCGATGAGGAATTGGATGTCGTCCACCAGCAGCACGTCGACGTCGCGGTAGCGGCGTTTGAACGCCACCCGGCGGTCGTCGCGCAGTGAGTTGATGAAGTCGTTGGTGAACTCCTCGGTGGACACGTATTTGACGCGCATGCCGGGGAACAGTCGCTGCGCGTAGTGGCCGGCGGCGTGGAGGAGGTGGGTCTTCCCGAGTCCGGATTCACCCCAGATGAACAAGGGGTTGTAGGCGCGTGCGGGTGCCTCGGCGACGGCGACGGCGGACGCATGGGCGAATCGGTTGGAGGCCCCGATGACAAAGGTGTCGAAGGTGTACTTCGGGTTGAGGTTGGCACCTGTGCCGGTGGCCGATGAGGTGGTGGGCCGCTCGGCGAAGTAGGAGGGCCAGGAGTTCGAAGTCGTCGCAGTGTCGGCGCCGGCGTCGGAGGCCGGTGCCGGGACGCCAACGGCGTTTGTGGTCGCGGCGTCGGGAGGTGCGGTCTCGAGCACCGGGGAACCGGCGGCAGTGGCGACGGACTCGGCGAGAGTGTCGGGCAGCGGCGTCGGCGTCGAGA
This sequence comes from Gordonia sp. NPDC003425, assembly GCF_053588635.1. Lineage (NCBI taxonomy): Bacteria > Bacillati > Actinomycetota > Actinomycetes > Mycobacteriales > Gordoniaceae > Gordonia > Gordonia sp. NPDC003425. Next base: position 46,495 of record NZ_JBSFQI010000013.1, on the reverse strand, counting down.
TCCGCACCCCGAGATCGACCGGCTGATTCAGGTGGCGCGACAGCGCGGCGCGGATGGTGTCACGCAGATTGCGTTCGATCTGTTCCTGCACGAGCGGCGTGGGAACGGTGAGCAAGGCGAATCCCTCGGCCAGCGTGAGCGGCTGGACCAGTGAGAGCCAGGCCTTCTGCTGCCGGGTCAGGGGTTCGTGCTCGTGGGATCCGGCATCGTCGTTCAACTCGGCGACGACCTGTTGCCAGACCTCCCCGAACGAGTCGCGATCTGTGCTCACGGTACGGCCCTCCTGCCGGGAGAAATTACCAGTATCGGCATCGAAGGTCTCAACCATGTCGAGGGTCCACGGGACTTGTCCACACGGTTATCCACAAATGTGTACAACTGGTTGGGAACAGAACGTCACCGCTGTGGGCGGAGCGGTTGCCCGTGAGCGGGTGGACGGGATGGGTCGTGCCCGCCGGCGATCATTCGACGCTAACAGACCCCGAACGACATCGATAACGGAAGCCCGAATTGCGCTCGTTCGGGTGACAAAGCCGATCACCGACTTGCACCGATCTGTCCGACGCCGCGCGTGGACGCGGGACGACGGACGTACCGGAATCCGGATTCACGCAGGTCAGCAGGCGTACGGATGGTCGCTCGTTTGATTTGGATGGCCCCGGTCCAGTAGTCTCGACGGGTCATCCAGGTATGCGGATTTGCGCGGTGTCAAGCGTTGTTCACCGACGGGTCGGGGTGCAAGCCCTCGATCCGTCCTTGAGAGCGGGGCACCCAACCGGCGTCAGTCCGGCACCGCAGCCTCGATCAGCAAGACCACCCAGTACAGCGTGGGTTGCGCACGAAGTTCGGTGCGTCCACGTCCGAGCACAAGGAGTTCAGCCGTGGCCAAGGGCAAGCGGACCTTCCAGCCGAACAATCGTCGTCGTGCACGCGTGCACGGTTTCCGGTTGCGCATGCGCACGCGTGCGGGCCGTTCGATCGTCAACAGCCGCCGCAGCAAGGGCCGCGCGAAGCTCACGGCCTGATCGTCGAGCACGACCCACGCCGCGTCCGGTCCCACCGGCGACCGGGTGCGAATGTGGTCGGTGGTGACTGGTCGATGACGGCAGCATCTCATCGGATCTCACGCAGATCCGACTTTTCCCGCACGCTGAAACGTGGCGTGCGGATCTCCGCGCATGACGTGGTGGTCCATCTCCTGGTGACGCCCCGCGAGTGGCCCGACGCTGCGGGTCGGCGGGTCGATGTCGCGACGACCGGTGGTCCGTGGCTCGGTTTGATTGTGAGCAAGGCAGTGGGGTCGGCGGTTACCCGGCACCAAGTGGCGCGCCGGTTGCGGTCGGCGTTCGCCGCGGTGGCCGCGGACTGCCCGAGCCCGGAGACCGCCGTCGTGATCCGTGCGCTGCCCGGTGCCGCCGAGCGGTCGGCACCCGACCTCGCCGAACAACTGCGGACCGTGTTCGCCGATCGCCGGGCACGACGCCTGGCACTCGACACTTCCGGGGCGATCTCCGTCGGCGGCCCGCGATGACCGCGCCCACCACGTCGGAGCACGAGACCGTCACGCCGGCACCAGGGTGGCGGCGGGCATTGTCGACGACCGCGCGGTGGCTGCACCTCTTGCCGCGACGCATCGTCATTTTTCTCGTCGAGCTCTACCGCACGTGGGTGTCGCCGCTACGGCTGCCGACCTGCCGCTTCGAGCCGACGTGCTCGGGGTACGCGGTGGAGGCCCTTGAGCGGCACGGGTTCTTCTACGGCGGGACGCTCGCGGTGATCCGGCTTCTCAAGTGCGGGCCCTGGCACAAACCCGGTTACGACCCGGTTCCCGAGCAGAAGATCCGGTGGCCATCGTCGTCGCGGACAACGTCCCACACAAACCAGTCATCATGTACGACTCGAGAGCACCACACCCACCGTGGTGCCGCCAACGGGAGTAAGGGGTAACTGACCCGTGCTGAACTTCATCTACTACCCGGTGTCCGGCATCATGTGGGTCTGGCACTGGCTCTTCGACTTCATCACGCCGAACACTCCGGGCGGCAACGGTGTTGCCTGGGCGCTGTCGGTGGTGTTCCTGGTGTTCACCCTCCGCGCGATCCTCTACAAGCCCTTCGTGAAGCAGATCCGCACCACGAAGAAGATGCAGGAGATCAACCCCCAGCTGCAGGCGATCCGGAAGAAGTACGCCAAAGACCGGGTCAAAATGACCGAGGAGATGCAGAAGCTGCAGAAGGAGCACGGGTTCAATCCCCTCCTCGGCTGTCTGCCGATGCTGCTGCAGATCCCGGTGTTCATCGGCCTGTTCCACGTGCTGCGCTCGTTCAACCGCACCGCGACCGGCATCGGACAGTTGGGCATGTCGCCGCAGGAGACGCGAGGCGCCGCGAACTATTTCTTCAGCGCGGAGCAGGTGCAGAACTTCCTCGACGCTCGTCTGTTCGGTGTGCCGCTGTCGGCGTACATCACCCAGCCCAAGGCTCAGTGGGAAGCGTTCGTCCAGGTGGGGTCGCCCATCGACTTCACCCGGATGAACATCGCCATCGTGGTGATCCCGATGATGATCATCGCCTCGATCGCGACGCACATGAACTCGCGCGCGTCGGTGGCACGGCAGCCCGAGGCGGCGCTGGAGAACCCGCAGACCCGCATGATGAACATGCTGGCGCTCTACGTCTTCCCCCTCGGCATCCTGGTGTCGGGCCCGTTCTTCCCCGTCGCCATCCTGCTGTACTGGATGAGCAACAACATCTGGACCTACGGCCAGCAGCACATCGTGTTCGGCCGGATCGAGAAGGAAGAAGAAGAGGCTCGGCAGGCCAAGCAGGAGAAGCTGAAGGCCAACGCCCCCAAGCCGGGTGCGCGCCCGGACCGAGCCAAGAAGCACCCCGAGGTGAACGGGTCGGCCCCGACCGGAGATGCGACCGCGACGACCTCGGGCGACGGTTCGTCGGGAACTGCGGCATCGGAGTCGGGTGGCTCGGAGTCGGGTGGCTCGGATGGGGCCGCGGCCGAGTCGACGGGTCCGGATACCAAGCACGTGGTGGGCAACAAACCGAAAGCCGGGCAGAAGCCGGGACAGTCGTCGGCCGGTAAGAGTGCCGCCGGGTCGGGTCCGGGCAGCCGCAAGCAGGGAGCGGGCCGCGGCGGAGGCAAACGCGGCGGAGGCCGCAAGGGCGGCCGGCGGTAGCCGCGACACTCCCCTCCCCCACAGAACTTTCCCTCCCAGAGACTTTGACCGGAACACACACAGCGAGGTGCAACTGAGATGACAGCAGAAACCGCGACCCAGACCGACCCGACGGTGGACGAGCAGACGCAGACCGCGGGCACTGCGGTGGACACGTCGGCCGAGGCGACCGCTGACGGGGATGCCGCTGCGGACGGCACTGAGGCGGTCACCGCGGAAGTCACCGGCGGTGCGGATGCGGATGCGGATGCCGACGACACCGACGACACCGACACCGACGATGAACTCGATGACGAAGAGCGGTTGGTCGAGGAGGGTGAGATCGCCGGCGATTACCTCGAGCAGCTCCTCGATGTGCTCGACTTCGACGGCGACATCGACCTCGATGTGGACGGCGACCGCGCGGTGGTGAGCATCGACGGTGGGGACGACCTGTCCAAGCTCGTCGGCCGCAAGGGCGAGGTGCTCGACGCACTGCAGGAGTTGACTCGACTGGCCGTGCAGCAAGCGACCGGTGATCGCAGTCGACTGATGCTCGACATCGCCCGGTGGCGCGCCGACCGTCGCGATCGCCTTGCCCGTCTGGGCCAGGAGGTTGCCGAGCGCGTGCGTGACACCGGCGATCGTGAAGAGCTCGATCCGATGACCCCGTTCGAGCGGAAGATCGTCCACGACGCCGTTGCGGCTGTCGACGGCGTGATGAGCGAGAGCGAAGGCGCCGAGCCCAAGCGCCGCGTGGTGGTGCTCCGGACGAACTAGTCACGTCCGAGCGCGCACTCCTTAGTACGATGAGGTCCCGGCTTCGGCCGGGACTTCTTTCGTTTGTGCAGACTGAATTACACCTATGTTGTTCGCGGACCGGTGGGATGTTTCACGTGAAACGTCGACGCGGCAGACCCGCGATTGTCGAGCGACAGTAAGGCGCGAAGGTTTCACGTGAAACATGAGCCGAACGAGCAGGGCCGGCCGCTGGACGGTCCACCCCTTCAGAGCCGCGCCCCAGAGGAAGCGGTGGATGCCGCCTCCCTTGCGTCCTCCCCTCCCCCGTTCGCGGCAGAGGTGTTCGGTGATCGGCTCGGGTTGGCGCAACGCTACTGCGTGATCCTTGCGACCGATGGCATCGAGCACGGATTGATGGGACCGCGGGAGGTCCCGCGCCTCTGGGAGCGCCACATCCTCAACTGTGCAGTGATCGAGGAGCAGGTGGCCGCTGACTGCGCCGTGGTGGATATCGGGAGCGGTGCGGGCCTTCCGGGCATCCCACTGGCGATCGCCCGACCCGATCTGGCGATCACCTTGATCGAGCCTCTGTTACGGCGGGCAACCTTTCTGGAGCGCGCTGTTGTCGATCTCGGGCTGGCGGTGCGCGTAGAGCGCGGCCGGGCCGAGGAGAAGTCGGTGCGCGCCGCGGTGCCCCTCGCGGACGTCGTCACCTCGCGTGCAGTCGCGCCGCTTGAGCGGCTCTCGAGATGGTCGGCGCCGCTCATTCGCGACGGCGGCCGACTGGTGGCGATCAAGGGATCGTCGGCCGTCGACGAGATCGCTCGTGACGAGGCTGCGGCCGCGCGGAACGGGATTGTCGGGTTGCGCGTCGAACACTGTGGTGTCGGTCATCTGGACCCGCCGACAACAGTGATCGTCGGGGATCGTCGGCGATCGCCCGGGGACGGCAAGACACGACCCGGACGTGCACGACGGCGGAACGGCCGGTAGTTGGTGACGGAGACTCGGAGGGCGCAGAATGGACGACAACGACGATGCACCACCACGACAGGGGCGAGTTGAGTGAGTGCCGACGAGTATCGGATAGGGCAGAGGAGCCAAGGCGTGACGGAAGCTGATCCGGATGTTTCACGTGAAACCGTCCGGCACGTCGGTGCGTCCACTCCGACGCCGACCTACGACGACACCCCGATCGCGGCAGCTGCGGCACGAGCCAGTCAGGTGCTGACACCGGGGGGAACCGGCCAGCTCCCCCGCCCCCCACAGACGCGCATCATCACCGTGGCCAATCAGAAGGGCGGCGTCGGTAAGACGACGACGGCGGTGAACCTGGCGGCGGGGCTGGCCCTGCACGGGCTCCGTGTGGTCGTGATCGATCTCGACCCACAGGGCAACGCCAGCACGGCCCTGGGAATTGATCACCGCGCCCCCGACATCGCATCGGTGTACGAGTTGCTGCTCGGCGAGGTCAGTTTGCGGGAGGCGATCCAGCAGAGCCCCAGCCACGAGAACCTCTTCTGTGTCCCGGCCACGCTCGACCTGGCCGGTGCCGAGATCGAGTTGGTGAGTCTCGTTGCACGCGAGAATCGGCTGCGCAACGCGCTCAACGCCGACGCGATCGCGGAGTTCGGATTCGACTACGTGCTGATCGACTGCCCGCCCTCGCTCGGTCTGTTGACCGTCAACGCGATGGTGGCCGCGCGCGAGGTCCTGATTCCGATTCAGTGCGAGTACTACGCACTCGAAGGTGTCGGACAGTTGCTGCGCAATATCGAGTTGGTGCAGGCGCATCTGAATCCCACCCTGCACGTGTCGACCATCGTGTTGACCATGTACGACGGCCGCACCAAGCTCGCCGATCAGGTGGCCGAGGAAGTCCGACGCCACTTCGGTGACAAGGTGCTCGGCACGATAATCCCGCGCAGCGTGAAGGTGTCGGAAGCGCCGGGTTACGGCATGACGATCATCGAATACGATCCGGGTTCACGTGGAGCGATGAGCTACCTCGACGCCGCACGTGAGGTGGCGCTGCGGGCGCAGGCCGAAGCCGATGCGACGCCGACCGCGGACACGGGGGGTTCCGCGTGAACGCACGTCCCAGCTATCGCCCCATTGATTCATCGAGAGGAATGCTGTGAGTCAGCGCGACACCGCACCCCGACGCGGCGGACTCGGCCGAGGTCTCGCCGCCCTCATCCCCACCGGTCCCCCGGACACCGACAGCACCGCTCCGAAGCTGGGATCGGCGGCGGCCGATGTGGTGATCGGCAAGGGCTCCGGCGGGTCCGGCGGTGCGGCCGGTGCGAGCGCAGCCGCGTCCGGAGCCGGCACCACCGCGGTGGCCGACCAGCCGAGGGTGCCCGATGTGGGCACCCCCGACGAAGTGGGCGCGGTCTATCAGGAGCTCCCGCCCGCGGCGATCCAACCCAACCCACATCAGCCGCGGACCGTCTTCGACGAAGAGGCCATGGCCGAACTCGTCCACTCGATCTCCGAGTTCGGGCTCATGCAGCCCATCGTGGTGCGCAAACTCGAGACACCGACGTCCAACGGAGTGCGGTATCAGCTGGTCATGGGTGAGCGCCGCTGGCGTGCCAGCCAGGAGGCCGGACTCGACGCCATCCCGGCGATCGTGCGCGAGACCGCCGACGGCGACATGCTGCGCGACGCTCTCTTGGAGAACATTCACCGTGCACAGCTCAATCCGCTGGAAGAAGCGGCGGCCTATCAGCAGTTGCTCGATGAGTTCGGGGTGACCCACGAGGAACTCGCCAGTAGGCTCGGACGGTCCCGGCCGGTGATCACCAACATGATCCGCTTGCTCAAGCTGCCGATCCCGGTGCAACGACGGGTGGCTGCGGGCGTCCTCTCCGCCGGCCATGCCCGGGCACTCCTGTCTCTGGAGACGGGCTCCGATCAGCAAGAGGTACTGGCCGCGCGCATCGTCGCCGAGGGATTGTCGGTGCGGGCAACCGAGGAGGCGGTGACGCTCGCCAATCGCGGCGATGGCCCCGCCTCCCCCACGCCGACGCCTCCTCGGCGTCGTCAGATGCAGATGCCGGGGCTGCAGGAGGTGGCCGAACGGCTCTCGGACACCCTGGACACCCGGGTCACCGTGAGCCTGGGTAAGCGCAAGGGCAAGATCGTCGTCGAGTTCGGGTCGGTGGACGATCTGGAACGTATTGTCGAAACCATCGACCCACCAACCGCGGCAAAACCCTGACCTAGGACATGCGGAAGTTACGTCACAGTGACACTTGATCATCACCGGAAGCAGCTCAACCGCCAAAGGCTTTGGTACACAACACCTTTGGTATGCGAGGGCGCGCCTCGGGTGACCAGCGAGGGCGGTACACGGTGAATCTGACGGTTACGCGGCTGGATCTCGAAGCATTCGAGTCGTTGCCGTCGCACACCCGCCGATGTGTCTTCTGGGAGGTCGGTCCGCCGGTCGATTCGGCACTCACGGCGCCTTCTGACGAGTCGTCCCCCGCGCTGCCGAGCGATCCGCTCGCCGCATTCTCGGCGGACCGCTTCGAGAGCGAGTTCGACAAGGAGGCGTGGATCTCCTCGGTGCTTCTGGAATGGGGCACCTGCGGGCAGGTGGCCATCGACGCCGGCACTGGCGTGGTGGTGGGCACCGCCTTCTACTCCCCGCCCGGTCGGGTGCCGCGGTCTCGTTCCTTCCCCACCTCGCCGGTGAGCGCCGACGCGGTACTGCTCACGTCGATCCGCACCGAACCGGGTTTCGAGGAGGCAGCCGGTCTGCTCTTGGATGCGACGCTCGGTGATCTGATCCGACGCGGTGTACGTGCGGTGGAGGCGTTCGGGCTGGTGCGCACGCCACGTCGGCAAGTCGCCTACCCCGAGTCCGGCGACGCGGCGGACCCCGCCGCCGGTGAAGCACCCCTGCTCGCCGTGCCGAACGATCTGAGTACCTGGTCGGAGGAATCGATCGTCGAGGTGGCGCGTGAGATCCTGGACAGCCCGCAGGGCGACTTGTGCACACAGTGCATGATCGACGCGGCGTTCCTGAAGGATTCGGCGTTCGACGTGGTGTCGTCGCATCCGCGGTTCCCGCGGTTCCGACTCGAACTCGACGAGGGACTGGGCTGGAAGTTCGAGGTGGAAAGCGCCCTGGACAAGCTGGTGGTGATGGCGGCCATCGACCTGGCCGGCCGAGAACGCACCGCTGTACCGGTGGCGCGACGCCGAAACGTGTTCTGACGCCCGAGGTCCGACAGCCGGAGCTTCCTAGAAGCCTGAAATCCGTTCGGCCGCAAGAAGATCGGCGAACGTGTATGTGCCGGTGGGGCGGTCGTCTTCACCGAGCAGATACAGCCGCTTGACCGCGACGAGGATGGCCTCGGCGATCACGTTGCGGTAGTTGGGATCCTCGAGCACCTCGACGTCGTGCGGATTGGTGATGTACCCGACGTCGATCAGTGCCACCGGCATCCGGGTGAGCCGCAGGATCTCCCAGGTGCGTTCATGCGTTCGGCAGTCGACAAGTGGTGTGCGCGCAGCGATCTCGCGCTGGATGAAGTCGGTGAGGGTGCGACCGATGGTCGAGTACGATCCGCGCGCGTTGCCGAAATAGAACGACGCAACACCGTTGGCCGCCGACGTCGGATGATGCCCGCAGCGCAGCGAGATCATCATGTCGGCATCCACCATGTTGGCCACACGGGCCCGTTCGTCATCGGTGGGCTCGCCCCGGCCGTCGTGCGACAGGAATGTCTCCATCCCCGCCGCAGCCATCCGACCCTCGAGTCGGGCGGCGAGATCCCACAGCACGCGGGACTCGATCTCGGCCAACTCCCCGGTCGAATACTCGTGTCCGCCACCGGTTCCCGGGTCGATCACGATGCGTTTGCCGGAGAGCCGCGGACCCGACCGGCGTACGTGCTCTTCCTGGCGGATCGCATAGGGCGAGCCGCCGGTGACACGGGTGCCGAGACGGTCGAGTGACCGTAGTGTCGACGGACCGCAGATACCGTCGGCCGACAATCCGTATTCACTTTGATACAGGCACACCGCGTTGTGGGTGCCCTCGGCGAATACACCGTCCACGAGACCGGTGTAGTAGCCGAGATTCTGTAGGCGGCCCTGTAGCGCGGAGACGTCGTCGCCGACCATCGGCGCCGACAGCCGGTACAGCAACACGCGTGCCCCGAGCTGATAGGAGGCCTCGCGTAGCGCGCGATAGGTGGCGGGCCCGACAACACCGTCGACGATCAGTCCCCGTTGCTGCTGAAAGGCGCGCACCGCGTGATCGGTGTCGTCGTCGAACACCGCATCGGCCACCGAAGCGGGTTGTTCTGCATCTGCCGACGACGTGACTGCGTGACGACCGCGGTTGGCGACCATCAGACCCTGTCCCGACAGAATCGAACGGATCTCGGCGACGGCCGACCCCCGATCCCCATGTCGGAACGTTGGCATGTGATCTCCTCGGTCGGGTGCCGCACTGCGCGTCCTCCGCGGGTACGACAACCTCAGCGGAGGACGACAAGCAGCATTGTCTCAGGTCCGGCGGCCCGGGTCCAAACTCGCGGGGATCGACTACGCCGAGGTGCCGACGACGGAATCGAGCTCGCGCAGCAGCGCGGCCTTGCCCTTCGCACCGACGATCGTCTTGGTCGGCTGGCCGTTCTCGAACAGGATCAGCGTCGGGATCGACATGATCTTGAAGTCACGGGCAACCGCGGGATTGGCATCCACATCGAGCTTCGCGACGGTGAGTTTGTCGGAGTGGTCGCGGGCGATCTCCTCCAGGACGGGGGCCACCATGCGGCACGGACCGCACCAGGTGGCCCAGAAATCGACCAGTACGGGCTTGTCGGCGCCCAGTACCTCATCCTTGAAGGTCGCGTCGGTGACGGCGACGGTGTTTGCACCCATGGTGTCCTCCTTGACAGTTCTTTCGTTTCGAGTGAATCAGATGTTCGCCTCGACGGCGATCACATCGCCCTCTGCCGGCATCGGTGCCACGTCACCCTGCTCGGCGAGCCAACGCTCGGCGTCGATCGCGGCCGAGCATCCGCTGCCCGCCGCGGTGATCGCCTGGCGATAGGTGTGATCCACCAGGTCGCCGGCGGCGAAGACACCCGGCACGGACGTGTACGTGGTGCGTCCCAGCACCTTGACATAGCCCTCGGCGTCGAGATCCACCTGACCGCGCACCAGCTCGCTGCGGGGGTCGTGCCCGATCGCGACGAACATGCCGGTCACGTCGATGACCTGCGTGTCACCGGTTCGCGTGTCCTCGAGTTCGAGTCCGGTGACCGATCCATTGCCGACCACCGACTTCACCGCCGAGTTGGTGACGAAGCGGATCTTGTCGTTGGCCTTGGCGCGGTCGAGCATGATCCGCGAGGCACGGAACTCGTCGCGACGGTGCACCAGGGTGACGCTGCGGGCGAACTTGGTGAGGAACGTCGCCTCCTCCATGGCCGAGTCGCCGCCACCGATCACCGCGATGTCCTGATCCCGGAAGAAGAACCCGTCGCAGGTGGCGCAGGCGGACACACCGCGACCGAGGAGTTCCTGTTCACCCTCGATACCGAGGTAGCGGGCGGCGGCACCCATCGCGAGGATCACGGCATGTGCGTAATAGGTCTCCCCACCGGCGTCGACCTCCTTGACGGTTCCCGTGAGCCGCACCGCGTCGACATCTTCCATGCGGAGGTCCGCGCCGAAGCGGATCGCCTGTTCGCGCATCTCATCCATCAACGCGGGACCCTGGATCCCGTTCTGGAAACCCGGGAAGTTCTCCACCTCGGTGGTGGTCATCAGCGCACCGCCGAACTGTGTGCCCTCGAATACCACGGGCGCCAGTTCGGCGCGTGCCGCGTACACGGCAGCGGTATATCCGGCCGGGCCCGACCCGACGATGATCAGATTGTGGACCTGCGGGTTGTCTGTGTGAGTCAATCCATCCTCCGTGCTCGTGGACGCGGGACACCACGCGCTGGTGGCGGTCCGGTTCCCGCTGCTTCAACACAAGCCTAAGGGCAGATGTTCCCCTGGCGCGGGGGCCGTCGTCCGGTCGGTGTCAGGGGTGTGGGGTCAGGGGTGTGGGGTCAGGGGTGTGGGGTCAGGGGTGTGTGGTCATCCGCCGATCGTGGTGTTCGACACCGTGGCGGGATTGCCGGTGTCGCAGCCCCGCTCCACCACCAGCGCGTCGAACCGTCCGGCCACCCCTGTTCCGAGCAGGATCACGATGCGCGGCACACCGGCGACGACGATGTCGCCGGAACCGAGGACCGGTGTGGATGCGGGCACGCCGTTGGCCGCGGTGCATCGCCGCAGCGCGGACTCGGACCCGAACGGGCGCGCCGAGGAGTCGCCGAGCACGGTGAGCGCCGAAGCACGTTCGGTACCGTCGAGCGATGCTCCGGCCGCGGGCGTCGAAGTGGCTCCGGCCTGCACGCCCGCCGCGTCGTCGCCGGTGCGGGGCAGCACCGCGATCAGCACCCCGGCGAGCACCGCCACCACGGCGGCCGCCGCCAGCGCGATCACCGAGGCGCGCACCGGCGTGGGCGTCCGGCCCCAGCGGGACGCGGCCCGCCGACGCGCCGGACTCGACGCTGCATCCACCTCGGCGCGTACCGCGTCGAGCGTTTGTTCGGTGCGGGCCCGGACCTCCGCAGGCGCCGGAATCGGCTCGACGGGGAGCTCGCGCAGCTCTGCCTGCGTCTGATCGAGCGCGGCGAGAACGTGCCGGGCCGCCGGATCGTCCGGCAGGCGTGACCGGATGTGCGCGGCGACGTCGTCGGGAAGCACGCCGGCGTGAAAATCGGCGAGGAGATCCACCGGATACGGGGGATCCGGATACGGGGGATCCCGATACGTCGTGCTCATTCTTGTACTGTCCCACTCCTCGACACGGCAGCCCCACCCCTCGAGGTGGCGCGGTCTGAATACTGCTCGTGACATACGACGCGAGGAAGCGCCGTCGGGTTCCCCCGACCTGTTCCGGCTTCTTGGCGCCGCTCTTCTTGCCGCCGCTTTTCTTGCCGCCGTTCTCTGCGCTGCGGCTCAGTCATCGCGCAGATGCCCCAGGATCTGCGCGAGCCGCAGCCGACCGCGGGCGCAGCGACTCTTGATGGTGCCGGTGGCCACCCCGAGGCGTTCGGCGGCCTCGGCGATCGAATAGCCCTCCACGTCCACCGCGACGATCGCGGCGCGCTGATCGGGCGGAAGTTCGCCGAGCGCCTCACCGATGGACATCGACAGGTCCACGGCGCGGTACTGATCGGCTCCGGCACCGAGGGCGGCCACATCGAACTCCGGCAGCGCCACCGTGTGCCGCAACTTGTTTCGACGGATGCGGTCGAGGCAGGCGTTCACGACGATGCGATGCAGCCACGTGGACACGCGCGCGTCGGCGCGAAAGGTGTGCGCCATCCGGTGTGCGTTGAGCAGGGCGTCCTGCAGTGAATCGGCGGCGTCTTCGGGGTGCTGGTGGGTGCGGTAGGCCAGTGCCCAGAGGTGATTGTGGTGGCGGTGGATGAGCGTGGCGAAGGCGTGGGGATCGCCGGCGAGGTGCGCGGCGAGCAGCTCTTCGTCGCTGCGTGTGTCGCCATCTCCCCCGGGCATGGGATGAGGGTAGTGCAGCCTGGGCCGGTCGATCGGAGCCGTTCGACTCCTGTGGACAATCCCGGCAGATGCCGGTCCGGCCGGAGCGGTAAGGTGACCCGCGTACTTCCACCGAAGGGAATCCGGTGAGCGCTGCATCCACCGATCGAGGCCACCAACCGCTGCCCGACCGCAAGGCGGGCGCACGCTTCTTCGAGGCCAACTACCGGGTCCGCACCGGCGACATCGACCAGGAGATGCGACTGCGTCTCGACGGGGTGGCCCGGTTCCTGCAGGACGTGGCCAACGACAACATCGAGGCCACCGACTTCGGGGCCACCGACCCCTTCTGGATCGTCCGGCGCACGGTGATCGACGTGATCCGCCCCATCACCTGGCCGGCGGGTCTGACCGCGCAGCGTTGGTGCGGGGCACTGTCGACCCGATGGACCAACATGCGGGTGCGCCTGACCGCCGACCACGAGACCAACCGATTCAACCCCGAACCACGCGAGCCCGGGCTCATCGAGACCGAGGCGTTCTGGATCAACGTCAACGAGCAGGGCATGCCGTCGCGCCTCACCGACGAGGCGTTCGAGATGCTCTCGTCGATGACCGACGAGCACCGACTGCGATGGAAGTCGATGAATCCGGAGAAGGCGCCCGCCGCTGAGGAACTCGCCCTTCCCGACCGCGAGCACGTGCTGCGCATCACCGATTTCGACCCGTTCAAACACCTCAACAACGCCGCCTACTGGGAGGCCGTCGAAGACGAGCTCGTCGATCACCCCGATCTGGTGGAGGCACCGCATCGCGCGGTGATCGAATACCTGCGCCCCGTGGTGCCCGGCACCCCCATCACCGTGCGCCGCATACGCGACGCCGACAGGCTGCTCGTCTGGCTGCTGATGCCCGGCGACGACGGCGAATTGGTCTCCGCCGCAACGGTATCGGTGAGCCCCCTGCCCACCGGAACCGCACCGCTGCCCACCGACGACGACTGATCGGGTCAGCGCGACAGATACCAGGCCAACGCCGACCCGATCGCGCCGACGCCGTTGAGCGTCCAGTGCAGGGCAATCGGTGCCAGCAGGCTGCCCGACCGCAGCCGCAACCACGCGAGCACCGCCCCGGCCACAGCGGTCACCACCACAGCACCCACCACCCCGATCAGCTGCGCCCCGGTGCCATGACCGAGTACGGCCGTCAAGCCCGCGTTGCCTGCGGTGAGGTCGAGCGATGACACCACATGCCACAGCCCGAACAGCACGGCCTGCACCAGCACCGCACGGCGGACCGTCGTCAGTCGGCAGAGGGATCCGAGAACCACCCCGCGGAAGAACACCTCCTCGGGCACCACGGTCTGCAGCGGGATGATCACCGCCGCCGCGAGGATGGCGGGCCCCAGCTGCGCGTATCGGTCGTTGAGGAACAGATCGCGGGTCCATGGCAGACCCACGCCGATCAGCACCACCGCCGACACCACCAGCACGATCGCGGCGGCGTAGCGCAGGCCCCTGCCCAACGACGCACGTCCGAGACCCAGGTCTGCGGCGATCAGGCCCGCCCATATGGCGATACACGCGGCAAGCACGGCGGCAATCAACACCGCCCAACCGGCGCCGCGGACCGGCTCGAAATGCGCCACCATCTCGGCGCCGAGCATCAGCGCACCGCCGACGCCGAGCGCCCACCAGAGACGACGACGGGCACGTGCGTTCACCACCGCCGAAGGCGGATCATGCGAGGCGGGTGGAAGCGGTGGTCCGGACGACGTCACACCACGTACCCTCGCACAGGAACGCAATCACGTGCGTACGGCGAGAATATGGAGGCACCGGGTGTCCGAGGTCGTCGACGAACGCACGAACGCGGACGAGGAACCGACCGATGCCCCCCGGCCCGGCCGGTTCCGTCGTTTCTGGTCGTCCTACCGCACCCGGATCAGCTTCGCGGGTCTGCTGTTTGCCACAGTCTTCCTGTGGCTGTCGGCCACGCCCTCCCTGCTCCCCCGCGGTCCGCTGTTTCAGGGCATCATCAGCGGGGCGGCCGCCGCGCTCGGTTACTCCATCGGTGCATTCGTGGCGTGGCTCATCCGTTTCATGTTGTCGCGAGATGAGCGGTGGCCCACACCGCCACGAGCGGTGTGGATCGGGCTGGGCGTCACCTTCGCGATCGGCACCACCGTGATGTTCTACTGGTACTCGATGTGGCAGACGGAGATTCGCAACCTGATGGGTGTCGCCAACCTGTCGTGGACCGCCTATCCGCAGATCATCGTGATCGCGCTCATCGTGTTCGTGGTGCTGATGTTCATCGGTCAGGCGTGGGCCAGCGCGCTGGCCTTCCTCGTGCGTCGGACCAACCGTCATGTGCCGCCCCGGATCTCGGCCGTGGCCTCGCTGCTGGTGCTCGTGCTGCTCACCGTGTTCATCCTCAACGGCGTGGTGGCCAAATACTCGATGAAATGGCTCAACAGCAGTTTCGCGCTGGCCAACGACGAGGTGCGCCCCACCTCGACGCCACCTCCGTCGACGATGCGCTCCGGCGGCCCCGAGTCGCTGGTCAGTTGGGAATCGCTGGGCCGGGAGGGGCGCGTGTTCGTGTCCGGCGGCCCGGACACCGGGGCGTTGTCGGTCTTCAACAACGCACCCGCGAAGGAACCGATCCGTGCATACGTGGGGCTCGGTTCGGGCGACAACGCCCGCGCGAACGCGCAACTGGCCGCCGACGAACTCGTGCGGGCCGGGGGCCTGCAGCGCAAGGTGATCGCCATCGGGGCCACCACCGGATCGGGTTGGGTCAACAAGGGCACCGTGGCCTCGCTGGAATACATGTACAACGGCGACGTGGCGACCGTGGCCATGCAGTACTCGTATCTGCCGAGCTGGATCTCGTTCCTCGTGGACAAGGAACGTGCGCGGCAGGCGGGCAGCGCGCTGTTCGAGGCCGTCGACGCCAGGGTGCGCGAACTACCCGAGGCGCAACGCCCGAAGATCGTGGTGTTCGGTGAGAGCCTCGGATCCTTCGGTGCCGAAGCAGCATTCGGTACCGTGCCGACGATGGCCGCCCGCACCGACGGCGCACTGCTCTCGGGTCCCACGTTCAGCAACTCCCTATGGCAGGATGCCACCGCCGCCCGCGACCCCGGGTCCCCGCAGTGGCTCCCGATCTACGACAGCGGTCGACAGGTCCGCTTCATCGCCGACAAGCAAGACCTCGACCGGCCCGATGCGCCGTGGCCGGGCAGTCGGGTGGTGTACCTCCAACATGCCTCCGACCCCATCACCTGGTGGTCGCCCTCGCTGATCCTCAACAAACCGGATTGGCTGAACAAACCCCACGGCCGCGACGTCCTCGATTCCGTGCATTGGATTCCGTTCATCACCTTCTTGCAGGTGTCGGCCGACATGGCCGTCGCGGTGAACGTCCCCGACGGTCACGGGCACCACTACCTTGACGCGATTCCCTACGCGTGGGCGCAGATCCTGCAGCCTCCCGGGTGGACCGACGCCAAGACAGCGGCGCTACTCCCCCACCTCAGCCGCGACTGATCCCGGGTTCACCGCGCGGTCGAGGTGATCACCGCGGCCGCGACGGCTGCGGCGTTGGTGGCCGCGAGTTGCTGGTAGACAAGGAAACTCACCGGGAACCCGGGCAGCCGATTGGGGTCGTCGGGTCCGTCGGAGACGCCGCGAAGGCCGAGGAACGGGATGTGGCTGCGGGCCGCCATCTGCGCCACCGCAGCCGTCTCCATGTCGGAGGTGAGATAGCCCGTGCCCGGGTCGACGTCGTCGAGCAGGGTCGCCAGCACCCGGGCATCGGTGGCGGCGAGCCGGTCGAGGTCGGCGCGGTCGGTGGTGCGGTCGGCCAGCGCGCAGGGTCGGCACCCGGTGATCGCGCCCCCGCCCGGGACGCACGGAAATGAGTAGCCGCGGTAGGGATCGCTCGACAGTCCTCGGCCGCCCACCACGATCCGCGGCTGTCGGTGCAGATCGATGGGTGCGGTCCAGGGCAGGTCACATGCGCACGGGGAGAGCGGATTCGCGGTGCCGGTGGCGTGCTTCAGTGCGGGGTGCACAGTGCGCGCGGCGGTGAGCAGAGCGGGATCGGCCGGTAGCGGTCTCCCGGTGCGGCCGAGGAACCACGTCGACGGCACGGTGACGTCGCCGATGCCGGCCGGAGGCATGCCGCCTGCGTTGCCGGAGAACAGGATTCGTTGCACTCGAACACCGTGTGCGGCGCAGGTGAGTACCTTGCCGGTGGTGTCGGCGGTGTTCGTCGCATTCGTGATGCCGACGCCGGTCATCGCCGCGATCACCGGCGCACCGCCGATGTCGGTGCGGTAGAAGCTGACGTTGTTGTGCGTCCAGGTCTCCCGAACCCCCGAGGAGCGTGCCAGCACCGCCGACAACTCGGCCGGATACGCCGACAGCACCACCGTCACCGGCTGACACGACGCCGGTGCGGCCGCGGCCGGACCGGTGCTCGCGACCAGGGCGGGAACCAGGGAACAGAGCAGGGCGGCACACAGGGCGGCGAGACGAAACACAGGTCGCATCGCTTCATGCTCGCAGCGACCGCCCGGCGGTGCGCTGCGAGGCGACGGAGATCACTCAGCGATGTCGAATGCGGCGAGCACCTTGGTGGGGCGCAATCGCACGACCAGCTCACCCGGTACGCCGTTGCGTCTGCCGTACTGTTCGGCGAGGTCGGGACCCATGTACCGCGCGGCGATGACGGTGGCGGTGCGCAGCAGTTCCGCGGGGTCCTCCGACACCGTCACCGTCCCCTGGACCTGGACGTAGGAAAACGGCGGGCGCTCGTCGTCGACGAGCAGGGTGGCCCGCGGATCACGGTGCAGGGCACGGCCTTTGGCGGTGCCGGCACCGGTGTTGAACACCAGCTCGGAGCCCTCGACGACGAACCAGACGGGTGCGACCAGCGGGCGTCCGTCGGCGGCCACAAAGGCGAGTTTGCCGGTGCGGGTGCCCGACTGGAGAAACTCCACCACCTCGGGCGTCAGCTCGGGGCCGCCCACGTTCAGGCCTTCTTCGGTCCGCGTGCGTAGAGCGCCAGCGCGATGAGCACGGGCTGGAAGAACAGGCGGACGAGTCGTTTGCGGTCGGTGTCGAGCGTGAACGCGTCGATGTGGTTGACGTACTGGTGGATGTTGCCCGGGAACACCGCCACGAAGAACAGGGCGAGCAGCGCACCGATGATCCGGCGATACCGGGGCAGTGCGACGAAGGCGGTGCCCAGGCCGATCTCGACCACCCCGGATGCCAGCACGGTGACATCGGGGTCGAGCGGGATGGCGTCGGGAACCTGCGCCTGGAATTCCTTGCGCTGGAACGTCATATGCCCTATTCCGGCGAGGGCGAGGAATGATCCGAGCGAGATGCGGGCGATGTCGGGGCCCAGGGTTGTTGCGCGGGATGCCATGGCGTCAGCCTACGCCGGTGGTGAGCTGACGGTGGGCGGCCACGAACAGCTCGACGCAGACGTCGCGGATCATGTCCACCTGTGCTGCGGGTTCGCGCGACTCCGGGTCGGCGTCGGTGCGGACATACCAGTCGACGAGGAGCTGGGTGAGCGCGCCGATGACGCCGACCGCGGTGAGCTGCGCCTGCGCCGGGACGTCGCGCTCCCCGCCGACCAGCGCCAGGGCCAATCCCGCCCAGTCGTGGATCGCCCCCATCCGCAGGCGTTCGAGTGCGGGGTCGACGCCCACCACCTCCACCAGGATGATCCGCGCCATCCGACGATCCCCGGTGAGGCAGCGCAGGAAGGCGTCGAGGGTGTGGTGGGCCGCGGCCCGCAAGCGTGACGGGTTGATGCGGTGATCGACGCCGAGATACGGGGCGGCGGCGTCGACGGTGGCCCCACGGGTCACCGCGACGCAGTGCTCGTACACCGCTGCCAGCAGGGCGGGCCGGTCGGTGAACGATTCGTAGAAGTAGCGCTGCGTCAGCCCCGCGTGTTCACATACCCGTTTCACCGAGACCGCGGCGTAGCCTTCGCTGCCGAACAAGTCGAGTCCGGCGTCGACCAGGGCGGCACGTCGACGGGTGCGGCGTTGCTCGGCGTCGGTGCCGGCATAGCGCCTGCCCGCTCCATCGAGCGTGGATGAGTCGTTGTCGAGCAACGGGGCCTTCTTCTGTGCGGCTGTAGACGGAACCTATCTGACACGCTATCGTGTCACACATCGATCTGACACGTAGGGGTGTCAGATCCTCTGCCTGGTGAGGAGGCATTGCGAGATGCTCGACCTGCTGCCCGAGGCCATGCGTGAACCCACGGTGATCGCGATCCCGTTCTTTGTCACCATGCTGGTGATCGAATGGTGCGCCGCGGCCAAACTCGAGCACGACGAGGGTGAGCAGCGCAGCCCGGCGGGCGCCTATGAACGCCGCGACGCCAGGGCGAGCCTGAGCATGGGCGTGGTGTCCATCGCGACCAGCGCCGCCTGGAAGTTCCTCGGCCTGCTGGCCTACACCGCGATCTTCGCCTATCTCGCCCCGTGGCATCTGCCCGCCACTGCCTGGTACAGCTGGGTCATCGCCTTCCTCGGTGTCGATTTCCTCTTCTACTGGTCGCATCGCGTCTCCCACCGGGTGCGGCTCGTGTGGGCGACGCATCAGGCGCACCACTCCAGCGAGTACTTCAACTTCGCCACCGCACTGCGGCAGAAGTGGAACATCACCGCGGCGCTGGTGATGTGGCTGCCCCTCCCCCTGCTCGGGGTACCACCGGCACTGGTGTTCGCGACATACTCGCTGAACCTCATCTACCAGTTCTGGATTCACACCGAGCACATCGACAAGCTGTGGCGGCCTTTCGAATTCGTCTTCAACACGCCGTCGCATCACCGGGTGCATCACGGCAGCGATCCGGAATACCTCGACAAGAACTACGGCGGCACCTTCATCGTGTGGGACCGGCTGTTCGGCTCGTTCACCCCCGAAACCCACCGTCCCACCTATGGTTTGACGAAACCGGTGGGCACATACAACATCTGGCGGCTGCAGACCCACGAGTACGCCGCGATCGCCCGCGACGTACGCACGGCCGGCTCGTGGCGGGCGCGACTGGGGTATGTGTTCGGGCCGCCCGGGTGGACGCCCGCCGCCGCGGCCGTGCCGCAGCACTCAGCGCTCGTTGAGCCGCGCGAGCAGTTCGGTCAGCAGTTGCTCGGCGCGTTCGGCCGGGATGACGTCGAGCAACGCCATGACGGGCGCGAGTTCAGCGGGTAGCGCCGCCGGCACTCCGTTGCTCCCGGCAAGCCCCAGGGACTCCAGAATCCTCTCGGCGGCAACCGAATCGAGCGGTCCGGTGGCACCGAGTTCGGGGATCGCGTCGAGCAGGCCACTGAGATCCACCGGTTCGCGGCCGCGTACCTCGTCGGCCGCGGAAGTCAGCGACGCGGTGAGCGCGGGCAGGTGATCGGCGGTCACCGGCGTCACCGTGAGATGGGTGGTACGCGGAAGGTGTACTCCCCCGGGCTGATCCAGTCCCGGTTGTGGCTGCAGTGTCCATCCCTGCGCATGCACCGCATCGGCCCAATGGTGCGGATCGACGCGCGCGGCGGCATCGACCGAGGTGTCGGCCGCGACGGCCAGGAGCGGCCCCACCGGATCGCCCACCACGGTGAGACCCTCGATCGCGTCGAGACATTCGCGGAGCGCGGACGTGGCCGCGTGGGCGCGGTCGGTCAGTCGCTGGAATCCCGCGCGGCCGAGGTAGGCCACCACCGCCCACGCCGCCGCCAGTGACATCGCCGACCGACTACCGAGCAACGTCGGGTTCACCACCGGGTATCCGGGCCAGCGGGTGGTGGCGAACGAGGCGGCCCGCTTGGCGTCGCGGTCGGCGAACAGCAGTACCGACGCGCCCTTGGGGGCATAGCCGTACTTGTGCGCATCCAACGAGATGCTGGTGACCCCTGCCACCCGAAAATCCCACGGCGGCAGCAACTCCGGGGGGAGTCCGGCATGTGGAGCGCCCCAGAACGGGAGCACCCAGCCGCCGATGCAGGCGTCGACGTGAACAGGCACACCCGCGGCGGCCGCCCGGGGAGCGATCTCGCCGATCGGATCGAGGACGGCAAACGGGTAGCAGGGCGCCGACAACACCACCAGCGCGACCTCGGGGCGCAGTCGTGAATACATCGCTTGCGCGTTCATCACGCCGTCGGTGTCCACCGGGACCAGGTCGAGGTCGAGATCGAACAGGTGGGCCGCCTTGTGGAACGCGGCGTGCACGGTCACCGGGGCCACCAGCACGGGCCGCTCGGTGACTCCCTGCTGCGAAGCGTCCGCGGCCTGCCGCGCCCGCCACCGGTCTCGCGCGGATTTCACTGCGAGCAGACAACTTTCGGTGCCGCCACTGGTCACCAACCCGACGGGGGGATGGGCTGGATCGCCGTGCACGAGGTCGGATGCGAAGTCGATCACCTCGCGTTCCATCCGTGCCACCGACGGAAACGTGGTGGGATCGAGGCCGTTGAGCGATTGCACCGACGTGGCCGCGCGGGCGGCGAGCTCGTCGAGTTCGGCGAGACCCGAGTCGTAGACGTAGGAGAGCACCCGGCCCCCGTGCGTGGGTGCGTCGTCGATGCGCAGCGCGCTCAGCGCGGCGAGTACCGCCTCGATGTCGGCGTCACGCATGGGTGTCACCGGTGTGTGCGGCCGTACCCGGGAGGGCATCGAAGTCGTCGTCGATATCCTTCTGCCGCAACGGATATCGAAGCATGAATGCGAGCGCGGCGAGGGTGAGCAGCGCCGGCACCACGCTGAAGGCGAGCACGATGGCGTGCAGTGCGGAATCGGGTTGGGTGACGTCGGAGCCTTCGGTGGACGACACGTATCCGCCGAAGGCGAGGATCACGGTGAGGCCGACGGCTCCCAGTGCCATACCGCCGGTTTCCGCGGCGGTCCAGATGCCGCCGATCACCCCGGCCGAACTGGCGTGGTGGGTGCGCTCGTCGTGCGAGATCACGTCGGGCACCATGGCCAGAGCCAGCGTCTGGATGCCGGCGTACGCGACGCCGGCGAGTCCGATCAGCGGATAGATCCACCACCCGGTGGACCACCACAACGCGAGCAGGCCGAGGGCAGCAGCGGCGAAGAGCGCGAGCGCAGCGGCGAAACCGGCCTCTTTGCCGACCCGGCGGGCCACCAGGCCCCACACCGGGGCGAAGACGAGGGCGGGGCCGATGAGGGCCACGAACAGCGCCGAGATGGCCGACTGCGAATCGAGTACCCACGTGGCCACGTACTGGGCGGCGGCCAGCATCATGCCGGTGGCCAGCGCCTGGAGGGCGCCGGCGGTCAACAGCAATCGCAACGCCGAGCTGCGGCGGAGCACCGCACCGGCGTCGCGGTAGCCCGCGGTGAGCGCGTGCCGGTGCGAGGTGGCGGTACCCGCCGGTGGCCGGGCCAGCGTCGCGGTCTGTGATGCCACATACATCGCGACCCCCATGGCGAGGCCGGTGACCACACCCATGACCAGGTAGCCGGTGGTCTCCGAACCGCCGATGTCACGCAGGGCGGGACCGCCCGCACCGAACAGAAGGATCGCCAGGGCAAGGACGGCCACCCGGACGGTGAGAAGTCGGGTGCGTTCGTGATAGCGGGAGGTCAGCTCGGCGGGCAGCGCGACGTAGGGAACCTGGAAGAGACTGAAGACGGTGGCCGACAACAAGAATGCGATGGCGACCCAGGTGGCCTTGAACCCGAGCGGCCAGCCCGGAGGGGCCGCGAAGGTCAGTGCGAAGAAGATCGGCAGCGATAGTGCCCCGACCGTCATCAGCGGCCTGCGCGAGCCCCGTTGCGCCGCGGAGTGGTCGCTGAGCGCGCCGATCGCGGGGGCGATGAGCACATCCCAGATCTTGGCGACACCCAGAATGATTCCCGCGGCCACCGCGGCGATCCCGAGGGCGTCGGTGAGGTAGTAGACCAGCACCAGGCCCGGCAGGGTGGTGTAGCCGCCGGTGCCCAGCGAACCGGTGCCGTAGCGCGCGACGGTGCTTGCGCTCAACACGCCCGAAGACCGGGCCCCATGACTGTTGTCGCCGGTCACCGATGATTCCCCCATCCGTGTGCGGTTACCGCTGGCTCAACTCGTCATGGTGACACGCGCGATCTGCGCCTGGTATCCACCGTTCGGCGCTGCCGGCAGCGAGGTGATCCACACCATGAGATAGGGGCTCGACTGCGGATCGGCGATGGTCAGCGTCGTCGACGTCTGGTCCACACTGCCCTGTGCCACCGGCGTGGTCTGCCCGAGGGTGGTGGGTGTCGCGGTGGGCGAGGTTCGCAACTCGACGGTGAAACCGGGTGTGGGGGAGTTGATGGTGACGGTCTTCACCGACTTGTCGCCACCCAGGTCGAACATGAGACCCAACCCGCTCTTGAGACCCGCGAAGTTGGGGGAGGAGCGGTACACATCGGTCCGCCAGGCCGGCTGTGCCCCACTGATCACGTTCGCCACGTTCGCCGCACCGTCGGCGGGCTGGGACGAGACGTCGACCACGGACACCGACTGCAGCGCGATCGGCGCACCCGCACCGGGCGCCGCGGGTGGGGCGGGCGCGGCGGGTGCGGACGTGGTGGTGGTCAGGATCGAGTCGATGTTGGTGTCCTTGCCACCCCCACCGAGCGCCCCGGAAATCCACACCACCAGCGCGATCACGACGAACAGCGCCAGCAACCCGGCACCCGCCAACAGCGCCATGTTGCGTCGGCCCTGCTCCGGTGATTCCGGCGTCGCCGGTGTGCCCATGCGTACCGGCGGGGCATCGGAGTCGATGGCGGGAAGCATGTCGGTCTTCAGATCGAGCACCGTGGCCTGGTCGAGCACATGCTGCACGGTGGCCGCGGTGCGGATGCCGCGCGAACCGTCGAGCGCCCGGGCGGCGACCGCGGAGATCTCGAACGGGATGCCGGCACGCACCTCTCGCGGTTCGATCGGCTCGCCGTCGGGTCCGGGGGACGCGATGGGCAGTCCGCCGACCGGAGTGGTGGTCTCGGCGGTGGTGATCAGGCGGGATCCGGTGGCGCCGTCGAGCGGCCACCGGGCGAGCAGCAGCGCGTAGAGCACGGCGCCGAGCCCGCGGACGTCCGACGACTTGTCGTCGCCGGCGAGCGTGCCGGGAAACGCGAGCACGGCGTTGCCGTCGTTGCTGACGCGGATGCGGTCGGGATGATCGATCGAGAGTGCGCCGCCGGATCGATGGGCGGCCTCGGCGGCGGCGGCCAGCGCACGCACCGCACGGGCGGCACCGATGGGCGACGGTTCGGATCGGGCGACGTCGGCGAGCGAGGATCCCTGCACCCACTCGGCCACCACGATGCCGCCGGACGAGCCGCGTACCACGTCGAGCACGCGGGCCACGCCCGACGAGGTGATCTGGCCCAGGCGCAACGTGCGGGTGAGCACGGCCTGGGGACCCTCGTCGGACAGTTTGGTGTGCTTGTGCTCGTCGCGGGTGGCGGGCGGAGCGAGTTGCTCGGCGTCGACGAACGTCAGGCCCACCTCACGGTCGAGGTTGATGTCCAGTGCCCGCCAGAACTGCAGTCCGCGGGTGCCGCCATGGTGGTCGAGCAGCCGGTAACGTCCGCCGGCCACGGCCGCACCGGGTACCAGCCGCGGACCCCGCAGGCGGGACGGGATGATCGGTTCGGCGCGATCGGGATCGGGAGCGGTCGGCGAGGGGCCCGCCGAAACCTGCTCGGAGTCAACCGGATCGGGTTCGGTGGGGGAGCCGACCGACGGCGCGGGTGTGTCCGGTTCCTCCGAGAGCGCAGCGAGCGGACCCGAATCACTCTCACTCACGCGACGGGCTCCCTTCCTCCGATAGCGAATGTCTCGCGGCTGCCCGGCCGGCGACCGTTCGGCAACGCCGTGACCGGCGGCCCCGCCGCTGTGCACTGCGTAGGACTGCCAGGTCGCGGTGCCTCGGTCGAAGCGCCGGATCACCTGTACCTGACCAGAGTACGGGAGGGGTTCGTCGCCGGTGACGCGTGGAAACTGAACCGTGATCGTGGGTGCCGATTCTGTGACATCGCTGTTCTCGGGCGGTGCCAGTGCGGGTACGAACCGACCGAGCATGCGGCGCACCGAATTCGAGATCGAGATCACATCGGGGAGGCCGGCGGCCGCCAGGCCCGCGTAGATACACCCCAAAACCACCACGGCGGTCAGCAGCAGATAGGTCAGCGAACCCAGCTTGCCGTAGCCGGTGCCGAGGAAATGCAGCCCGGACAGTTCGGCGATCGCCCACACCCCACCCGCGACACCGATGGACACCACCAGCGAAACCATGGTGGTGCGGGTGACATCGGTTTGGTGGGCGTTGCCCAGGCGCGCGCGCAACAGATAGTGGCCGACGATCGCGCCGACGAGATAGCCCAACCCGTTGGACAGCGCGAGCCACCGCACCACCAGGTCGGGGTCGGAGAACAGCACCGGCCCCAGATACGATGCGCCGACCTTGACCGCGGTGATGCCGAGCACCATCGCGGTGGGGGTCCAGGCGTCCTCGCGGGCGTAGAACACCCGCAACTGCACCAGCGTCATCGAGTAGGGGATGAGCGTGAACGCACCCCACGCCAGCACCGAACCGAGCTGCGAGGCCACCGCGGCGTCGAACTTGCCGAAGTTGAACACCGCGATGCCGATGGCCGGGCCGAAGAACGTCATGTAGGCCGCGGTCGGCACCAGCGCGATCATGGTGAGCCGGGTGGCCAGTGACAGGTCGTCGACCACCGCGCCTGTGTTGTCGGCCGCGGCGTTGCGCGACAGGCGCGGCATGATCGCGGTGAGAATGGTGACGCCCAGGACGCCGTAGGGAAGCTGGAGCAGCTGCCAGTGCGTGGCATACACGCTGATGCCCGACGCGTCGGCGTGCGCGGCGATGCGGTAGGTGACCACCAGGCCGATCTGCAGGATCGCCACGTACATCACGATCGCCGCGGCCATGTTGCCGAACCTGCGCAGGCGGGCGTCGATACCCCACTGCCAGCGCAGCGCCACCCCGGCGCGCCGCAGATAGGGCACCAGGATGGCCACCTGGATCACCACGCCGAGGGTGGTACCGATGCCGAGCACCAGCAGCTTGGGATCGCTCATCCGAACCGGGTTGAGGGTGATCTCCCCGGGCATCGCGGCGTAGAGCACCAGCGTGGCGATCTGCACGATGTTGTTCAGCACCGGCGCCCAGGCACCCGGCTTGAAGAAGCCCTTCATGTTGAGGATCGCGATGAACAGCGCGGACAGGCCGTAGAACAGGATCTCGGGAAGCAGCAGGTAGGCCAGCGCCGTGGTGAGCGGGCGGTCGACGTCGCCGTCGCCGACGTTGAGGAAGGTCAGTATCGGTGCGGCGATGAGTGCGATCACCGTCGCGGTGCCCAGCGTCACCACACTGAGGGTGAAGATGCGGTTGATGAAGCCGCGCCCGCCGTCGGGGTCCTCGGCCTCGGCGCGCACCAGCACCGGGATGACGATGGCGGTGAGGACCGCGCCGAGCACCACCTCGGCGATCATGTTCGGCAGCACGTAGGCCGCCTGGAATGCCGAGGCGATCGCCGGTCCCAGCATCGCCAGCACCAGCACGGTGCGGATGAAGCCGGTGATGCGGCTGGTCAGCGTGGCGAGCGCGATCGACCCGGAGGTGCGCAGAATGCTGGCGTCGGAGTCGCGGGACAGCCCCGTGGACGACTCGTCGGACACCCCGATGTTCTCGGCGGTGGTTTCCAGCACGCTCGGAACGGCACGGGCGCCGTCGGCCGCGGGCCGCCGATCACGGGTCGGCGACCGGGTGGGCGCGCCGGGTGGCACCCGCCGGCCCGACGGTTCACGGGCCGGCACGCCGCGGGTCGACGGTTGGCGGGGCGGTACACCGCGGGTCGACGGTTCACGGGGCGGTACGCGGCGCGGCGCGGCCCGGCGCGGCGGTTCGTCGCGTGGTCCTCGATCGCTCATGCCCCGGTCCTGTCGGTTCCTGTGGTGTTGTCGGTTGCTGTGGTGTTGTCGGTTGCTGGGGTGTTGTCGGTTGCCGGGGTGTCGGCGCCGGTGGGATCGGACGCCTCGGCGGGTGGCCGCTGCCGCGGCGGATGATCCTCGAAGGGACCTTCTTGTTGGAGGGTACGGCGCCGCTGCTGGTAGGTGCTCGACGCCAGCAGCCGCTCCACCTCGTCGGGTTCGGGCCGGTCCGCGTCGGCGGGGTCGGGCTCACCGCGGAAACGGTGCCAGAGGCGTCGGGCGGTGAGCAGCACGAGGATCACCCCGGCCACGAGCGTGATGATGAACAGCGGTTTGCCGTAGGCATTGGAGTACACCGACAGCGTGATCGGCGACCCGAGGTCGATGCCGGTCGCGGTGGCCAGCGTGATGTGCACCGACGTCGACTCCGACGACTGTGCGTGCGTGGGCAACTGGATCTGTCGGGTCCCGCGGGCCGGGATCTCCACCACCCCGACATCGCCGATGGACAGGTCCGACGGGGCGGTGCTGGAGATGCGTACCCGCACCGGCAGGGAGAGGTCGTTGCGCACCACCAGCAGCAGGGGACTGCGTTCGGACGCCAGCGTGTAACGCCCACCGGGATCGAGAATCGACACCTCCGACCGCATCCGTTCCAGCGTGGACTCCACCGCCGACACCCGTTGTTGGCGTTGCGCAGCGGCGGCCGCCCGCGTCGCGTCGTCGTTCTGGTCGGGCAGGCGGATCGCGCGCAGCAGATCCTCACGGAGCGGTGCCAGGTACCGCTCGGGTGTGGCGTCGGTGTCGGCGGAATCGACGAGCGACCCCTGCAGCCGCCAGCTCAGTTCGGCCGCCCCGCGGATGCGGTCGGCCAGCGCGGTCGGCAGATTCGGGCCGAGATCGGTGACCGGTCCCACCCCGGGCGGGTCGATCAGCCGAGCCGGGGCCCCGGGTGTGGTGAGTGCGGCGGTGACCGCCGACACCGGCGTGGCGACCGCCGCCTTGGACCCGAGTAACACCGTGGCCGTGTCGAAGACGGCGGCAGCGTCGTCGGCGGTCGGTGACCAGTAGGTCGGCGGCATGATCACCTGCGCGCGTCCCGTGGTACCGCCCGATTCGGCGCCGGCTGTCGAGTCGGGGCTGGTGCCGATCGACGCGTACGCCAGAGCGCCGAGCGCGGCCTGGCGCCTGCTCACCGGCGACTCGGCCGCGAGATCGACCCGTTGGTCGGGTGGGGTCAGACCGGGAACCACGGGCCGGGTGCCGAGGGCACCGAATGCCTCGGTGACCGGTTCGTCGAAGGTCTGCGCCGACAATGCGCCCACCCGGTAGGCACCCGATGCCGCCGGGGACCCGACGGGCCCCACCGTCGTGGCCGCGGCCAGCACGGACGTGTGGCCCGACGACTGCAGCACCGCCGCACCGGAGCGGTCGAGTGCGCCCAGCGGCGGGATGGTGAGCCCCCGCTGGCTGCGGATGCCGAGGATCGCGTCCACCACGTCGGCGGGCGAATCGAGGGCCGCGGCGGTGAGGCCGGCACTGTCCACCTGGTGCAGCGAGGTGAGATCTGCCTGACCGAACGGCAGCGCCACCACGCACATCCGCTGGGCCACCGCCTGCAGCTCCGTGAGCCATGCTGCTGCGGCGTCCTGCCCGGTACCCGGAACCGTGCGGGCGGTGGGATCGGCCGGATCGGTGGTCACCACATAGCCGAGCGACATCGCCCGGACGGTCACCAGCAGGTCCGGGTCGACGGCCAGGCAGATGCTGCGCTGCAGGTCCGACGGTGGGGCGGGCGCGGCGGCATTCGGCGTCGGGGACGTGTCGGGGGAGGGGGTCGACGAGCCGTCGTCGGGTCCGGGGGTTTCGCTCGTGGGGGTTGATCCCGCGTCCTGGTCGCCGAACCCGCGCACGGTGTCGAGTAGGTTGTGCAGCCGCCCGGACTGCAGCGACCGCGCCATGTCCTCGCTGATCAGCCGTACCGGCTCGGTCTGGGCACCCAGTCCGCCCGGCGCCAGCTGGGGGGGAGCGGCCAGTGGCCACAGCATCGTCAGGCGTGAGGGCGACGAGGTGTCGGCCGAGATCGATCCGTCCGCGCCCAACCCCGTGACCGGCGATCCGTCGCCGGCGCCCGGCGCCGTCGGAGCGCCGTCGGAGGTGGCGGCGTACTCGGCGGCGCGGTCCGCGTTCGGCGGCAGCGACAGTACGGGGAGCAGCGTGCGGGACCCGGCCACCTGGGCCATCGAGCCGTAGTCGGGTACCGCGTTGATGTTGACCTGCAGCGGGTACACGCCGGTGCGTGCGAGCTGCAGTCCGCCGTCACCCGACAACGGCATCCGGATCGAGAAGGACACCTGCGCGCCCGGCTTCAGTTCGTCGACGACGGAACGGAACGGACTCGCCACCGCGATCGGCGGATGCGCGATCGCCAGACTGGTGCGCAGACCCGCGGCGCTGGTCACCGCGTTGCCGCGCTCGAGGCGCAGCGTCAGGTCGCGCAGCGTGCGCGAACTGGTGTTGCGGATGTGGCCGTCGATGGTCAGATCCGGACCCGACGTGGTGGTCACCATCGTCGGGGTGAGTGTGTCGACGGATACGACGGCGAAACGCTCGCCGCTGCCGGCCGACACCGTGTCGCCGGGGGCCGCGGCCGCGGGGGCTGCGAGAAATGCAATCAGTGCCAGCGTCCCGAGGAGTGCGAGGAGGGGATGCAGCGGCAGTGCGAGATGGGGTCGCAGCGCGTCACGCATCCCCGGACGCCGGACGTCGCGGTCGCCTGCGGCGCCGTCGCGAGCGCCCCGCCGGAGGAACGTCGGCGCGACGCGTGACCTCCGTGCGGTGCTGATACTCGGTGCGACGCTGATTGCGTGCGGCTGCGGCTCTCTCATAGGCGTTGGGTTCGGTGCGGCTGCTCTCGGCCTCGGATTGGGCCAACCGCTGGGGGTCGGCGGCGAGATCGACGATGACGCCGCGCGCCATCCTGGCGAGTCGCCGCTCGTCAGAGTACGTCAGCCGCCGCGGCAGCTCGTGCAACGGCACCCACGCCACCTCGCTGACCTCGTAGTCCTCGGCGGACAGTTCGCCCCCGGTGCTGCGCAGCAGGTAGTGATGCACCGTTTTGTGAATGCGCCGGCCCTCGCTGACGAACCAGTAGTCGATCTTGCCGAGCGGCGCCACCACCGTGCCCTGGATGCCGGTTTCCTCCGCGACCTCACGGATCGCGGTCTGCTCGGCGGTCTCGCCGGTCTCGATGTGGCCCTTGGGCAGCGACCACATCAGCCGACCACGCCGGTCGGTGCGCCCGATCAGCGCCGCCGACAACTCGTCGACGGGCAGGTCGAGGTCGGAGATCACCAGTCCGCCCGCCGAGGTCTCCCGCACCGTTTGCAGTCGGTCGCCGTTGTGCTCACCGCGCCCCGGGCGTCGCCTGCTGCGATTCTGGGTGGGCTTCGCCCCGCCGCCGGTGCTCGCGTGGGAGAGCCCCGTCTTGGTGATCTTGGCCGAGACCACCGCCAGATCCGACGGTTTGGGCGGGGTCACCTTGGCGTGGGCGCCCTCGATGGACGTCTCCCCGTCGCAGTCGGCGGGATCATCCACGCAATCGGCCATGCCCGCCTCGGTGCGTTTACCGCGCGCGCTGGCCCTGGCCAGATCTGCGGGTGAGGGCGGGTGGCGGCTCTTGTCCCCGCCGGCGGAAGACCCGGGCGCGTCGGGGTTCTGGTGACGGTCGGTGCGGGTGTCGGCGTTGTTGCCCGCCCGTTTGCGTTTGTCCTGGCCACGCCTGCGTCGCCGCCCGCGCCGTCGGGGACGCGGCGTGCTCGGCCCTGCATCGGAGCCACCCGTCGAGACGTCACCGGAGACGTCCGAGGGGTTGGTCGATGAGTCGGCGGGCACAATCTCGATGCTAGCTGCTGGTCACCTTGCGTTTGCCCAGTGCCGTAGGCTGGCGAGCCGTGACCGACCCGACATCAGCCGATCAGCGGATCGAGCGCCGTACCCGGCTGCTCGCCGCGGCGGCGGTGTCGCTGCAAGCGCTCTCCGACATCCTGGTTCCGTTGGGTACCCGATTCGCCGCCGCCGGGCACGAACTCCACCTGGTGGGCGGGTCGGTGCGCGACGCGGTGCTCGGTCGTCTGGGCAACGACCTCGACTTCACCACCGACGCCCGTCCCGATGCCATCACGGCACTGCTGGCCGGGTGGGCCGACGCCGTGTGGGACACCGGCATCGAATTCGGCACCGTGAGCGCACGCCGCGGCGACATGATGATCGAGATCACCACCTACCGCGCCGACACCTACGACCGGGTGGGCCGCAACCCGCAGGTCACCTTCGGTGATTCCCTCGACGGCGACCTGGTGCGACGCGACTTCACCATCAACGCCATGTCGGTGGCCATCGGCCCCGACGGACCCGCCGACTTCCACGATCCGCTCGACGGGATGAGCGCGTTGCTGGCCGGGATCATCGACACACCCGCCACGCCGCAGGAATCCTTCGACGACGATCCGCTGCGCATGCTGCGGGCGGTGCGTTTCGTCTCCCAGCTGGGGTTTTCGCCGGCCCCGCGGGTGTTCGACGCGATCGCGGAGATGAGCGGGCAGATCGAGCGCATCACGCCCGAACGGGTGCGCACCGAACTCGACAAGACGATCCTCGGTGACCACCCGATCGAGGCGATCGACGTGATGGTGGAGACCGGGCTCGCGCAGCGGGTGCTGCCCGAGGTGCCGGGGATGAAACTCACCATCGACGAGCATCACCAGCACAAGGACGTCTACCAGCATTCGCTGACGGTGCTGGCGCAGGCGATCGACCTCGAGGAGGGTGACCCCGACCTGGTGCTGAGGTGGGCGGCCCTGCTCCACGACATCGGCAAACCGGCCACCCGCCGCCACGAGCCCGACGGCGGCGTGAGTTTTCATCACCACGAGGTGGTGGGCGCCAAGATGGTGCGCAAGCGGTTGCGGGCGCTGAAGTATCCGAAGGCGGTGACCGAGGACATCGCCACGCTGGTCTTCTTACATCTGCGGTTCCACGGGTACGGGGAGGGCCGGTGGACGGATTCGGCGGTACGCCGCTACGTGAACGACGCCGGGCCGCTGCTCGACCGACTCAACAAGCTGGTGCGCGCGGACTGCACCACGCGTAACAAGCGGCGCGCGCGTCGGCTGCAGCAGGACTACGACCATCTCGAGCAGCGCATCGCGCACCTGCAGGCGGCCGAGGATCTGCAGAGGGTGCGACCCGACATCGACGGCAACGAGATCATGGAGTTGCTCGACGTGCCGCCCGGGCCGGTGGTGGGTCAGGCGTGGCGGTATCTCAAGGAGTTGCGTCTCGACCGCGGCCCGCTGTCGCACGAGGAGGCCGTCGACGCGCTGCGCGAGTGGTGGGCGCAGCGCGGCGATCAGTGAGCCGTCGGCGCCAGGATGCGGGTGGCCCGCGGTACCACGTCGAACACCGCGGGCAGCGTGCCGAGCAGATCACCGTCGAGTGACACCTCGGCCGGCGGGTCGCCGTAGAGTTCCACCTCCCGGCCGCGCAGGGTGCGCACCATCGGGAGATCGGAGTGCTTTCCCGCGCGGAGCCGGGCCAGCGCCCGGGCGAAGGCGAAACGGGCGAAGTGCCGGGGACGCAGCGCCACGGTGATCTCGAAGAGGCCGTCGTCCATGCGGGCGTCCGGGGCGATCGGTAGTCCGCCGCCGTAGGAGGTGGTGTTGGCGATCGCGGTGAACGCCACGTCTTCCTCGAGTTCGGCGTCGTCCACACGCACCTGGTAGTGGTGGTTGTTGAGTGCGGGCAGCTGCCGCAGTGCGGCCACCGTGTAGCGGGATTGTCCACTGGGCCAAGACATTTCCCCGGCGCGGGCAGCCACTGCGGCGTCGAATCCGGTGGCGGCGATGGTGGCGAACACGGCGGTGGTGCCGTCGGCGAAGGTGGCGCGGCCCAGATCGAGGAAGCGGCACCGTCCGGCGAGGATGATGTCGATCGCGCCGTCGACGTCGTCGAGCGGGATGCCGAGATTGCGCGCGGTGTCGTTGCCGCTGCCGGCGGGGATCAATCCGATCGGGGTGCCGGTGCCCATCGCCGCTTCGAGTACCACGCGCAACGTGCCGTCACCGCCGATCACCGCGAGCGCATCGGTGTCGGTACGCGCGGCCTTACCCGCCAGATCTGCGGTGGCGTCACTGGTCTCGCCCATCAGGAGCTCGAAGCTCACACCGCGTGCGGTGAGCGCGTGGGCCGTCTGGGCCGCGATGCGCCGCCCCGCGCCGTGCCGTGAGGTCGGATTCGCGATGACGGTGACATGCGAGAAATCGGACATGGGATCAGTAGCCCATCGTGCGCAGGGCGTCGGCGAGGTCGTCGAGTTGCCCACGTGTCACGTCGAGGTGCGGACTGATCCGCAGGACGGGTTCGTCACCGGCGAGTGGGGCGCGCCAGGAGTCGGCGGCGGTCACCAGGATGCCGATGTCGAAGAGTTTGTCGCGCGCCGCGTGGACGTCGGCGGACTGCCATCCGGGCGGCGGCGCCAGGGTGACGAGTGCGGACGGTTCGTCGATCGGCTCGCGGACCTCCCAGCTCCCGATGCCGTCGAGGCGTTCGCGAACCGCGCGGCCGATGGCGGCGAGTTCGCGGAACACCCGTTGCTGCCCGGTCTGCAGGATCTCCGACACCGCCACCCCGAGTCCGAGCCGCCCGGCGACGAATGCCTCGGAACTGTCGATGTCCACGTGGCGCAGCGCGTCGCGGCGGACCGCGACGAATCCCACGCCGCGCGGACCGGTCAGCCATTTGCGGCTGGTTCCGTAGACGACGTCGGCCCCGGTCACGGTGGGTACGTGGCCGGCGGACTGGGCCATGTCGACCACCACCGGCACTCCCGCGGCGTGGGCGATCTCCACGATGCGGGTGACCGGCTGCACCGCACCCGACATCGACCCGATCTGGCACACGTGGATGAAGTCGGGCTGCTCGAACTGCAGCATGTTCTCCAGTGCGTCGGTGTCGACGTGGCCGTACACGTCGCCGTCGGGCATCGCGCGCACCCCGTATCCGCGGCGTTCGAACTCCACCAGGTTCGGACCGAACTCGTTCTTGGCCACCCACACCGTCGACGACACCGGCAGGCTCCAGTGGGTCAGCAGCGCGCGCAGGGCCGCCCGCGCGCTCTCCCGGAAGGAGAGTTCGTCGCTGGTGTGGCCGATGAGTTGGGCCAGATCGCGTTTGTCGCGGGTGATCTCGGCGGCCCGGTCGTCGGCGGCGACATACGATCCGCGTTCGGCCTCGCGCCACAGGTGCGCGGAGATGGTGCCGATCACGGCGTTCGACGACCGCCCGGCCGACGCCGAGTCGAGGTGGGTGACGGCCGGGTTGATGCGCGCCCGGTGAAACTGCTCGCCGAGGTCACTCACATACATAGGGCAAAACCTACCGCGATCGGGAACCCCGGGAGTGCCCGGATGCGTCTGACCGACATGGATTTGATGATCGAGTATGTGTTCGGCACGGGCGACGGATCGTTGAGCCGCTGGTCGAGCGTGGCCGATGTCGACGTCGACGGTGACGGCACGTTCGACGGTGTGCGTCTCGACTTCGACGGCGACGGGATCACCGACGACGTGCTCTGGGATTCCGACGGCGACGCGATCGCCGACGTGGTGGCCCTCGACGTGGACGACGACGGGGCGGGCGACCACTACTACCGCGATTCGGGCCGCGGCGTATGGGATGTGGCGCTCGACCCCGGGTCACCGGGTCCCGACAGGCCGGGTTCGGGGCGCGGACTCCCGGCACCCCAGACCCCTGGACCCCAGACGCCGCCTGCCGAGCGGCACCAACGTGTCGACACCGACGGTGACGGCCGCGTGGACGCGGAGATGGTGGGCACCGCCGACACCGCGCGTGCCCGGCGTCTGTACCTCGACACCGATGGCGACGGCGTCCTCGACACCGTCCTCGTCGACCGGGACGGCGACGGAGACGCCGACGTCGGCTACGACGCCGATGCCCCGGAGTTCCGGCGATGATCGTCGTGCGCGAGAGCGTCCGATCCGGTCGGGTGCGGCGCCGGATGCGCGCCGCGGTAGTGCGGGTGATCGCGGTGCGGCGGCGTGTGCAGCAGACGCACCACCAGCACGCCGACCAGGTAGATTCCCACCCCCACACCGACCAGTGCGGCGGAGCGGCCGTCGGGAGCGATCACGAATGCCGCGATGGCGACGGCGCCCACGTAGGCGATGTTGAACACCGCGTCCTGCACCGAGAACACCTGCCCGCGCACCTCGTCGGCGATGTCGACCTGCATCGCGGCGTCGCCGCACAGCTTGGTGACCTGCCCGATGAGTCCCAGCACGAATGCCGCCGCACAGAACACCGGCATGGAGAACGACAGCAGCGTCAGCTCGGCGACGGCACCCACCGACAGCGCGGCGATCAGCGTCGGGCGTCGGCCGATGCGGTCCACGGCGACCGGAGTGACGAACGCGGCGAGCAACGCGCCCGCGGCGGTGAAACCGATGACCATGCTCACCCGGTCGAGTCCGTCGCCGGAACCCGAATGCCGCGCCCACACGAGAATCATCAGGGTGTTCAGGCCGAACACCAGGCGGTGCGCGCCGATGGCGCTCAGCGCCGCCGCCACCGGGCGGCACCGGGCCACCGCGCGCGCCCCGTGCAGCAGTCCCACCGCCACCGCGTGGGCCGCCGACCGTCCCGGGTCGTCGGGATGATCGGGACCCAGTTGCAGCCGCGCGAAGCGGTGGGCGAGAGCCGCTGCGATCACCGCGAACGCAATCCCGGCGAGCATCGTGATGGCGCTGCCGTTGTTGTCGGAGCCCACCATCCCGCGCACTCCCACCGCCAGCACGGCGCCCAGCGAGAGCATGGCGCCGCCCAGGGTGGTGAACAACGCATTGGTCGCCACGATGACGTCACGTTCGGCCACGTGGGGCAGCGCCGCGGACAGGCCCGACGAGACGAAACGACTGGCCCCGGTCACCGCGAGCGCGCCGAACAGCACCACCATGTCGGGTGCGCCGCGGGCGATCGCCAGCGCCACCACACCGATGAGGAGACCACGAATCAGGTTGGCGTACAGCAGAACAGCCCGCCGATCCCAATGATCGAGGAGTGCGCCGGCGAACGGCCCGATCAGCGAGTAGGGCAGCAGCAGCACCGCGATTCCGCCGGCCACCGCCACCGGATCGGCGTGGCGTTCGGGATTGAACAGCACGCCACCGACGAGGGCGGCCTGAAAGATGCCGTCGGTGAGCTGGCTGGCGAGCCGTACTGCCAGCAGCCGCGGCAGACCGGGCGAATTGCGCAGCGACGAGACGAATACCCGCCACCGGCCATCCGTCTCCGGATCGGCTTCGGTCGAACGGGAGGTCACCGGATAAGAGTACCGACGGGGACGGCTCGGCATGCGATGATGGTCTTTGTGGGCGGCGGTGACAGCGCAGACGAATTTCCCCCGGACACCCCCGAGGGGCCGGGCGAGAATCCTGGCGCGTCCGGATCGGCCCGCGACATCGAGTCGGCGAACCGGGTGCGCCCGGGCACGTTGCTGATCGCGTCCACCGATCTCGACGAACCCACCTTCGCGCGGACGGTGATCTACGTCATCGAGCACAACGATGCGGGCAGCCTCGGCGTGATCCTCAACCGGATGAGCCAGACCGCGGTGCATAACCTGCTGCCGCAGTGGACCGACCTGTCGGCCACGCCGCAGGCGCTGTTCATCGGCGGGCCGGTGAAGCAGGATGCGGCGCTGTGTCTCGGCGTGATGCGCCACGGTGTGGACAGCGAACCGTTCAGCGCGCTGCGTCCGGTGTCGGGCCGGGTGGTGCTCGTCGACCTCGACGGCGACCCCGACGAACTCGCCGAGGTTCTCGAGGGTGTGCGCGTCTACGCCGGATATTCGGGATGGGGGATCGGGCAGCTCGACGCCGAACTCGAACAGGACAGCTGGCTGCTCGCGTCGGCACTGCCGCGTGACCTGCTGGCACCCGCCACCCGCGATGTGTGGTCGGATGTGCTGCGCCGCCAACCGTGGCCGATGCCGCTGCTGGCCACCCACCCGATCGACGTCAGCCAGAACTGACGTCGGCCAGGACCGACGTCGGCCAGGACCGGCGTCAGCCAGGACCGAGGTCGGCCAGAACCGGGGACGCCCACTTCTGTCCCGCACACCCGATACCGTGGTGTCGGTGAACCACATCGCCGACTGGTTGATCGACCAGGTCAGGTCGGTGCCGGTGTGGGCGGTGTACCTGATAGCCGGGGGAGCGGTGTTCCTCGAGACGGCGGTGGTGTTTGCCGGACTCATCATGCCCAGCGAGGCACTCTTGCTCGCGGCAGGTGTGGCCGCGGCGGTCGGGCCGGCCAACATCGGAGTGCTCATCGCGGTGACGTGCGTGTGCGCGGTTGCCGGTGACGCGGCGGGTTTCCTGTTCGGGAAGGTGGGCGGACCGCGCCTGATGGAATCGTCGCTGGGGCGTCGCTTCGGCGAAGACCGGTGGGAGCGGGCGCGGGGCCGGGTCGAGGAAAGTGTCCTGATGGTCGCGGCGGGCCGATGGGTGGGCTATGTGCGGACCATCATGCCCCGCATCGCGGGCATGTCCGGGATGGGATTCACACGGTTCGGGGTGGCCGACGCGATAGGCGCGGTCAGCTGGGCGACCGCCGTCCTACTGGTCGGCTATTTCGCGGGGGCAGCCATCGGAGCGTCGGTGCTGGCCTACGTGGTGGTGGCCATCGTGGTGCTCGTCGTCGGCTGGTACGGAGTGCGCTGGTGGCGGCGACGGAGATCGGCTGGGTAGACCCGGCGGGTGAATGCCGGGATCGTCAGGCCGGGGTCAGGCCTGGGTTCGGCGTTCGAGCCCGCTCGGTGCGTCGTCGGCGGAGCAGATGCCGCGCAGCGTGCACGACGCGCAACTGTCGGTGCCGCAGTCCGATGCGGGCGTCGGAGCCTGCGAGTCCGCGCGTGAGGTGCCGGCGGGGTGATCGATGCCCGCGGGGTCGATGCCTGCGCCGGCGACGCCGCCGTGGTCGTCCCCCGAACAGCAGCCGCAGCCGTCGTCGCCGCCCGGATCGGGTACCGAGTCGGCCGCATGCACGGCGTAGCCGCTCACCGCTCCCACCAGCACCACACCGGCGAACAACGCGGCCAGGCCGAAGACGATCGACCATCCGCTGTCGACCACGAGCGTCAGGATGCCGCCGGCGGCGAGGATCACCGCGGCACCCAGGGTTCCCGGCGCGGCCACACGGTTGGCCACCCGGAACGCGTCGGCCGAGCGCATGGTGGAATCGGCGCGCACCCCGAACCACCGGTTACGCCCAAGCGCACCGCGCAGCCCGAGCACACCGACCACCGCCCAGAGTGCGGCAAGCACAAAGGCGCAGATCGCCACGACGATCGACACGACACTCACCCGATCACCATACGAGGGCCCGCACGTGACGTCGATTTCGGTGGCCCGATCGCACGAATTACCCTGGTGGCGTGAGTACTGCCGACGTTTCCTCGACCACCCCCGCCGACGCCGACGGCTCCGCCGCGACGACGCCCGGACACCGGTACACCGCAGAACTGGCCGGCGAGATCGAGGCGCGCTGGCAGCGGGAGTGGGCGGACCGCCACGCCTACGAGGCCCCCAACCCGGTGGGCCCGTTGGCCGGCGACATGAGTGCCTTCGACGGCAGCGGACCCGACGCACCCGACAAGCTGTTCGTGCAGGACATGTTCCCGTACCCGTCGGGCGCCGGACTGCACGTCGGGCATCCCCTCGGTTTCATCGCGAGCGACGTCTTCGCCCGATACCAGCGCATGATCGGCAAGAATGTCCTGCACACCATGGGCTTCGATTCATTCGGGCTGCCCGCCGAGCAGTACGCGGTGCAGACCGGCACGCACCCGCGCACCACCACCGAAGCCAACATCTCCCGGTATCTCGGCCAGATCCGGCGCCTGGGCCTCGGCCACGACGAGCGGCGACGGGTGGCCACCACCGACGTCTCGTTCTATCGGTGGACGCAGTGGATCTTCCTGCAGATCTACAACGCCTGGTACGACGAGGACGCGGGCCGCGCGCGCCGCGTCGACGAGCTCATCGCCGAATTCGATTCCGGCGCAAGGCCACTCGACGACGGGCGAGTGTGGGCTGAGCTGTCGACGACGGATCGGGCAGCCGTCGTCGACTCCTATCGGCTTGTCTACCTGAGTGATTCGCTGGTCAACTGGTGCCCCGGACTGGGCACGGTGCTGGCCAACGAGGAGGTCACCGCCGACGGGCGCAGCGACCGCGGCAACTTTCCCGTCTTCCGTAAGCACCTGCGGCAGTGGATGATGCGCATCACCGCCTACTCCGACCGGTTACTCGACGACCTCGATCTGCTGGATTGGCCGGAGAAGGTCAAGACCATGCAGCGCAACTGGATCGGTCGCTCCCGCGGCGCGCAGGTGGGGTTCCCGGTACCCGGTATTCCCGGCGCCGGGAGTGCAGCGAGCGGTCCGGAATCGGGCGCCGACGCGGTGATCGACGTCTTCACCACGCGCCCGGACACCCTGTTCGGCGCCACCTACATGGTGCTCGCCCCCGAGCATCCGCTGGTCGACCGTCTCACCGCCGCGCAGTGGCCGGCGGGCACCGACGAGCGGTGGACCGGGGCGGCGGCGAGTCCGGCCGAGGCCATCGCCGCCTACCGCGCGTCGATCGCGGCCAAGTCGGATCTCGAACGGCAGGAGAACAAGGAGAAGACCGGTGTGTTCACCGGCACCTTCGCCACCAATCCGGTCAACGGCGAGGCCGTTCCGGTGTTCATCGCCGACTACGTGCTGATGGGGTACGGCACCGGCGCCATCATGGCGGTGCCCGCCCACGACACCCGCGACCACGAGTTCGCCTCGGCCTTCGGCCTGCCGATCGTCGAGGTGATCGGCTCCGCCGACGGCGTGGCCGACAAGGCGTACGTCGGTGACGGTCCCGCCGTGAACTCGGGGTTCCTCGACGGGATGCGGGTGGATGAGGCGAAGGCCGCGATCATCGAGTGGCTCGAGCAGCACGGCGCGGGCCACGGCACCGTGCAGTACAAGTTGCGGGACTGGCTGTTCGCGCGGCAACGCTACTGGGGCGAACCGTTCCCCATCGTCTACGACGAGGACGGGCACGCCCATGCGCTGCCCGAATCGATGCTCCCCATCGAGCTTCCGGAGGTCGACGACTACGCGCCGGTGTCCTTCGACCCCGACGACGCCGACAGCGAGCCGTCCCCGCCGCTGGCCAAGGCCACCGAGTGGATCACCGTCGAACTCGATCTCGGCGACGGCGTCAAGACCTATCGGCGCGACGCCAACGTGATGCCGCAGTGGGCGGGAAGCTCGTGGTACCAGTTGCGCTACATCGACCCGACCGATGAGAAGGAGTTCTGCGCCAAGGAGAACGAGGCCTACTGGATGGGTCCGCGACCGGCGTTGCACGGGGAGAACGATCCGGGTGGACTCGACCTCTACATCGGCGGCGTGGAACACGCGGTGCTGCACCTGCTGTATTCGCGGTTCTGGCACAAGGTGCTCTTCGACCTGGGCTACGTCACCAGCCGCGAGCCGTACCGAAAGCTGTTCAACCAGGGGATGATCCAGGCCTTCGCCTACACCGATTCACGCGGCATCTACGTGCCCGCCGAAGAGGTCGCCGAACGCGACGGAGGGTTCTTCTACGGCGACGAGAAGGTGACCCAGGAGTACGGCAAGATGGGCAAGTCGCTCAAGAACTCGGTGACCCCCGACGACATCGCCGCCGATTACGGTGCCGACACCTTGCGCGTGTACGAGATGTTCATGGGTCCGCTCGATCAGTCGCGGCCCTGGGCCACCAAGGATGTCGTTGGCTCGCAACGCTTTCTGCAGCGCATCTGGCGACTGGTGGTCGGCGAGGAGTCGGGCGCGGTGCGGGTCACCGACGACGCACTCGACGATGAGACGCTTCGGTTGCTGCACAAGACGATTGCCGGCGTCCGCGAGGACTTCGGCGGATTGCGCGACAACACCGCCGTGGCCAAGCTGACCGTGCTGGCCAATCACCTCACCAAGCAGTTCGAGTCCGGTGCCCCGCGCGCGGCCGTCGAACCGCTGGTGCTAATGCTGGCGCCGCTCGCCCCGCACATCGCCGAGGAACTGTGGTCGCGCCTGGGCCACGACGAACTGCTGGTGCGCGGTCCGTTCCCGGTGGCCGACGAGCAGTGGCTGGTGGAGGATTCGATCGAGATCCCCATCCAGGTGAAGGGCAAAGTGCGCAGCCGCGTGACCGTTCCCGCCGACGCCGACGAGGCCACGGTGCGCGCGGTCGCACTGGCCGACGCGAAGATCGTGGCACTCCTCGACGGCGAGCCGCGCAAGGTGATCGTCGTGCCCGGCCGCATGGTCAACGTCGTTCCCTGACGCCGGGCCGGGTGCTCGTCGGCGTCACTTGGGTGGCAGTTTGCGGGCGTGGTCGGCGCCGATGGTGACCCAGCGGCGCAGCTGGCGTTCGGTGCGGATGCCGTCGGCCGAGACGCGCAGCCACCCTCGCGCGTGTCTTCCGGACATGATCATCGGCTCGGTGTGGGCGTGTTCGAGCAGCGACTCGGTGATCTCGGCGGGAACCCGCACCATGAGTCCGCCGTGGCCGCTGGCGGCGACCGCCATGTTGCCGTTCACCAGAAACGCCAGCCCACCGAACATCGACTTCTCGCGCAGGTCCGGCTCGCTGGTGAGCAGCGCCCGGATCCGGTGTGCGAGGTCCTCGTCGTAGGCCACCTGTCGATTGTGCACCGCCGTGTGTGGAAGCCGGGGCTTGGAAAAGAACTTACTCAACAGTAAGATGTGCGCATGGCGATCAACCTGGAGCTCCCGAAGAAGTACGATTCCGCGGTCGAGCAGGCGCATCTGGCGGCCGAGCACCTCTTCCGGCCGATCTCACGCACCTACGACCTGGCTGAGCACGAGTACCCCAAGGAGCTCGACGAGCTGGGCAAACTGGCCGCGCAGGCCCGCGCGAAGGCACGTGAGGCCGACGCCGCGGACAAATCGTCGGGGCCGAAGGCGGGCGTGGTCAACGGCGCGAACATCCGCGGCGTGCTCCACGGCGTGGAGATGAGCTGGGGAGACGTCGCCCTGATGCTGTCGATCCCGCAACAGGGTCTGGGTAACGCCGCGATCGCCGCGGTGGCCAATCCCGAGCAGCTCGAGAGGTTCTCCGACGTCTGGGCGTCGATGGCGATCACCGAGCCGAGTTTCGGGTCCGATTCGGCGGCCGTGTCGACCACCGCCACCCTCGACGGCGACGAGTATGTCCTCAACGGTGAGAAGATCTTCGTCACCGCGGGCTCCCGCGCCGACCACGTCGTCGTGTGGGCCACCGTCGACAAGAGCGCCGGACGGGCCGCCATCAAGAGTTTCGTGGTCCCCATGGACACCGAGGGTGTGTCCGTGGTGCGCCTGGAACACAAGCTCGGTATCAAGGCGTCCGACACGGCCGTGCTTCGCTTCGAGAACGCCCGGGTGCCCGCCGACAACCTGCTGGGCTCCCCGGAGGTGGACACCAAGAAGGCCTTCGCCGGTGTGATGCAGACCTTCGACAATACCCGCCCGCTGGTCGCCGCGATGGCGATCGGGGTGGGTCGCGCCGCGCTCGAGGAACTGCGCAGCCTCATCGAAAGCGCCGGGCACACCATCGACTACGACCAGCCCGCGGCCGCACAGCATGCGGCGGTGGCCGACTTCATCCGACTCGAATCCGATTGGGAGGCATCCTGGTTGCTCGCCATCCGCGCGGCGTGGATGGCCGACAACAAGCAGCCGAACTCGCTGGAGGCGTCGATGTCGAAGGCCAAGGCCGGGCGCACCGTCACCGACATCACCAACAAGGCCGTCGAGATCGGTGCCACCGCAGGCTATTCCGAGACCGGACTACTGGAGAAGTGGGCCCGCGACGCCAAGATCCTCGACATCTTCGAGGGCACCCAGCAGATCCAGCAGCTGATCATCGCGCGGCGCCTGCTCGGCAAGTCGAGCGCCGACCTCAAGTAGCGGGACCCTCGATGGGTCTGCGGCCCGGGATCGGTCAGCGCAGCAGGCGATCACGCAACCGGTCCTCGTGATCGAGGCGTTGCGCGTCGCGTCGTCGGCGTTCGGCGGCGATGGCGAACAGCACATCGCTGCGTGGGGCATCCGGTGGCGGGGCGGGAGCAACGAACGGTGCGACGGCGAAGGTGAGCCGGACGGCGAGTGCGTCGCGGGACTCCGGCCGCAGGCCGGGTGCGCGTTGGCCGAATTGCCGCAGTAGCAGTCCGAGATGATCCGGCAGCGAGGCGATGTCGGCGGTGCGCGCCCACGATTCCAGCGCGGTCGGCATCGGCACCGGGTCGGTGAGTACCAGGGTGAAACGGTCGCGGATCACGTAGGTGCCCGCCACCAGGTCGCCCACACGTTTGCCCCGGCGGCTGCCCGCGGCGCACACGAGTGCGGGCACCCCGAACATCATGTAGATCTCCACCACGCCCACCAGCGCGCGGGTCAGTGCATGGCGGAAACGGATCGGCCCGGCGTCGTCGCGAACGGTCCGCAGGCCGAGCGCGTAGTGGCCCAACGTCTTTCCGTGCGTCACGGTTTCCAGGGTGGTGGGAATGGCGACCAACGCCACCATCGACGACAGCGAAAGTAATCCGTAGAGCAGCGCGGTGTCGACTCCGAACGCCAATCGGAACGACAGCCACGTCAACAGGATCAGGATCAGCACCGACACGACGACGTCGATCAGCCCCGACAAGATGCGCAGACCGAGCGAGGCCGCGGGCAGATCGAGGGCGACGGCCTCACCGGACACGAGATCGTTGCGGCCGACCCCGACCGTCGCCGACGGATACATGACGATCAGCGTAACGTCGTACGGTGCGTAGCGGTACATGCTGCTCCACGCGAATGACCCTCAGACCGTCACGACCCCTTCTGCGCGGTGCCTTGGAATCAGCTGGCGTGGTGAATGCGCACTATGTCGGTTCCCTCGTTGGTGCGAATGTAGGTGAGGTGGGCGTGGGTGTATTCGTGTGTGATCAGTGAGATTTTCAGCGCGGATTCCACCGTGGATTCGTATTCTTGTGTGAACCCATCCGGCGATCTGGGTTCATCTGGCGGGCCCTGCCACGACTGATCGGGCGGATCGTTTGTTGACGCCGGATCGTATGGTGGCAAGTCCTGCTCGTGTGGCACACCCTTCTCGGGTGGCGAATCTTGCTGTGGTGGGCCGTGGATGTCGGCTCGAACCGCATCCAACGTCTCGGCGAAGACGGTGCCGATGTCGGGGTGGCGGTTGATGTGTTCGGGGTTGGCGGGCATGCCGGGGTGGGTGTTGAGTTGCCAGGCCACGCGGCCGGTGTCGGGGCCGTCGTCGATGATGCGGGTGGTGTATTGGCCGGGGTTGGGGCCGACCATGGGATTGTGTTTGGGGCAGGCCGGTTTCAGGGAGTCGATGTCGGTGAGTCCGCCGTCGGCCCAGTCGTTGCGGGCGTGATGGATTTCCACGCGGGTGGCCGGTTGGGTGCAGTCGGGTGCCGAACACATCTCGCCGCCTTCGGAGGCGAATGACGCCAATCGTTGTCCCAGGGAGGCGA
Source organism: Gordonia sp. NPDC003425 (assembly GCF_053588635.1). NCBI lineage: Bacteria > Bacillati > Actinomycetota > Actinomycetes > Mycobacteriales > Gordoniaceae > Gordonia > Gordonia sp. NPDC003425. Next base: position 2,358 of record NZ_JBSFQI010000013.1, on the reverse strand, counting down.
GTCGACGTGACCGTCCGAAATACAGTGGCACCGCGGTGTGGTCGGCGAACACGGCCAGGTACTGCTGTGAGCGGGCGGCCATGGTGATGACGTCGGAGATCGGTAGCAGCGCCCCGGAGGCGGTGGTACCCAGTCCGGCGTGGCGGCGGAGGTCTTTCTCGTCGATTTTGATGATCACGTGCGCGGGCAGTCCCCGGTGACTCTTGCCGAGCGTTCCGTCGGCGAGTACCGCGGTGAGCAGGGCGTGGAGCGCGTCGTGGTTGCGTTGTGCTTGTGAGCGGTTGTCGCGGCCTGCGGCGTCGGCGAGTTGGCGGGGGTCGGCATCCCCGACGGGTCCTCGTGGCGATGCGTCGTCGTCGGGATTGTTGAGGCCCGGCTTTCCCCACGCGTCGAGGACCACGTCGAACATGGCTCGGGTCTGCGGGTCGAGGTGACCGTTGAGTTTCGACATCAACTGGGTGTCTTGGCGGTTGAGCCACAGATTGCGACGGCGGGCGCGGTCGTTGTCGTCGGTGAGTTGGCCGTCGGGATCGAGGTGGGCGAGTAGCCGCGCCCCGACCTGGCTCAATTCCGACGGGCTCAGCGTCGCCGCGTAGTTGCTCATCGTCTGCTCGGCGGCGACGGTGACGTCGTGTGGCGTTGCAGCCGGGATCTTGTCGAGGACGTCGAGCACCACCAGTGCGTGGGCCATCCCGGCGCTGCCGTCGGCGCACTTCTCGGCCAACGTCGGACACGACGGTGCCAACAGTTGCCCGGTGGCCGAATGGAAGTGGGCGGTGTGTTCGAGGAGCCGTTTACGGCGAACCGGTTCGGTGATGCGCAGCGCGTGGGAGAAGAACGCGATCACACTGCGGAATCCGCGTTTGCGAGGGATATCACGATCAGAGATCTCCACCAGCGCCCGGCTGCCCACCGCCGGAATCCTGTGGTGAGCCCGTTCGAGTTCGGTGGCCGCGGAGACGAGTTCGTCGTCATTCCACGCGGTCACGTCGGTGGCGGCGATCTCATCGAGCACCGCATGCAACCGGGTGATCACCTCGGGTGTCGCCGACACATCCTCACCCCCCAACCCGTCCTCACCCCCCAACCCAAAGTATCGAACGTATGTTCTACAGTATCACACCCCGGACGTTTGCGTCGCCGACAGCGATCACCTCAGGTGCCGACCATCTCACGGGCTGGGGGCAAGGTCGTCACTCCGTCTGCCGGCGGCGGATGCTGCTCCACACGAATGACGTTCGGGCGGGAGCGATCCCTTCCGCGCGGCGACGCCGCTAGTCTGGGCGGGTGGATCTCGACGCCTACGTACGCGCCAAGTCGCCCACCTGGAATCGGCTCGACGAACTCTCGCGTCGCCGTCGACTCACCGGCGCGGAGGCCGACGAGATCCTCGACATCTACCAGCGCACCGCAACCCACCTGTCGGTGATCCGGTCCACCGCACCCGACGCCGCCCTGGTGGGGTACCTGTCGGCGCTGCTGGCCCGGGCCCGCTCACGGTCGGCGGGCACCACCGCGTCCACCTGGTCGCAGGTGGGCCGGTACCTGACTCGCACGTTTCCCGCGGCCCTCTACGCGATGCGGTGGTGGTGGGTGTCGGTGATGGCCGTGTCGGTGGGGTTCGCGGTCGCGGTCACCTGGTGGTTGCTGGCGCACCCCGACGTCGAACGCAGTCTCGGTTCGCCGGCCGAGATCAACGAGTTGGTCGACAACGACTTCGAGAGCTACTACAGCGAACATGCCGCGTCGGCGTTCGCGTTTCAGGTCTGGACGAACAACTTCCGGCTCGCGGTGCTGTGCATCGCGCTGGGGGTGTTCTGTCTGCCGGTGATCTGGATGTTGTACAGCAACATCCTCAATGTTTCGATCGTGGCGTCGATCATGATCCGGCACGGCCGCGGCGACCTGTTCTTCGGGCTCATCGCACCGCACGGCCTGCTCGAACTGACCTGTCTGTTCGTGGCCGCGGGGGTGGGTCTGCGTGTGTTCTGGGCCTGGGTGTCGCCCGGCGAGCAGACGCGCACGGAGTCGTTGGCCCGCCGCGGCCGCGAGGCGATCGCGGTGGCGCTCGGCCTGGTGGGCCTGCTGCTCATCAGCGGGCTCATCGAGGCCTTCGTGACCCCGTCGGGTCTGCCGACGTGGGCGCGGATCGCGATCGGCGTGGTGGTGTGGCTGGGATTCCTCGGTTATGTCTTCGTGCTCGGCCGCCGGGCCCATGACGACGGTGAGACCGGTGATCTCACCGAATCCGAACGCGGATACGCGGCTCTTCAAGGTTGAGCGGGCAATGCCTGGTCAGCGGACCGGCGTGTCGGTGACGTAAGGCGCCCCTGGTCTCCGGAAATCTGGATGTTGCGA